>CAZAEP010000044.1:0-13697 GCA_964484045.1 uncultured Sphingomonadales bacterium
CAGAACGACCGCCGCCACGGCACAGCCGAGCCGCCGCGCCGCCGGCGACACGTCTTCTCCTCTTGCGAAAATACGACGCATCAGCGCGCCTCGGCCGCCAGCCCGCCCACCACTCCGGCGCAACGGGGACAGAGATCCGGATGCGCCGGATCGTGACCGACCTCCTCGAGAACCATCCAGCAGCGCTGGCACTTCTCCCCCGCAGCCGGCGCGACGACGACCGCCACCCCGGGCACGTCCTCGAGGCGAAAGGCGTCCGCGGGCGCCGGCTCGGCGCTGAGCGCAAGCGCCGACGTGATGCAGATCTCGGCGAAATCGACTCCCTCGAGGGTCGTCCGCAGCGCCGCGTCCGCCACATGCACGACGGGCGCCGCCTGCAATGACGAGCCGATCACCTTGTCGCGCCGCGCCAGCTCGAGCGCGCCGGTGACGACACGGCGGGCCTCGCGCACCTTGCGCCATGTCGCCTCCAGCGCCGCATCGTGCCAGGCCGCCGGCACGTCGGGAAACTGTTCGAGATGCACGCTCGCGGCCGCCTTCCCGAACCGCGTGCGCCAAACCTCCTCGGCGGTGAAGACGAGGATCGGGGCGAGCCAGCGCGTGAGATGGTGAAAGAGCGTATCGAGAACCGTGCGCGCGGCGCGGCGGCGCGGGCTCGATGCGGGGTCGCAATAGAGCGCGTCCTTGCGGATATCGAAGTAGAAGGCCGAGAGATCGCCGGTGGCGAACTGATAGAGCGCCTGGAAATAGGGATTGAAATCGTAATCCGCGATGCAGCGGCGAATGTGCCGGTCGAGCTCGAAAAGGCGATGCAGGATCAGGCGGTCGAGGTCCGGCATCTCGGCCGGGTCGAGGCGCTCGCTGTCCGCGAACCCGTCGAGATTGGCGAGCATGAAGCGCAGCGTGTTGCGCATCTTGCGATAGGCGTCGACCTGCCCCTTGATGATCTCGTCGCCGATGCGCACGTCCTCGAAATAATCGGTGCCGACCACCCACAGGCGCAGGATGTCGGCGCCGTACTGTTCGACGACCTTCTGCGGCGCCACCACATTGCCCAGCGATTTCGACATCTTGCGCCCCTCGGCGTCCTGCACGAAGCCGTGGGTGAGCACCGCCTCATAGGGTGGACGGCCGCGGGTGCCGCAGGCCTCGAGCAGACTCGACTGGAACCAGCCGCGATGCTGGTCCGAGCCTTCGACATAGAGCGAGGCCGGCCAGGCGAGATCGTCGCGCGCCGCGAGCACGAAGGCGTGGGTCGAACCGGAATCGAACCAGACGTCGAGAATGTCGGTGACCGGCTCATAGGCCTCCGGGTCGTGCGCGGGCGCGAGGAAGCGCCTGGGGTCGCCCTCGAACCAGGCATCCGCCCCGCCTTCCCTCACCGCCGCGACGATACGGGCGTTCACCGCCGCGTCGACCAGGATCTCGCCGCTTTCGCGATGCACGAACAGCGTGATCGGCACCCCCCAGGCGCGCTGCCGGCTGATCACCCAGTCGGGCCGCTCGGCGACCATGTTGCGGATGCGGTTCTTCGCCCGCGTCGGCACCCAGCGCACGGCGTCGATGCCGGCGAGCGCCTTGTCGCGAAGCCCGGTCTTCTCCATCGAGATGAACCATTGCGGCGTGGTGCGGAAGATGAGCGGGGCCTTCGAGCGCCAGCTATGGGGATAGCTGTGGCGCACGCGCGCCGCGGCAATGAGCGCGCCGGCCTCCTCGAGCAGGGAGCAGACCGTCGTGTCGACCTTGTAGACATGTTCACCGGCGACGAGCGGCACATGATCGTGGAAGCGGCCGTCGTCGCCGACGGTCTGCGGCACCTCGAGCCCGAAGCGCCGGCCGAGCAGGAAGTCCTCCTCGCCATGGCCGGGAGCGGTGTGGACGAAGCCGGTGCCCTGCTCCAGCGTCACGTGCTCGCCGGGCAGAAGCGGCACCTCGAAGTCGTAGCCGCGGCCGCGCCAGGGATGGGCGCACACCGTTCCCTCAAGCGCGCGCCCCTTGAGCCGCGCGAGAATGCCGTAGACCGTGATCCCGGCACGGGCCGCGAAGTCGGCGAGCAGCGCCTCGGCGACGAGCAGCTTCGCGCCCGGGGCCACCCGGGCCTCGCCCGCGACCTCGTCGACCGCGATCAGCACATATTCGATCTCTTCGCCATAGGCGATGGCGCGATTGCCGGGGATCGTCCAGGGGGTCGTCGTCCAGATCACCACCGCGGCATCGGCGAGCGCCGCGAGCGGGCTCCGGACGACCGGAAAGGCGACGTCGATCGCCGTCGAATCATGATCATGATATTCGATCTCGGCCTCGGCCAGCGCCGTCTTCTCCACCGGCGACCACATCACCGGGCGGGCGCCGCGGTAGAGCGCCCCCGAGGCGGCGAACTTCAGGAGCTCGGCGACGATCGTCGCCTCCGCCTCGTGGGCCATGGTGGTATAGGGATGGTCCCAGTCGCCAACGATGCCGAGGCGCTTGAACTGTTCCTTCTGCCGCTCGATCCAGCGGGCGGCGAAGGCGCGGCACTCGCGGCGGAACTCGATCGGATCGACCTCCTCCTTGCTCCTGCCCTTCTTGCGGTAGGATTCCTCGATCTTCCACTCGATGGGGAGCCCGTGACAGTCCCAGCCCGGCACGTATGGGGCATCGTAACCGGTCATCTGCCGCGAACGCACGATGACGTCCTTCAGGATCTTGTTCATGGCGTGCCCGATATGGATGTCGCCATTGGCGTAGGGCGGGCCGTCATGAAGAACGAATTTCGGCCGCCCGCGGGCGGCGGCGCGCAGTTGTCCGTAAAGATCGTCGGCCTGCCAGCGCGCCAGCCATTCGGGTTCGCGCTGCGGCAGGCCCGCACGCATGGGGAAATCGGTCCTGGGCAGAAACAGGGTGGCGCGATAATCGCGCTTCGATTCGTCAGCGGACATCGAACGTCCTCATGTTCGTCAGCAATTTGATCGGAGATACGCCAATCGGCAGGAGCCCGGCACCTTATTTCCGTGCCGGGACCATAATTCGCGTGCAGCGCCGGATCCGTGTCCCTGTCATGCCCGCCTTTTAGCAATGCCGCCGCAGGCGGGCAAGGGCCGGGTCAGCCTGCGGCAACGCCTCGCGGAGCGGGGTTCTCCGCAAGATAGCGGTCGAGCGTCGGCGGCAGGAAGCGCGCCCGCGCATTGGCGGGATCGGCAAGACGACGGCGGGCCGCGTCGCAGTCGCGCGCCATTTGCGCCTTGAGCGCCTCGATGCCGTCGAAGCGCTCTTCCGGCCGCAGGAAATCGACGAATTCGATGCGCAGATGGCGCTCGTAGAGATCACCGTCGAAATCGAAGAGATGCACCTCGAGCACCGGCTCGCCATCGCCGAATGTCGGCCGTCGGCCGAAGCTCGCGACCGCGTCCCGGACCGTGTCCTCGCCTTCGATGGCCGCGCGGACCGCATAGATGCCGTGGCGCGGATGAAGCGCCTCGCCAAGCTCCATATTGGCGGTCGGACAGCCGAGCTCGCGGCCGCGTTCGTCCCCGTGAACGACACGGGCCGAGACCGCCCACCAGTGACCGAGGATGTCGGCGGCGCGCCGCGGCGCGCCGCGGCGCAGAAGATCGCGCACGCGCGACGACGAGCAGACGATCTCGCCGCCTTCGGCATCGGAGATCGTCACCGGTGCGACGACGCTCACCCCGAACCCTTCCATCTCGCCCATCCAGCGCAGCACGTCGACCCCGCCGGCACGCCCGTGACCGAAGCGATAGTCGAATCCGACCACGACATGCCGCGCCCTGAAGCCGCCGACGAGATAATCGAGAACGAACCGCTGCGGGGCGAGCGAGGAAAGGTCCCGGTCGAAGATGAGCGAGCCCAGGACATCGACCCCGAAATGCGCCAGAAGCCAGGCCCGCTCGCGGAAGGGCGTGAGGCGGAAGGGCGGATCCTGGGGGCGAAAGAAGCGCCGCGGATGGGGCTCGGTGGTGATCACCGCGAGCGGCAACCGCATCGCCCGCGCCAGGCGTCCGGCCTCGCCGACGACGACCTGATGGCCGCGATGAAACCCGTCGAAATTGCCCAATGCCGCAACACAGGGCTTGAGGTCCTCGCGCAAATCCCTCGGATGACGAACGATGTCCACGAACAGGGCGTCCCGTCGCAAGCAGACAGAGGCGGGTGGCATGTCAAGCGGTCAGGTGCCGGCGTCCGGCCGACACCGAACCGCAGGGCGGCGCACTCTTAACAGTGCCGTCGCACCCGCACAAGGCATGGAAAGCGAGGAGGCGCCGCCGCCACCGGCATCGGCCGGCAATTAACTAGTTTTTTAGAGGCCGCGGCATAGGGTGGCCCGGTCTTTCACCGGCGGGACGCGTTTCCCGCCCGATCACAAGCGTTTTGCCAAGGGTTTGCATGACTATGGCGGTAGACAAGACGATGCCGATCCTCATCGTCGACGATTACAAGACGATGCTCCGGATCGTCCGGAACCTGCTCAAGCAGCTCGGCTTTGACAATGTCGACGAAGCCACGGACGGCGCGCAGGCGCTGGAAAAGCTGCGCTCGAAGAATTACGGGCTGGTCATCTCGGACTGGAACATGGAGCCGATGACGGGCTACGAGCTGCTCAAGGAAGTGCGGTCCGATTCGCAGCTCAAGGGCACGCCCTTCATCATGGTGACAGCGGAATCAAAGACCGACAATGTCATCGCGGCGAAGAAGGCGGGCGTGAACAATTATATCGTCAAGCCCTTCAATGCCGCGACATTGAAGCAGAAACTGGCGGCCGTTCTCGGAGAATTCTGAGCATGGGCGCGGAAGAACTCCCCCGGAAGATCGAGGCGCTCGTCGATCATCTGCGCGACAAGCGCGATCAGGAGTTCGCACTCGCCGACGTGGCGTCGGTGACCGAGGTGCTGATCGGCACCATGCGGGCCTATTTCCGGAGCATCGACACCAAGATCTATCGCGAGTGCCGCAAGCTCAGCGACTATATCTCGAACGCCCGCAAGGAGATCGCCTCGCTCGAGCCGCACGATCTCGAAAGCGCCCGCATCCCGCGCGCCGGCATGGAGCTCGATGCGATCGTGCAGCAGACCGAAGAGGCGACCAACACGATCATGGAATCGGCGGAGGCCATCATGGCCGCCGATCCCGCGGACGTCGAAGGCTTCCAGGCCATCGTGCAGGACAAGATCGTCAAGATCTTCGAGGCCTGTTCCTTTCAGGACATCACCGGACAGCGGATTTCCAAGGTGGTGCAGACCCTGTCCTTCGTCGAGAGCCGGATCAACGAATTGCGGGCGCTTCTCGGCGTCAGCGAGGAGGACGTCGCCGCGGCGCAGTCGGCGGCGCAGGAAGCGGGGCCCGCCGATCCTCTCCTGCGCGGCCCGGCGCTCGAGGGCGAGGGCATGGCGCAGGACGAGATCGACGCGCTGATCGCCGCGGACGCCTCACCGACGGAGGCGGAAACCGCGGAGAAGAAGACCACCGCCAGGGCGAAATCCACGGCCGGAAAAGGCTCGGCAAAGACTACGAAACCGAAGAAGGCGGCAGGGAAGAAGGCCCCCTCCCCCGCAAGCGGGGAACCGACGCCGCAGGACGTCGCGGCCGCGCCCCCTCCGGAACCCGCCGCAACCGTCGGTCAGGACGAGATCGACGCCCTATTCGACTGACTTGCGGCCCCGGCGCGGGACCCCTCACCAGACGAGACGGGAAAGACGGAAATCGGGGGCGGGACCGTGTCGCTCCACGACCGCGTCATGCCCATCGGCGGCGTACTCGGCGGCGTGAATGCCCGACTGGATGAGCAGGCTGTGCAGGCCTTCGCGCCGGGCGCCTGCGATATCGGTGACGAGGCTGTCGCCGATGACGAGAATGTCGTCGTCCGGCACCGGCGCGCCGGTCCTTTCCGCAAAGAATTTCCGGCAGGCGGCATAGGCGGGCGGCGCCGGCTTGCCCAGCCAGTGCACCGGACCACCGAGCGCTTCGTAAAGATCGGCGACGGCGCCGGCGCAGATCTCCTCGCGCCCGCCGTGGATGACGACGCGGTCGGGATTGGCGCACAGAAGTGGAACGCCCTTGTGCGCTGCCGGTTCGAGCAGGGGCGTATGCTCTCTTGCACCTGGCGCGAGAAGGCCGGTGGCGATGATCACGTCGGCCGCCTCGGGCGCGGCGACGAATTCGAGCGGCAGGCCTTCGAGCGTGTCGTTGTCCTCGCGGGGACCGAGATGGAAGGCGCGCCCGCCGGCGAAGTGACGGCGCACGAAATCGCGGGTCAGATCGCCCGAGGTGATGAGCCCGTCGATCACCTGCCCGGCGATGCCGCGACGGGCGATCGCCGGACCGACGGTCGTCGCGGGGCGCGGCGCATTGGAGAGAATGACCACCATGCCGCCGCCGCGACGGAAACGCCTGAGCGCATCAAGCGCCTCGGGAAAGGCGCGGCGGCCGTCATAAAGCACGCCCCAAAGATCGCAGATGAGATAGCGGAAGCGTCCGGCGAGCGCCCTCAGCCCCTCGATGACGCTCATGCCACACGACCCGATGGCGAGCGCGGGAACAGGACCGGCGGACAGCGATGCGCGTTCATGAGGCGCGGTGCATCTCTTGCCCCGCGCCCGGACTGTCGCGGCTCAGGCGCGGCTCGCCGAAGAGATATCCCTGCGCCAGCTTGATGTCGTGGTCGAGCAGGTCGAGCACCTGCCCCTCCGCCTCCACCTTGGTGGCGATGAGGGCGACCTCGTGCTTTTCCAGCGCCTCGCGCAGGTCCCGGGGCGAGGGGCCGCCGTCCCGCAGCAGGAGGTCGGCGTCAATCTTGACATAGTTCACATGTTCGGCGGCGAGTGCGGCCGCGTCGAGCTCGATGTCGTCCACCTGATCGATGGCGAAGCGGAAGCCCTCTTTTCCGAGCGCCCCGAGATCACGCAGGGTGTCGCGCGACATCTCCCGGAAATCCCGCTGCGAGAATTCGAAGACGAGCCGGTCCGCAAGCTCGCGATTGCCCCGCATATAGTCCAGGAATTGCGGAAAGAACTCGTCGTCCATGACCGAGCTTTCGGCAATATTGCAGAAGAAGCGCACATTGGGACGACGATGGCCGAGCTTGCGAACGAGCTGGATGCAGCGAAAGAGAAGAAGGTTGTCGAGCGTGCCCATCAGTCCCGAGCTTTCGGCCAAGGGCAGATACTCGTTCGGATAGAGCACCCGCCCCTCGGGATCGCGCACCCGCGAGAAGCACTCATAATGTGCGGCGCGGCGTGCCGGCAGCGATACCGTCGGCTGCAGATAGAGATCGATGCGATTCTCCGACACCGCATTGCGGATGATGAAATCGAGGTCGAGCGACTCTTCCTGCCCCGCCTCCGTCGATGCGGGCGCCGCCCTCGCCGGCACCTTTCCCCGCTTCTCGCCGCTGCGCGTCACGAGCTGCCCGAGCAGCGTCTGCAGGACCCGCATTTCCTGGATCATTTCGCTCGAGCGGCTGTCCGCGGCCCCCGTTTCGGCTTCCAGTGTCTGCAGGTCCTGGCGCAGGACGTCCGTCCGCGCGGTCACCTGCGCGACGCTCGCCTCCAGGCGACTCAGACGCTGCTCGATGCGTGCGAGGCTCCAGCCGGCGAGCGCGGCGAGCGTGCCGACGAGCGCGGCGAGCGCAAGCAGCGCCACCAGCCAGAGCGGCACGCCGAGCAAGCCGGGCAGGACCAGAGAGGCCGCCACGCCGGTGACGGCGACGGCCAGAAGGATCAGAAGATTCACGAACTGGGTCACGACGTCGCCTCATTGCCCCGTGGCGTTCCCAGCCTAAAGCACTTTTTCCTCATATTGAAGCGGCGCCGTCGATCGCACGGCGCCGACATGCGGACGGAGCGGATCATGCGCAAAGACGCTCGGCGGGAAAGGCGACGACGCACCGGGAGCGGACTCCGTCGGCGGCCGCGCCAAGGAAGAGCCGTCCGCCATAGCGTTCGGCGAGCGCCCGGGCCATCGGCAGTCCGGCACAGGATCGGGTTTCGTCGCTGATATAGACATCGCGCCCGTCGTCGGTCGACAGCGTGGCCGTTTCGACCTCTTCGGCCGACAGGAGCGCACCCTCGTCCTCGACCTGAACGATCAGGCCGCCATCGGAAGCCCGCCTTATGGCGCCCTCGATCACGCTCATCGGCGGGGCGCCGCGGATCGCGAAATCGATCACCGCGTCAAAGAGGCGCCCGAGATCGTCCGCATCACCGCGCAGGCGAGGCAGGCCGGGCGCCACCGTGAGGTCGAAACGCAGGCCGCGCCGACGCAATGCCATCCGCGCGACGCGCAGCGCACGCTCGAAGGCGGCGCCGATGTCGACCGCGGCCGGACGTCGTTCCTCGTCCGCCGCAGGCACATCCGCCGCCGTCAGCAGATCCTCGACCCGCATCAGAAGCTCGCGACCGGCTGCGGAAATATCCTGGGCGTAGTCGCGATAGCGGGCGAGATCGGCCTGATCCGCGGGGGTCGCTCCGATCAGTTCGGCAAAACCGAGAATGCCATTGAGCGGCGTGCGCAGCTCGTGGCTCATGCGCGCCAGAATCCGCTCGCGCGCCTCGCGGGCGGCATCCCGCTCGCGTTGCGCCGCAATCAGGGCCTCGTGCAGGGACTCCGAGCCGCGGCGAAAGATCGCCACCATCCGCGGATGCTGCGGATCGCGCCCGATAGGACGCAGGCTCAAGGTGCCGACGAGCCCGGCGCCATTGCCGCCGCGCAAGGCCAGCCGCACATGCACGCTCTGATGCCGTGCCGCCGCCTGCCGCAGGCGCCGGATATTGTCCTGCGCCGGGTCGCCGTCGACGAGATTAAGGAAATTCTCTCCGACAAGCGCGCTGCGCTCGCACGCAAGCCAGGCGAGAGCGACCGGATTGACGTCGGCGATGCGCAGCAGGAGGCGGTCGAGATCGAGATCGAGGATGAGGACCCCGGCCTCGCACTCCTCGAACACGGCATCGAACAGGCCGCTGCTCGCCGATCCCGGACGCAGCGCCGGGAAATCAAGCGGCTCGAACCGCGCCCCGCCCTCTCGCCTTGTCCCGTGCATCGCCCCCTCCCCTGCTCCGGACATGGAGTCCGACTCCAAAGATGCGGTGCAAGCAATTGGAGTCACGCCCGAATCACTTGGTGACGAATCATTGCCCAATGGCGCGCCGGGATCAAGAGAGGCGTTAATCTTTTTTTAACCATCGTCATGGGTGGGAGAAAATTGCTACAGTCGGCGAGGGCAATGGCGGATCGAGAGAGGTGATCCCATGAAGCGCGTCCTTCTTGTTTCCCTCGTCCTTGTGATCCTCGTCTTCGCAGGCGGCGTGTTCTGGCTCAGCGTGCATGGCAGCACGCTGATCCGCGACGCCGTGCACGACCGGGGCTCGCCGATTCTCGGCGCCGACATCCGCCTGTCCCGGCTCGGCTTCTCGCCGCTCGACGGCAAGGCCCATCTCGAGGGGCTCGTGATCGGCAATCCGGACGGCTTCTCCGAAGCCGATGCGGTGCGCGTGGACCGCATTGCGCTGGTGCTCGAGCCGCTCTCGCTCTTCTCGTCTCCGGTGCACATCGAATCGCTCACCGTCAGCAAGCCGGAGATTCGCGTCGAGCCGGGTGCCGAAGGGCTCAATCTCGATCGCTTGCGGCGGAATGTGAGCACCTATATCGCGAGCCTGGGCATGGAGGACGCCGCGCCCTCCGAGACGCGACTGCGCATCGACCGGCTGACGATCTCGGGGGCGCGTTTCGTCGTCGGCGGCGGCGCCATCGGATTTTCCGATCAGGCGCTCGCCCTGCCGGACATCGAGCTCGAGAATATCGGGGGAGAGACGGGCGCCCTGCCGGCCGATGTCGCGGCCGCGCTTCTCGATGCGCTCCTGCCGAAGGTCAAGAAGGCGCTGGCGAGCGCCGCCGGCCGCGAGCTTCTGGCGCAGGCCAGGGACCGGCTCGGCGGTATCGACACGGATCTGAAGGTGCGTCTCGAGAAAAAGGCCGGCGCGCTCAAGGAAAAGATCGACGACAAGCTCGGCGAAAAAACCGGCGCAAAGGTCGAAGGAGCGATCAAGAAGGGGCTCGACAGCCTTTTCAAGCGCAGGAAGAAGAAAGAGGAAGAGACGGGCAGCGGCGGCAGCCCCTGAAGGCGCACACTGCCGCTGCCGGGGGTGCACAGCGCCACCGCGGCATGATAGAGCACTCTTCGACCGCAACCGCTCTCAAGGGAGAAAACCAGACATGAGCCTTGCCGATTTGACCCAGACCGTCCGCGACAAGGTCGCCGGGTCGGCGATCTCCAGCGTCATCAAGTTCGATCTCGGCGATAGCGGCGTCATCCGTATCGACGGCAGAGTCTCGCCGCCGGCGGTCGACAACGAGGACACGGACGCCGACTGCACGATTTCGGTGTCGGAGGACGATTTCAGGGAGATTCTGGACGGCACGCAGAACGCGCAGATGGCGTTCATGATGGGCAAGCTCAAGGTCGAGGGCGACATGGGCGCCGCCATGCAGCTCGCCGGCGCGCTTTAGACACGAACCGGACCGCCCCCACAGGCGCCTGCGGGGCGGGGAGATGGCCGCATGGAGCTGCGCTTCAGCGAGGCGGAACGGGCCTTCCGCGACGAGGTGCGCGACTTCCTCGCCACCGCCGTTCCGGGCGACCTGAAAGACAGGTTCGAGGCCGGCGCACCGCTCGAGAAGGCGGATTATGTGCGCTGGCAGAAGCTCCTGTGGGAGCGCGGCTGGATCGCGCCCGCCTGGCCGAAGGAATATGGCGGCGCCGAATGGGATGCGGCGCGGCAGTATATCTTTGCGCTCGAGATCGGTCTCGCCGGGGCGCCGAAACCGATTCCCTTCGGCCTCGACATGGTGGGGCCGGTGATCTACACCTTCGGCAGCGAGGAGCAGAAGCGGCGGCATCTGCCGCCGATCCTCTCGAGCGATGTCTGGTGGGCGCAGGGGTTTTCCGAGCCCGGCGCGGGCTCCGATCTCGCCGCCCTCAGCATGAGCGCGCGCCGCGAGGGCGACGACTATATCGTCAACGGCACCAAGCTGTGGACCACGATGGCGCACTGGGCGGACTGGATCTTCTGCCTCGTGCGGACATCGAAGGAGGACCGGCCGCAGGAGGGGATCAGCTTTCTGCTCGTCGACATGACGACGCCCGGCATCACGGTGGAGCCGATCATCACCATCGACGGCGGCCATCACGTCAATCAGGTGAGCTTCACCGATGTCCGGGTGCCCGTCGCCAACCGCGTCGGCGCGGAAGGCAAGGGCTGGGCCTGCGCCAAGTTCCTGCTTGCCAACGAGCGGCAGGCGATCACCGATGTCGGCGCCAAGAAGCGCATGCTCCTGCGTCTGCGCCGTCTCGCCGCGGAAACCGCCATCGGCGACGGCACGCTCGCCTCCGACCCCGACTTTTCGGCGCGGCTGGCGGCGCTCGATATCGAGGTGCGGGCGCTCGAGCTCACCGAACTGCGCTATCTCGACGCTGCCATCCGCGGTGAGGAGCGCGGCTTCGAGCCGTCGCTCCTGAAGCTGCGCGCGACCGAACTGCAGCAGGCGCTCTCGGAGCTCTACGTCACCGCTCTCGGCTATTATGCCCTGCCCTATCCGAAGTCGGACGAAGGCCGCAACGAGCCCGGGGTCGGCCCCCTCGGAGCGGTCGCCGGGGTGGCGCATTTCCTCCATTCCCGGGCCGCCACGATCTATGGCGGGACAAACGAGATTCAGCGCAATATCATGGCCAAACTGTTGCTCAGGGCGTAAGGACCTGCCGCATGTCGCTGCTCGACATCATCCGCAATATCGCCATCACACTCTCGGTTCTGGTCGTCCTCGCCGGCGGCGTGCTGCTGCTCGCCGGCCCCGAAAAGCTGTCCACCCTCATCGGGCGACGCGCGCTGCCGGAAATCGATTTCGCGACGCTCGACCGTTCGACCGGCGAGATCAGGGGCGGCTATCTCCTGTGCCCGCCCGATGCCTGTCCGAAGGCCGCCCCCGACGCCGCGGCGCCGGTCTTCGCGCTGCCCGTCGAGCGGCTGCGGGCGCGACTGTTCGAGTTTGCCGAGATCTCGCCCGATATCCGCAGCTATCGCCTCGACCCGGCGCATGAGACCTATGTCTTTCTCGAGCGCGACCCCTCGATGACGGTCCCCGATGTCGTCACGGTGCGACTGTATGCGACGCCCGACGGCGGCTCGACGCTGGCGATCTACAGTTGGTCGCCGCGCGGCACGGACATCGCCACGCACCGCCGGCGGGTGCGCCGCTGGCTCGCCGTCCTGGGGGCGAAAACCGGGTAAAATTGGCACAAATTACCGCTTTCATAAGGCGTTAAGGAATCGTGCAGAGACTCCCGGCCTGCCGGTTGGCGTGGAAACAACAACTCATGGCACGATCGATGGGACAGGGCGAGCGGTCGAAAACGCGACAGGGATGGGCTTTCCCGGCAGCATTGCTCATCACGCTCGCCCTGCCCGTCGGGGTCGCCGCGGCAGGTTGCGTCACGCATGCCGAGCGCGAAGCCAAGATGGTGCGCCATCTCCAGACCGAACTGATGATCGGGGCGCTGCGCTGCCGCGGCAGCCGCGATGCCGGACAGCGCCGGCTGTATGAGCGTTTCGTCGAGGTGCACCGGGCCACATTGCGCCGCGAGGCCGAAGTGCTCCGCGCCTATTTCGAACGACGCCATGACGTGGGCTCCGGGGCGGCGCTCGATCGTCATGTCGCCGGGCTCGCCGGTCGTATCTCCTCGGCCAGCCGTTCGATCGACGATTTCTGCAGCCGTGTCGCCCGGTTCGCCACCGGCCTGCTCGAGGACGCGCCGGCGGCGCTCTCCGAGGCGGCGGCGCATGCGCCGGTCCCCTATGTCGCCGACGAGCCGCTGTGCCGGATGGGAACCGCCGCGGCGCGGCTCGACTGATTTCCCTTCTTGCGCCCCGGCGCCTCTCCCGCAGGACGGGACAAGGATGAGTCAGCCGGAGCGCTACGGCGCGATCAGCCCGTGCTGCCGCAGGGCGGCGAGAAGGGCGGCGATTGCGCTCCGCGCCTCGGCATCGATGGTGGTGCCGCCGGCGGGATCGGCGATGGCCGGCTGCTGCGCGCCGACCACCTGCTGGCCGGCGAGCACGAGCCGGTCTGCGCGCAATTCGCCGACGACCCACGTACCGGCTTCGAAGCGCGCCTCCACGGCGCGGTCCCTGAGCCAGGCGCGCATGCCGTCCGGCGCCGGATAGAAGGCCCAGGCACCGGCGAGCCATTGCGCCAGCATCCCCTCCTGACCGGCCCAGGCGGCGCTTGCGGCGGGGCCGACGATCCAGGTCTCGCCCTCGTTCGGCGTCGCCGGCGGGGCGCCGAGATCGAGACTTTCGACCGTCAGCGCAATCAGGGCATCGAGCCGGTTCAGGGCCTCATTGTGGGTGACTTCCTTCTGCGACTGATTGACGAGAATATGGGGGAGAAGCAGGCGCGGCGTGGTGGACATGGGATCCTCCGGTCGGGGTCAGACGGTGCCGGTCCAGGGAAGACCGCGGCCGACGGCGGCGCTCATCTGATAGATGGCGATTTCGAGCGCCGTTTGCGGGGCACCGAAATCGGCGCTCTGGTCGGCGGCATCGTAGGTGACGAGGGGGCTCGTCGCACTCAGCGTGCGCACCACGCCGGCGTCGGACAGGATATCGACCTCATAGCGCTCGCTTTCCTCATTGAGCGGCACATCGGCCCCG
>CAZAEP010000045.1:0-13648 GCA_964484045.1 uncultured Sphingomonadales bacterium
TGATCGAGGAAAAGGCTGCCGGCGATCGCCGGATCGCCGCCCGAGAGTGTGAGCCCGCGATCGATATGATCGCTTTCGAAGACGACCGCGCCCGAAAGGTCGACGCCCTGCGCCCGGGACGGCGAGGCGGCAAGAGAGAGGGCGAACGCGAAGAGCACGCTCCTCATCGCCCCCCCTCGCTTTCACCCGGCAGGTCGACGAGAAGGCCGGGATCGAGGCGCTCGTCACGCCAGTTGACGCGCCAGTCGACATGCGGACCCGTCGCCCGCCCGGTGGCGCCGACGGCGCCCACTTGCTGCCCCTGCGCCACCTCTTCGCCGACGGCGACGTCGATACGGCTCAGATGCATCAGCGTCGAGCTCAGCCCGAAGCCGTGATCGATGATGATGATTCCGCCTTCAAGGAGGAAATCGGGTGCGGCGAGGCGCACGATGCCGCCCGCCGGCGCGACCACGGCCGTGCCTTCCGGCGCCGCCACATCGAGCCCGAAATGGGGCCAGCGCGGCTTGCCGTTGAGGATCCGCCGGGAACCGTAGACCCCGGAAATCCGCCCCCTGGCAGGAAGCACGAAACCGTCCGCCCAGTCGAGCCGGTCGGAGACGACGGCACGCGCGGCTCGCACCATGCCGGTCTCGCGGGCACGACGCTCCCGGTATTCCGGCGGCAGGGTCACGCTCTTCGACGGCAGGCCGTCGACCCGTTCGATGCGATAGTGACGCGCAGCGACGGTGAGGCGATGCCGCTCGGTGGCGCCGTTGGCGGTGACGACCTCGATCAGATGCGCCGGCGGTGCATCGCGTCCGAAACCGATGACGAAGCGGCCGTCCGGCGCCACTTTCACCGCCTCGCCGTCGAGGCGCACCGCCGCCCCCGGCGCGACATGGCCGACGAGAAGTCCGCCCTGGGCGAGCCGGCCGTCAAGGGCGAACGGTGCGGCCACGGCACCGCCCGCTCCAAGGAGCGGCAGGAGGATGGCGAAGATCAGCCCAGTCGCCGCTCGCATGACGCTTCCCTCACGCCGCCGGTTTCGTGGATGAACAGAGAGGTCCCGTCATCCCTCTACTGTGCGACGAGAGACCGCGAGGAGCAAGAGGCGCTCGCTGCTGCCGGCGCGTGTCCCTCGATCAAGGGCCGTTCATCAAGTATCACGTCCCCGGAACTCCCGGATGAAGCGCTTGACCTCGGGCGCGATGCGCTCGCGCCAGCGACGGCCGTTGAAGATACCGTAATGCCCCACCCCGCGGGCGAGGTAGTAGCGTCGCTTCCGGTCGTCGAGATTGCGCGCGAGATCGAGCGCGGCACGGGTCTGCCCGAGGCCCGAGATATCGTCGTGCTCGCCCTCGATGCAGAGAATCGCGGTCCGACGGATGGTGCCCGGATCGACCTTGCGGCCCCGATGCGTCAAGGCTCCGGTCGGCAGCGCATGACGCTGGAACACGGTTTCCACCGTCTGCAGATAGAATTCCGCCGTCAGATCCATGACCGAGCGATATTCCTCGTAAAAGGCGCGCGTCGCCTCCGCACTCTCGCCGTCGCCGGCGACGAGATGCAGGAAGAAATCCCGATGACGCTCGAGATGGTCGCCGAGATTCATGCTCATGAAGCCGGCGAGCTGCAGGAATCCGGGATAGACCCGGCGCAGCATGCCCGGGTTGGGCGGCGGCACCTGCGTGATGACATGGCGTTCAAACCACGAAAGCGGCCGCGTCGTCGCCAGCCGGTTGACCGCCGTCGGGTTCACGCGGGTATCGATCGGCCCGCCCATCATGGTGAGCGTCACGGGGGTCGCCGGGTCCCCCTCTTCCTCCATCAGCGCGAGCGCCGCAAAGACCGGCACCGAAGGCTGGCACACCGCCATCACATGCGTTCCGGGTCCGAGCGCGGCGAGCCAGCCGCGGACATAGTCGATATAATCGTCGAGGTCGAAGCCGCCCTCATAGAGCGGCACGTCACGGGCATCGCGCCAGTCGGTGATATAGACGTCGTGATCGGGCAGCATCGCCCTGACCGTGCCGCGCAGAAGCGTCGCGAAATGTCCCGACATCGGCGCCACGATCAGGAGCCGCGGGTCGTCCGGGCGCGCCGCGGCACGGTGGAAATGCCGCAATTGCCCGAAGGCCCGACGTTCGAGAACCTCCTCCTCGATCGCCACCGGCGCACCGTCGATCTCGGTCGTCGCCAGCCCGAAGCGCGGCTTGCCGTATCGCCGCGTCACATGCTCGGCGATATCGCACGCCGCGGCCATGACGCGCCCCGCCGGGGTGTAGCTCCAGGGATTGTAGGGATTGCGCAGATAGCGCTGCACCTGATCCACCGCAAAGCGCATCGGTGCGATCGCCGCATGCTGCCACTCATATAGGGTATAAAGCCCCAAGCCGATCACGGTCCTTCTCGTTTGCGGGCAATTCTGCAGGCTGCCCTTCGCACCTGCAATATTACGCTGCTTTCGCCGCAACACAAGTCGCCTTCTGTTCTACGGCGGCAGACGTAAGGGAATTCCTAAGATTCCCGGCCGGCCGCGCCCTGCGACAGGAGGCGCCATGCGCGCGCTTTGCAGTCGCTCGAGCGTCGATTATAGTGCACTGCCGCATAACCGAAGGAGGCTTCTCCGATGACCAGACCGCTCGCCGACCGCGCCGCCCTCGTCACCGGATCAACAAGCGGCATCGGCCTCGGGCTCGCCCGCCGCCTTGCCGCTGCGGGGGCCGATGTGATGCTCAACGGCTTCGGTGATCGCGCGGACATCGAGGCCGAGCGACGTCGCATCGAGGCGGAATACGGCGTGCGGGCGCTCTATTCCGACGCCGACATGCGCGACGGCGCGGCGATCACGCGCATGATCGAGCGTGCCGAAGAGGCCTTCGAGGGCGTCGATATTCTCGTCAACAATGCCGGCATCCAGCATGTGGCGCCCATCGAGGAATTCCCGCCCGAGAAATGGGAGGCGATCGTCGCCATCAATCTCTCGTCGTGCTTCTACACCATTCGCGGCGTACTTCCCGGCATGCGCCGGCGCGGCTGGGGCCGCATCGTCAATATCGCCTCGACGCACGGCCTCGTCGCCTCGCCCTACAAGGGAGCCTATGTGGCGGCCAAGCACGGGCTCGTGGGACTGACCAGGACGGTGGGGCTGGAGACGGCGGAAGATGCCGGCATCACCTGCAATGCGATCTGCCCGGGATATGTGCGCACGCCGCTCGTCGAAGGTCAGATCAAGGATCAGGCCCGCGCCCACGGGCTCGACGAGGATGCGGTGGTCCGCGAGGTCATCCTCGCGGCCCAACCCAACAAGCGCTTCATCACGATCGAGGAACTCGGCGCGCTCCTTTTGTTCCTGTGCTCGGAAGACGCGGTGTCCTTCAACGGCGCGGCGCTGCCGATCGACGGCGGCTGGACCGCGCGCTAGTCGCCATGGCCGCCTGCATTGCGGCGCCCGCCTCGTCCATGGAGTCCCCGATCAGGCCGGGCAAGGACGGGGGAAGGAGCCTCTCTTTTCTCCGCGCCCCGCACCGCCGCGTGCCCCCTGCGTCCCCGCTCTTCCAACATTTCCGACCCGTTCGCCCTGAGGAGACCCCGCAAGGGGCCGTCTCGAAGACGCGGCGGATATGACGAACAAGCGCTCCTAATGCGCGGCGGTGTCCTTGTCCTCGGAACAGGCATCGGGGTCGGAGTCGAGTTTGTCCATGACCTCCTCGATCTGCTCCTGGCGCGCCTCGACACCGGCCATCAATCGGCGCACCATCCGTCGCGTTTCGAGCGGGATCTCGAGATCATCGACGGCGGTGAGCACGGCGTCTAGGGCCGCGTTGTTCGCCTCGAGCGCCGCCGCGATTGCGGCGCGAACGCTCTCCAGCGTTCCCGAGGAGGGCATGGCGGCGGCCCGTTCGATCATTCTCTCGGCGTGATCGAGCATCGCCATCCGCGCCGCCAGAATGCGATCGAGCGCCGCCAGTGCCTCGGCACGATCGAGCTTGCGCATCGCGGCCGCCCCGCCGCCGCTTCCGGCAACGACCTCCGGCCCGCCTTCGCCCCTGCCGGCGCGATCACGCAGCCCCTGCCCGCCGGCAAGATCGGCCATCATGCCGCTGAATTCGTCGATCATCGGAACCGCCGCCCGACCGGTCACGCCGGCGACCGCCGGGGTGCCGGCAAGGAGCATCAGTGCGAGAAAGGCGCAAAGGCGTGAACCAGAGCCGGGCATATGCGCATCCACTTCATGTCCGCGTGCCCCCTGATGCCGCAGCATCGGGCATCTCCATTCTACCCCCGTCCGCACATCAGGGGAAGCCGCCCCGACCCCGGACTTCCGTTTATCGCCGAAAGTCCCGACACATGGGGCGGCGGCACCGTCGCCACGGCGCCGCCGCCAGGCCTCCTGTCGTCGTCTCGGACCGGATCGATCCCGCTATCGCTTCTTCCTGTCCTTCTTGTCGTCTTCGCTCTTCTTTTCGCTGTCCTGATCGTTCCGGCGCTTTTCGGCCAGAATCCGTTCCAGGGCCTTGCGCCGTTCACGCAGCTCTTCACGTGCCGCGCGCACCTGTTCGGCCGCCTGCGCAAGCGCTTCGCGGCGGATTGCCTCCGCCTTCTCGATTTCCTTGCGCGCAGCTTCCAGCGCCTCGCGGCGCGCCTCGATCACCTTCTCACGCTCCCGCTCACCAAGCTCGGCCAAATCCGTCTTCTGCTCCTGCAGCCGTGCCAGCTCATCCGCCAGATCGTCGAGCTCCGCCGAGAGCGCCTCGTCCCAACTGCGATCGAAGGCGCGGCGCATCTGTTCCTCGGCGCGCTTGAGCGCCTCGCCCGCGCGCGCCATCCGCTCACGGTAGCGTTCGACATCGAAGCTCTCGGCATAGCGCTCGGCATTCTCCATCGCCCGATCGAGATGCCGCAGGGCCAGTGACTGCATGCGCCTCGCTCGCGCCTTCGCCCGCTCGACAGCGCGTTTGACGGCGTCCATTTCGAGAACGATGCTCCGGTCACCGTCGAGGCGGCCGATGATGCGTATCTTGCGGCCGCTCCCGGCGTCCGTCGCCGTCGCGTCCTCATCGAGATCGATGTCGACATCCACGTCGGATTCCACATCGCCGTCTCCGGTCACGTGGTAGCGGAACCGATGCCGCCCCTCGCCAAGCCTGTGAACCTTGCCGCTCCCGTCGATGAGCAGCATCGTGTCCCCGTCAAGGGCCAATTGCCGCGTCCGGCCATCGGAGGTGATGGTGACGACGGTCTTCCTGCCATCCGGCGTGGCCGTGGCGGTTGCCGAAGCCTCGGGCGGCGCGGGCGGCGTCTCCACCGCCGCGCCAAGGGCATCGGCGAAGGCCTCGTCGGGGTTTGCCGGAGGGGCGGGCGGCTCGGCCGCAACGGCGCAGGCGGAGAGCGTGAGCAGGCCGACCGCGGCGCTGAGCAAAGGCACGGCAAGGCCTTTCTGTGACATGATCGAGATCTCCCGGCTCGTCGTCCCTGCTCCCGCTTGTGCCTTGCGGGACACGAGCGCACAAGCAGGCTGCGACGAGTCGTTGAGACGGTGCGACGGACGACACGCGCACATTCAAAGCGGCATCAGCACCGCCGCGACCCGTCGCGCCTCGAGCAGGAGAACATTGAAGGTGCGCGCCGCGGCGCCGCTGTCCATCGGCTCGGTCGCAATTCCGGCGTCGCGGAGTGCCGCGCGAAGCGATGGCGGCGGTCGAACAAGACGCGCGCCGCCGCCGAAGACGAGCAGCTCGATTCCGGGATCGGCGGCGAATAGCGGTGCCAGATCCTCCGGGCTCAGCCTCTCCGCCTCGCTCACCGGAAGCGACCGCACGCCATCGGGGAGGATCAGGATCGCCCCCTGCCAGCGCCGCCCCTGAACGATGAAGCCACGGCGACCATAGGCGCTGACGAGCGGCAACGACGGATCGTCCTGCTCGCTCATCGAAATCGGCTCTTGCGGATGCTCGACCATGGCTCAGGGCCGCGGGGTCTCCTCGTCGGAGAAAAAGGCGCTGCGCCTCAGATCGAGGAACAGCAGCACCGGAGAGGCGATGAAGATCGAGGAGTAGGTGCCGACCACGATGCCCCAGATCATCGCCGCCGTGAAGCCGCGGATGACCGCGCCGCCGAAGAAGAAGAGAGCAAACAGCGCGAGAAGCGTGGTCAGCGAGGTCATGATCGTGCGCGACAGCGTGTCGTTGATCGAGCGATCGAGAAGATCGACAAGCGGCATGCGGCGGTATTTGCGGATGTTCTCGCGGATGCGGTCGTAGACGACCACGGTGTCGTTGAGCGAGTAGCCGACGATGGTGAGCAGTGCGGCGATGATCGAGAGATTGAACTCGAGCCGCGTCAGCGAGAAGAAACCGATCGTAAGCGTGACGTCGTGCACCAGCGCGATCACCGCACCGACGCCGAACTGCCACTCGAAGCGAAACCAGATATAGACCAGCACGGCGATGACCGCGAGCGTCACCGCGAGCGTGCCGTCGCGCGCAAGCTCGCGCGAGACCTTGGGACCGATGAAAGCCGTGGAGCGGATCGAGACGCCCTCGATCGCCTCCTGAAGCGCCTTTTCGACCCTGATCTGCGCCGCCTTCTGCGCCTCCTCGCCGCCCGGCTGCTCTTCGAAGCGGATCATCACTTCGTCTTCCTCGCCGAAGCGCTGCACGCTGACGTCGCCGAGCCCGAGCCCCGCGAGCAGCGAACGAATGCGCCCGATGTCCGCCGGTCCGGAGGTCTTGATCTCGATCGTCGATCCGCCGACGAAGTCGATACCGAGATTGAGCCCGCGCACGGCGAAGAGTGCGAGCGAGGCGACAACGAAAAACGCCGACAGGGCAAAGGCGATGTGCCGCACCTTCATGAACGGCACATGGGTCTCGCGTGGGATCAGTTGCAACGGCATATCGGCCTCGTCAGATGGGCAGGCGCTGGGGACGGCGCCGGCGCAACCAGATGACCAGCATCATGCGGGTCAGAACGATCGCGGTGAACATGGACGTCAGAATGCCGATCCCCAGGGTCACCGCAAATCCGCGCACCGGCCCGGACCCGAACTGGAAGAGCAGGAAAGCGGCGATGAAGGTGGTGATATTGGCATCCAGAATGGTGCTCATGGCCTGGCTGTAGCCGGCTTCGAGCGCACGCAAGGGGGGACGACCGGCCGCCACCTCTTCCTTGATGCGCTCGAAGATGAGCACATTGGCATCCACCGCCATGCCGATGGTGAGCACGATACCGGCAAGGCCGGGCAGGGTCAGCGTCGCCCCGAGCGTCGCCAGCGCCCCGACGATGAGGACGAGATTGATGAAAAGCGCGACATTCGCGGCCACCCCGAACCAGCCATAGACGACGATCATGAAGGTGACGACCGCAATCATGCCGATCACCGCCGCGATCTCGCCGGCATCGATCGAGTCCTGACCGAGATCGGGACCCACCGTACGTTCCTCGAGGATCGTCAGCGGCGCCGGCAAAGCCCCGGCCTTGAGCAGGATGGCGAGCTGGTGGGCCGACTGGACGGTGAAATTGCCGTAGATCATGCCGCTGCCACCGAGAATCGGCTCGTTGATATTGGGTGCCGAGATGATGACATCGTCGAGCACGATGGCGAAACGCCGGTCGACGTTCTTGCGCGTGATCTCCGCGAACTTGCGGCCGCCCGTGGCGTCGAAGCGGAAATTGACGACCGGCTGATTGGTCTGATTGTAGCCGAGCTTGGCATCGACGAGATGCTCGCCGGTGAGCCGCGCCCGACGCTCGATCACCAGCCGCTCGCCGGTGCCGGCCACGGGCAGGGTCATGAAGCCCGGCGGAGGACGGTCGGGATCGGCGGCCTCGTTCACCATGTGAAAACTGAGTTTCGCGGTCTTCGACAGGATGTCGCGCAGTTCCTGGCTGTTCTGAAGACCGGGAACCTGCACCAGGATGCGATCCTCACCTTGGCGCTGGATGGTCGGCTCGCGCGTGCCCATCTCGTCGATGCGGCGGCGCACGATCTCGAGCGACTGCTCGACGGCGTTCGAGACCCGCTCGGCGATGGCGGCTTCCGTCAGGGTAACGGCGATCCGGCCCTGGCCCAGCGACTTGACGCCGATATCACGGGCAAAACCGCCGCCGAGAAGTCCACCGCCGACCGGTGTCGCGAGGTCACGAATGATCTTGAGCGCGGCCGCTTCCTGCGCCGGGTCGCGGAGGGTAACTGTCACCGTGCGCCCCTTGCTCTCAAGGCTCGCGAGAATGCGCGCCTTGCGCAAGGCATCGCGGATCTGTCCTTCGATATCGGCCACCCGATCGTTGATCACGGCCTCCGTGTCGACCTCGAGCAGCATGTGCGAGCCGCCGCGCAGGTCGAGGCCCAGCGTGATCTGCTTCTTGGGCAGGACATCGGGCAGCGCCGCAACCTCCTCGTCGCCGAGAAAGGTCGGCAGGGCGGTCAGGAAGCCGACCAGGCAGACCAGAAGAATCGCGGCAATTTTCCAGGGCGGGAAATCGAGCATGTGTGTCCCATCGGTCTTGTTGCGGGCTCCTTCCGACGGCCCGGGCTGGAGACGGCGCGGCGATATCAGGCCCCCGCCACCGGGCGGTCACGCCGTCCCCGGGAAACGGTCTCAGTCCGCGGCGGGCTCGGTCTTGCTGCGCACCTCGGCGATCGTCCCCTTGACCACGCGCACGCGCGTACCGTCGGCGATCTCGACCTGCACCTCGTCGTCGGCAACCTTGGTCACCTTGCCGATGATGCCGCCGGACGTGACGATGGTATCGCCGCGGCGCACCGCGTCGATCATCGCCCGGTGCTGCTTCATGCGCTTTTGCTGCGGACGGATGAGGAGAAAATAGAAAATGAGCAGGATGAGCGCCAGAGGCAGCAGCATGTCGAGAAAGCCGCCGCCGGGCGCGGCCCCTCCGGCGGCTTGCGCATATGCAGGGCTGATCAGCATGAGAAATCCATTTCTTGATCGGAGCGTGGACGTTTCGGCGGGGACTATAAAGCGCAAAGCGCCGAATGCAATATGAATGCAACAGGCGGACGAGCGGCTCAGCGTGCGGCGGCCGTAAGCCGCGGCAGGTGTCGGAGCGGATCGACGGCCTTCGCGCCCCGGCGAATCTCGAAATGGAGCTGCGGCACGGTGACCCCGCCGCTCGATCCCACCCGGGCGATCATCTGTCCGCGCTTGACGATGTCGCCGCGCTTGACGAGCAACGCGTCGTTGTGGGCATAGGCCGTCACCCATGCCGCGGCATGACGGATGAGAATGAGATTGCCGAAGCCCTTCAACCCGTTGCCGGCATAGGCGACGACCCCGGCCTCGGCGGCCCGCACCGGCGCTCCACGCGGGGCGGCGATATTGATGCCGTCATTGCGCAGCCCGCCTTTCTTGGGGCCGAAGGTCGAGACGACGGGCCCCGCGACCGGCCAGTCGAATCCGCGCCCGCTTCGCGCCGGCGGCGCCGGCAGGCTTCGGGAAAGTCGCGCCGCCACTGCCACCTCCGCGCCGCGTCCCGAGGGAATGCGCAGGCGATCGCCGGGACGGATGCGCCAGGGCGGATGCAGTCCGTTCGCTCGGGCAAGATCCCCGACCGCGAGATCGTGGCTTCGGGCGATGGAGAAGATGGTGTCGCCCCGGCGCACGACGTGAATCCGCGGCGCGGGCAATCGGAGCCGCTGGCCGACGCGCAGAAGATAGGGCGGCTCGAGCCGGTTGACGGCCACGAGATCGGCGACCGCCACCGCATGCGCCCGGGCGATGCCGTAGACGGTGTCGCCGCGTCGCACCGTCACCGCCGGGCCCGGCCGTGGCGCAACCTTCGCCCCGCGCGTCGGCTGCGGGGTCCTTCGCGGAGCGTTGGAGGCCAAGAGATGGCGCGGCGGATGCGGCTTCATTGCCGGCCGCGGCACCGGAATCGGACTGTTGCGCACGTCATGAACGGGCGCGATCGCCCAATAGCGATCGCCCCCGCCGGCGAACACGCAGCCGCCGAGCACGAGGACGAAAAGCACCGCCATGGGCCCACCCGGGCCCGATCGCAGGACAGCCGTCATGGGCCAAGGATACGAATCCTTGCGAATCAAGGCAATGGGAGATGAGTCTGAGATTCAATATTGAGAGTCCCGTCCAATTTCCGGGAATCACTTGTGCGACGGCCAGGTAAGCGTCTTCAGGACCCCGCGCAGGGTCTGGATCTCCTGTTTCGTGAAACGGGCGTTCTGCAGCAGGGTCCTGAGCGAGCGGATCTGCACGGGCTTGCGCGCTTCCGAGCGGAAATAGCCGCGCGCCTCGAGATCGCGCTCGAGCTGCCCGTAAAGCCCCTCGTAATCGGCCTTGGTGGCCGGCGGGCCGTCGCGCGTCTCGCGCCGCGGCGGCACCTCGGTGTCCGCCTTGTGCCACTCATAGGCGGCGATGATCACCGCCTGCGCGAGATTGAGGCTCGAGAAGGCGGGATTGACCGGGACCGTGAGAATGGTGTCGGCAAGCGCCACCTCGTCATTGTCGAGCCCCGAGCGCTCGGCCCCGAAGAGGATGCCGGCACGTCCCTCGCTCGCGCGCATCTCGCGCACGGCCTCCGCAGGCGTCACCACCGGCTTGGCCATCTCGCGCGGGCGCACGGTGGCGGCATAGAGATGAGCGAGATCGGCTATGGCCGGAGCGACATCGTCGAAGACCCGCACCGCGTCGAGCACGCGATCGGCGCCCGAAGCCGCCGGTCCGGCGGCGGGGTTGGGCCAGCCGTCGCGCGGCGCGACGAGGCGCATCTCGGTGAGCCCGAAATTGAGCATGGCGCGCGCCGCCTTGCCGATATTCTCCCCGAGCTGCGGGCGGACGAGGATGATGACCGGCGGCATCATGGCATCGCATGCGCGCGCCAGCCCGGGCCACGCACCACCCGCCCCGGCAGCGCGCCGGTGGGCACGCCGTCGCGCAATACCGCGATGCCGTTGACGAAGACGTGGATCATGCCGGTGGCATAGCGATGCGGATCCTTGTAGGTGGCATGATCGGCGATGCGGTCGGGCGCAAAGACGGCAATATCGGCAAAGCAGCCCGGCGCAAGACAGCCACGGTTCCTGATGCGAAAGGCGGCGGCGGGAAAGCCCGTCAGCCGCCGGATCGCCTCTTCGAGCGGGATCAGCCGGCGGTCGCGCACATAATGGCCGAGCACGCGGGCGAAATTGCCGTAGGCGCGCGGGTGGGCGTTTGACTTCAGAAACACGCCGGCCGCGCTATAGGCGCCCTCGTCGGAGCCGAAGGCGACCCAGGGCAGTCGGATCTTCTTCTCGATATTGGCCTCCGACATGAGGAAATAGGCGGTCGCCACGCGACTGTCGTCCTCGATCACGAGATCGATCGCGGTCTCTTCGGGGCTTTTGCCGCGTATCGCCGCCACCTCGGCGAGCGTCTTGCCGGTGAGCGGCTTCAGGGCCTCGGACTTGAAGCCGATGAGAAGCACATTGTCCGCCGATCCGGCGGCGAGCAGCAGATTCTCCCAATCCGCGCTCGGCATGCGCATCTCGGCAACGACGCGCGCGCGGATGGCCGGATCCCTGAGCCGCGCCACCCAGGCATCGTGCCCGCCCTCCTGCACCCAGGGCGGCATCGCCGCATCGAGCCCGGTGGCGCCGGCGGTGTAGCTGTACATGTTGGCGCTGATCTCGAGCCCCTCGGCGCGCGCCGCCTCGATCCTCGCGATCGCCCGATCGAGCTTCGGCCAGTTGGCCGCGCCGGCGGCCTTGAGGTGATAGATCTGCGCCGGCACATGGGCGCGGCGCGCGATGGTGATGACCTCGTCCACGGCCTCGAGCAGGCGATCGCCCTCGCTCCTGATGTGCGAGATGTAGGTGCCGCCATAGGCCCCCGCGGTGGCGGCGAGCGCGACGAGCTCGTCGGTCCCGGCATAGAAGGCCGGAGCGTAGATGAGCGCCGAGCCGACGCCGAGCGCCCCCTCCTCCATCGCTTGCGCCACCAGTGCCTGCATGCGCCCGAGCTCAATGGCGTCCGGTGCCCGGTCCTCATAGCCGAGAACGTGAATGCGGACCGTCGTCGCACCGACGAAGGAGGCGACATTGGGCGCGATGCCGCGGGCCTCGAGATGATCGAGATAGTCGCCGAGAGAGGTCCAGGGGATGTCGTATCGGAGATCGCCCTGCCGGCGCAGGCGCTCGGCGCGCATGGCCTCGGTGAGCGGCCCCATCGACCAGCCCTCGCCGAAGACCTCGAGCGTCACGCCCTGACGCAGGTCGCTCTCCGCCCGGCCATCGACGAGCAGCGACTCGGTGGCCCAGGAGAGCGTGTTGATGAATCCCGGCGCCACCGCGAGCCCGCGGGCATCGACGACGCGCCGCGCCGTCGCCTCGGCGAGATCGACAACCGCCGCGATACGGTCGCCGCGCACCGCCACATCGGCGACACGCCCCGCTGCCCCCGTCCCGTCATAGACGACGCCGCCGCGAACAAGAAGGTCATAGGTCGGCGTCCCCCCGGCATGAACGGATTGCCACGTGCCGATCGGAACAAGGGCGAGAAATGCCGCAATCAACCGTTTCTTCATGCTGCGCTCCCCTGTGCTTTCAGGCTCCCTTTCTACTCCATCACCATCGCGCTGCAACTCGGCGCTTGCATTCCGTCCTCATCTTTCGTCAGGCTCGCCATGGCACTCGACGCCGAAGGGAAAGTATTTTAGGATTGAAATTAAGACGCCTCGACGGCCGTACCGGCAACGGGGCGGACAAAGGGAGGAGCCCGCATGCCGCAACCGCAAAGCCTGGCCCCACGCTGGTCGTCACGATTTGCCTTCGTGCTCGCCGCCGCGGGCGCCGCCATCGGGCTCGGCAATCTGTGGCGCTTCCCCTTCCTCGCCGGGGCGAATGGCGGCGGCGCCTTCGTTCTCGTCTATCTTGCGGCGGTGGCCTTCGTCGGCTTTCCGATCATGGTCGCCGAACTGATGATCGGCCGCCACGGCCGCGGCAATGCCGAACGCGCGGTGGAGCGGGTGGCGGCGGAGGCCGGCGCCTCGCAGGGCTGGCACCTGATCGGCGCCCTCAGCATCTTCATTCCCTTCGTCGGCATCGGCTATTACAGCGTCGTCGCCGGCTGGGTGGTCGACTATCTTCTCGTCTATCTCACGCCCGGCGGAGCGGGGCTTGCCAGCGGCGCCGACGCGGCTGCGCATTACGCGGCCATGCTCGCCTCGCCCGGACGTCTGCTCGGGCTGCATTTCCTCTTCATGGCCGGGATCGCCTTCGTCGTCGCCCGCGGCGTACGGGCGGGCATCGAGCGCGCGGCGAAGCTGATGATGCCGGGCCTCTTCATCCTGCTCGCCGGGCTCGTCGCCTTCGCCGCCTGGAAGGGGGATTTCGCGCGCGGACTCGACTTCATGTTCGCCCCCGATTTCGCGGCGCTCGGCTGGAAAGGCGTGCTCGCGGCGCTGGGACAGGCCTTCTTCTCGCTCGCCGTCGGCATCGGCGCGCTGATGACCTTCGGCGCCTATCTCGACGAGGGCACCAGTCTTCCCAAGGTGGCCGCCCAGATCTGCCTTGCCGACACGGCGGTGGCGCTGCTCGCCGGGCTCGCCATCTTCCCCATCGTCTTCGCCTACGGCCTCGAGACCGATGGCGGCGAAGGTCTCGTCTTCATGGCGCTTCCGACGGCGTTCGCCGAAATGCCGGGTGGCGGGA
>CAZAEP010000046.1:0-13588 GCA_964484045.1 uncultured Sphingomonadales bacterium
GCGCGACCTCGGCAAGGCGGGGCAGTTCGTGCTCCTGCGGGACCGCAAGGGGGTCACGCAGCTCTACTTCAACGCGGCGCTGCAGCCCGAGGCCCTCGCCGTGGCCACCGGCCTGCACCCGGAGGACTGCATCGCGGTGCGCGGCGAGGAGCAGGATCTGACCGAGATGGTCGGCAATCTGCTCGACAATGCCTGCAAATGGGCGCGCCGGCGGGTCGAGGTCAGCGCCCGCCGGATCATGGAGGCGGGCCGGCCATGGGTCGAGATCCGGATCGCCGATGACGGTCCCGGGGTCAGCGAGGAGGAAATCGAGGCCCTGTTCGAGCGCGGACGGCGGCTCGACGAATCGAAACCGGGCAGCGGGCTCGGGCTCGCCATCGTGCATGATGTGGCCGAGCTGAGCGGTGGCGAGATCCGTCTCGAACGCGCGCCCGCGGGTGGTCTCGTCGCCATCCTCGTCCTCCCCATCGCGGAATAGGACCGGTTCATGTGCCGTTCACAGTGGACGGGATAGAACGGACGGCGTGAGACACGCGTGCCGCTCCATCCATCGGGACAGGCAATTCGGGAACGGAGGACGCCAAATGAAGAGGATGAAGAAGGGACTCGGAATCGGCATCGCCGGCGCCCTGCTGCTCGTCGTCGCCGGCTGCGCCAATGGCGGCTACGGCGAGAACGAGACGGCGGGGACGATCCTCGGTGCCGCCGGCGGCGGGCTGCTCGGAGCCGCCATCGGCGGCAGCGGCGAGAGCAAGGCCGTGGGGGCCGCGCTCGGCACCTTTCTCGGCGCCGCGCTCGGCAACTCGATCGGCCGCAAGCTCGACAAGGCGGACCGGATCGCGCTCGAACATGCGCAGCAGCAGGCGCTGGAGACCGCTCCCTCGGGAACCGAGACCGAATGGTACAACCCCGACACCGGGCATCGTGGCAGCATCGTTCCCGAACCCGCCTACAAGACGGCGGAAGGACAGTACTGCCGCGAGTTCCGGCAGACCATCGTGGTCGGCGGCGACGAGGTGGAAGGATACGGCACCGCCTGCCGGCAGGCGGACGGATCGTGGAAGATCGTGAGCAGCAAATAGGGGGAACGGAACATGCCCGTCCGGGCGGTCGGTCGCCTCTGGCGCCCGGACGGCTTGGCGGCAGGGAGCCGATCGCGGCCCGACCCCCTCCCCCTCTCGGGGCCGCATGAGAACTCCTTGCCGCATCGCGCAGGCGGTCGAAGCTTCCCCCGGCTTCGACCGCCGCTTTTATTGCGCCCGCAGGGGCGGGCAGTCGGCCTCCTCGCGGTTCGCCGTGAAGCTGCCGTCCGCGCGCCGGTAGTGCAGCGCCATGACGACCATGCGCCCGGGGTCCGACGACCACAGCCGGTAGGCCTGGCAGCCGTCGGGGTCGGGTGCGGCGAGCGGCACGGCATAGACCGACTCGCCGATCGGGACGGCGCCCTCGGGGATCTCCGGCCCGGGGATCTCCGGCCCGCCGCCGGCGCAGGCGCCAAGGGCGAAGATGCTCAGGAGAATGCCCCTAGAAGCGCGTCCGCAGACGGAGAACGAGCGAGCGAACGGCGCCAGCGCCTCTGACATGGCCGGCCTCGAACTGCTGGACGAAATTGGCATCGATGTCGATCCTATCAGAAAGCGGAAAGCCGTAGGAGAATTCGATGTCGCGCTCGCGGCCGCTCGGCGAGAGGTCGAGACGGCGGTCCTCGAACAGGAAGCGATCCGCCGCATAGTCGCGATCCACCGGCACGCGGATCGTCGCTCCGCCGGACGAGACGCGCAAGGGCTGGACGAACGCCAGACCGAGATGGTCGCGGCGATGAAACAGCCCGCGGCCGCGGATCCCGCCGGCCAGGCTTTCGCTTCTGAAACGCGCCGGCCGGGCAAGAAGACCGGATCCCCTGCCGGTGATGCGGGTGACGGCCTGCACGCTGCGTCCGAAGAGCGACCAGTGGCGGCCCAGAGCCAGGTCCGCGTCGAGCGCGAGAAAATCGCTCCGCGCACCGCGGCCGAGGGCGAGGGCGCCGCTTGCGCGCGTGTCGAGAACGCTGCCGCGTTCGACGCGGCTTCCCAACTGCATGGTGAAGGCGGCGCGGCCCATGCGGGTCGCGACCTGAGCCACGGCCGACGTCGTCCGCGTGCCGGGCGGCCGGCGGCGCAGGGCGCGGAAGGGGTCCGACCGGTCGTCGCTGCGCGTCAGGGCCAGCGCGGCGTCCCATCGCGGCGACAGACGCCGCGTCAGAACCAGTGTCTCGCCGGCATCGGCGAAGCCCAGCAAGGGCGTATCGATGCGGTCGGACAAGGCGAAATCGCGGGCCGCATCGCGCCCGGCCGCGGTGCCGAGAAGACGCGCCGGCGAGAAGCCGTAGGCGAGGCGCACGTCGCTCTTCTCGTCGAGGCGCCCGGAGAAGAAGGCGAGCGGACGGGCACGGGTCGCCCGCGACCGGGCATAATTGTCCAGAGACGGCAGAAGCCCGCGGATGTCGTCTTCAAAGGCCGAGAAGGAGAGGCGGGCGCGGCCCCCGACCGACAGCTCCGTGCCGGGCAGGCGATGCACGCGGTCGACGAGGCGGCGCAGCGAAAAGCCCGCCGGCGCGGCGACGATGCCGGCGCCGAGATCGACGCGGTAGCTGCGGCGATAGCGATCGATCATCAGGATGCCGTCGAAGACGTCCGTGCGCGCGAGGGCGTCGCCGAAGGCGGCGCCGGTGGCCGCCGTCGCGCCTTCGGCGGGGACCGCCGTGCTGCCGTCGGCGCTCGTCGGCACCGCGGTCGCTCCGATCGGCGCGACCGCCTTGCCGAGATCGAGCAGCCCCTGCCCGAAGACCGGATCCGGACCCGGATCGCCGAGGTCGCGGGCCGTGCCGAGGAGGATCTCCGCGATCTCGCCGCCGGTCAGATTGGGAAAGAGCTGCGCCATCACGGCGACGGCGCCGGTCACGAAGGGGGCGGCGAAGGAGGTCCCGCTGGCGATCGCGAGCTGGTTGTTGATGAACGTCGAGCGAATGCTCTGGCCCGGGGCGACGAGAAAGGCGTCCTGCAGGATTCCCGCCATGTCGGAGAAGCCCGCCAGCGTATCGAACTGCGTCGTCGCGCCGACGACGAGCACATGCCCCTGCACTGCGGGATCGAGTGCCACCTGGGCGAAACCGGACGGGTCAACGGTGCTGTCATTGCCCGCCGCGATGACCACCAGCACATCCGCTGCCGCCGCCTCGCGCACCGCGTTGAGCAGGGCGAAGCCGAAGCCGTCGCCGCCGAGCGAGATATTGACGACGCGCGCGCCGTTCGCGACCGCAAGTCGGATGCCGGCGGCGATGTCGCGCTCGGCGAAGGAGCAGCCGTCCTTGTCGTTCGCACAGCTCTTGGGGCTGTCGGCGCGGGCGATCAGCAGGGTCGCGTTGAAGGCGACCCCCATGACGCCGAGATTGTTGCGGTTGGCGCCGATGATGCCGGCGACGAGCGTGCCATGACCGTCCTCGTCCTCGATCGTCGGTGTCGAACGGTCGAGCGTCACGTCCTTGCTGGCCGGCGAGATCCGTCCGCGAAACTCGAGATGATCGGCATCGATTCCCGAATCGACGATGCCGACGACGATGCCTTCGCCGCTGCCGCCGGCCTCGAAGGCGGGCTTGGCATTGATATTGTCGAGACCGTTGCTGTCGTCGAACTCCTGCGTGTCGAAGCCGCTTGGCGGCGGCGGCGGCGGGGGCGGGGGCGCCGATGGCGGCGGCGGCGGAGAGGTGGCGGGCGGGGTGCCCGAACTGCCGCCGCAGGCGGCAAGAAGAGACATTGCCGCTACAAGCACGGCATCGCGGAGCGCTCGGCGTGAAATTGCCTGAAACATGGACCAAGGCTAGCCTGCAAATTCTTTTTCGAGAGTTAAATCTTCCGTGAACGATGAAGCAACAGACAATTCGCCGGCATGGCGAAGAGGGAGCGGCTCTCGCGGACGGGTCACGACCTTCCCGCCACCGGCGGCATGACGACATGGCGGCGACATGCTTTTCATCGCCTTCTTTTCATCGCCTTCCGGGACGCCTAGACTGTTTCCTCGACCATGTCCGCGGGGAACGGGAGCGGATGGATATCGGGGAGAGGCGGGATGCGTGTTTTGGGCCTTGCGGCGCTTGCCGTCGGATTTCTTGCCACGGCGCCGGTCATGGCGACGCCGGATAAGCCCGGCGGCGGCGACCGCATCGTCGGCGCGCCGTTCGCCACCCGGGCGCCGGTACTCGGGCGCCACGGCATGGCGGCGACGAGCCATCCGCTGGCCAGCCAGATCGCCGTCGACATTCTGAAAAAGGGCGGCAGCGCGGTCGATGCGGCGATCGCGGCCAATGCCGCGCTGGGGCTGATGGAGCCCACCGGCAGCGGCATCGGCGGCGATCTCTTCGCCATCGTCTGGGACCCGAAGACGAAGCGCCTGTACGGTTACAACGGCTCGGGCCGGGCGCCGCGCGGACAGACTCTCGCCGAACTCAAGGCGAAGATCGGCGCCGATGCGACGGAAATCCCCAATTGGGGATCGCTCTCGGTGTCGGTGCCCGGCGCCGTCGACGGCTGGTTCGCGCTTCACGCGCGTTTCGGGCGTCTGACGATGCGCGACATTCTGGCGCCCGCGGTCGCCTATGCCCGCGAGGGGTTCCCGGTGACCCAGCTCATCGCCCATTACATGCAGGTCAATGCCGCGAACTTCGAAAGGCAGGCGAAGGCCGGCGTCATCGAGGAACTCGACAATTTCCGCGCCACATATCTCGAGAACGGCCGGACCCCGCGCGAGGGCGAGATCTTCCGCAATCCCGACCTCGCGCGGAGCTATGAGCTGATCGCCGAGGGCGGGCGTGCGGCCTATTACACGGGGCCGATCGCGCGGCGCATCGACGCCTATATGAAGCGCATCGGCGGCCCCCTGCGCTACGAGGATTTCGCCGCCCACGAGGGGGAATGGGTGGAGCCGGTCTCGGTCGACTACCGCGGCTACGACGTCTGGGAGCTGCCGCCCAACGGACAGGGCATCGCGGCGCTCGAGATGCTCAACATTCTCGAAGGCTTCGATCTGCGCGCCATGGGCTGGAATACGGCTGACTACTGGCATGTGCTGACCGAGGCCAAGAAGCTGGCTTTCGCCGACCGCGCCCGCTTCTATGCCGACCCGGCCTTCTACGACGTGCCGCTTGCGCGGCTGCTGTCGAAGGATTATGCGGCGGCACAGCGTGCGCGCATCGATCTTCATCATGCGGCGCGGGCGGTCCTGCCCGAGCCGGCAGGCCTCGAGGCGGGCGATACCGTCTATCTCACCGTCGCCGATCGCGACGGCATGATGGTCTCGCTCATCCAGTCCAATTACCGCGGCATGGGCTCGGGGCTCGTGCCCGACGGGCTCGGCTTCGTGCTGCAGGACCGCGGCGCGCTCTTTTCGCTCGACCCCGCCCACCCCAATGCCTACGCTCCGGGCAAGCGACCGTTCCACACCATCATTCCCGCCTTTCTGACGAAGGACGGGGCGCCGCTGATGAGCTTCGGGGTGATGGGCGGCTCGATGCAGCCGCAGGGCCATGTCGAGGTCCTCGTCAACATGATCGATTTCGGCATGAACGTGCAGGAGGCGGGCGACGCCGCGCGGGCCAATCACATGGGCTCGACCCAGCCCTTCATCGTCGGCGCGCCGATGCGCGACGGCGGCGTGCTCGAGCTCGAATCGGGCGTGCCGTCCGAGGTGATCCGCGAGCTCGAGCGCCGCGGTCACAAGGTGGTCGTGACCAAGGGCCCCTTCGGCGGCTATCAGGCGATCCGCCGCGATCCCGGAACCGGCGTCTATTGGGGCGCCAGCGAAATGCGCAAGGACGGCATGGCGATCGGCTACTGACGCTCGGAAAAAGGGAGACGATACGATGCATGAACTGTTGTCTCGGCCATGGGCACGGGGCCCCCTTGTGGGCCTGATGATGCTTGCCGTGCTGCCGTCGGCGCACGCCGGCGAGGAAGCCGTCCCGCACGCCTATATCGTCAATCTTGCCGACGGGCAGCATGTGACGAGCCCGTTCAAGGTCGTCTTCGGCCTGAGCCGTTTCGGCGTCGCGCCGGCGGGGGTGGAAAGGCCGAAGACCGGGCATCATCACCTGCTCATCGACACGCGGCTGAGCGAAAGCGAATATGCCGCGCCGATCCCGTCCGACGCGCAGCACCGGCATTTCGGCGGTGGACAGACCGAGACCGTTCTCGACCTGCCGCCCGGGCCGCATACGCTGCAGCTCGTCCTCGGCGACGCGCATCATGTGCCCTTTCGCCCCTCGATCGAATCGGATGTGGTCCATATCCATGTCGATGCCGCAGACAGCGAACCGAAACGGTGAAAAGCGGTTTGACAAAAATCAGAATTGCCGGGGGCGGATCGCGTGAAAAAATTTTGCGCGATCGCGCATGATTGATCCAGCGCAAGGCAATGCCGGCACGAATCTCCGATGATTTCGATCGTCGGGTTGCCCCACCCGACCGTTGAGTGAACGCCTTCTGGCAATCCTTCTCAATCACTGGCCGGGCCGCAATCCTGCGGTCCGGCTTTTCTCTTCTCCGCCCGCCCGCCTCCTTCATTCCGCCATATCCCGACGCGACAAGGGCACGGTGCCAAGAGGGCTGTTTCAATATGACGGGAAAATGCTCTAAAGACGGCGGGAACCCATGGCAGGGGGCGGTGTCTTCATGACGGACGAGCGAACGGTCATCGCGGTCATCTTCGGCGGACGCAGCGTCGAGCACGATGTCAGCATCCTCACCGGTCTGCAGTTCCTCGACGCGCTCGATCAGAGCCGCTATCGCGGTCTTCCCGTCTATGTCGATCTCGACGGGCAGTGGTGGACCGGAGAGGCCCTGCGCCGGCGTGAGCGCTATCCGCTCGACGCCGGGACGCGGGAGGCGCTGCAGCCGGTGACGCTGCCGGTCGGCGTGCCGGTGCGGCGGCGCCCGGTGCTGCTCGCTCCCTCGCGCGGGCTCCTCGGCCGTCGGATCACGGAGATTCCGTTCGATCTCATGGTCCCCGCGATCCATGGCAGCCACGGCGAGGACGGCAGCCTGCAGGGGCTCCTGTCCTTCGCCGGCGTGCCCTATGCCGGCTGCCGACCCTTCGGCGCGGCGGCGACGATGGACAAGCACGTGACCAAGGGGATCCTGCGCGACAGGGGCGTGGCCGTGCTGCCGCATCTTCTCGTCGAACGCCCCGGCGCGGGCCGCTTTCTCGAACCGGACACGCTGGAACGCATGCTCGCCGAACAGCTCGGCGCCGACCCCTATCCGGTGATCGTCAAGCCGCGGCGGCTGGGATCGAGCGTCGGGGTCGCGCCGGCGGCGGACCGCGATGCCCTGATGGCCGCCCTGCTCGCCGCCTTCCGCCTCGACGATGCGGCCCTCGTCGAGCCCATGGTCGGCGATCTCGTCGAATACAACATCGCCGTCATGCGCCGCGACGGCGCGGTCGTGACCTCGGCCATCGAGCGCCCGCTCAAGGCGCGCGACGTCCTCGATTTCAAGGCCAAATACCTCGCCGGCGGCAAGCCCGCGGGGCCCAAGCTCGACACGCTGCCGGGCGAGGGCATGGTGGCGCAGAGCCGCGAGATCGACCCGAAGGAGCTGAGCGCGGCGCAGGAGACGCTGATCCGCGAGGCCGCGGTCGAGGCTTTCGAGACCTTCGACCTCGCCGGCTCGGTGCGGGTGGACTTTCTCGCCGACGGCGGGAGCGGGGAGATCTGGCTCAACGAGATCAACACCATTCCCGGCTCCTTCGCCTTCTTTCTCTGGCAGGCGGCGGCCACGCCGCTGAGCTTCACCGCGCTTGCGAGCCATCTCGTCGAAGAGGGCCTGCGGCTTTCCGCGCGCGACCGGGCCACCGCCGATCCGCGCCTTGCCGACGCACAGATCTTTCGCCGTGACTGAGCAGCGCTGGCATCGCCACCCCCTGCCCCATGGCGACGGGCCGGTGCCGACGCTGGTCTGGCTCCATGGCTGGGGTCAGACCGGCGCCAGCCTGCTGCCGCTCGCCGGCCTTCTCGCGCCACGCAGCCACGCGCTCGTCTTCGACCTTCCCGGTTTTGGCAGGACCCCGATGCTCGCGCCCGACGCCGGCACCGCCGACTATGCCGACGCCCTCGCCGCGGAGATCGCCGGCAAGGAGCGCGTGGTCCTCGTCGGCCATTCCTTCGGCGCCCGGATTGCCCTGCAATTCGCCGCCCGGTACCCCACCCGCGTGGCGGCGCTCGTTCTCATCGCCGGCGCCGGGCTCAGGCGCGAGCGCTCGCGCGTCTGGCGTTTCAGGGCGTATGGCCTGAAAACCCTGGGCCGGCTTGCGCGCGTCCTCGACCGTCTTGTCGGCAGCGATCTCCATGTCCGCTACCGCAGGCGCTTCGGCAGCGCCGACTATCGCCGCGCCGGCGCCCTTCGCGGCACCTTCCTCAAGGCGGTGAACGAGGATCTCGGCGCGCTGGCGCAGGCTGTCCATGTGCCGGCGCTGCTCATCTACGGGCGTGAGGATCGCGAGACGCCGCCCGAGATCGGCGCCCGCTTCGCGGCACTGATGCCGGGCGCGGAACTGCATGTTCTCGAGGGCTTCGGCCATCTCGACATCCTCGGCCGCGGCGCCTATCAGTGTGAGCATCTGATCGCCCGCTTTCTCGAGCGCCACGCCCGATGACATCGACCGCCCTTCTCGTTCTCGCCCACGGCCTCGTCGCGCTGGCGCTCGTCGCTTTCCTCTATTTCCGCCTCAAGGCCTATCTTCTCTTCTACCAGCAGGAAGAATATGACGGGCGCCGCTTCCGGCGCTGGCTCGGCCGTACCCACGCCCGTGATCGCTGGACGAGCCTCATGGCCGGCGTCGCCGGGGTGCTGGTCATCGCCACGCCGCCGCAGCCGAGCCTCCTCCATACGGCCGCCGACCTTCTCGTCGTCGCCGGCCTCGGCATCGGCATCGGGCGCAGTCTGCGGCCGCTGCGAGGGGCGAAGAAGCCGCTGGTGATGACCGCCCGCGCGCGCCGCATCCTCGCGCTGGCGCTCTCCTTCGCACTGGCGCTCGGGGTTCTCATCTGGGTCCTTGCCGGGATGACCACGCCGCTCGCGCCGCCGCTCGCAACGCTGCTGCTGGCGCAGGTCGCGCCCTATTGCCTGCTCGTCGCCGATTATGGGCTGAGGCCCGTCGAGCGCCGGATCAAGGCGCGCTATCGCGAGGAGGCGCGCGCGAGGCTCAGGGAGCGCGATCCCGTCGTCATCGGCATCACCGGCAGCTACGGCAAGACCTCGACCAAGCACATTCTCGCCCATATCCTCGCGAGCGCCGCGCCGACGCTGGCGACGCCGGGCAGCGTCAACACCGAGATGGGCATCAGCCGAATCGTGCGCGAGGAGCTCGAGCCCCGTCACCGCTATTTCATCGTCGAGATGGGGGCCTACGGGAAGGGCTCGATCGCACGTCTGTGCCGGCTTGCTCCGCCGAAGCTCGGCATCATCACCGCCGTCGGCGTCGCGCATTACGAGCGCTTCGGCGATGCCGACACGGTCTTCGACGCCAAGTTCGAGCTGGCCGAGGCGGTCGCGGCGCGGGGCGGCCGCACCGTCATCGTGGGCGATGCGGTGCCGGGCGAGCGGCTCGCGGAGTGGCGCGCACGCCGCGGCGACCGTCTGCGCCTCGTCGGCGACGTCGACGGCAGCACGCTCAGGCTGGGCGAGGTGCGACAGAGCCGCACCGGACTGGCGCTCGGGATCGAGGGCGCGGACCTCCCCGCGACGACGCTCGAGGTGCCGCTATACGGCACGCATCAGGCGCAGAACGTGCTTGCCGCCGTGGCCGCCGCCCGGGAGCTCGGCGTTCCGATCGAGGTGATCCGGGCGGCACTGAGAACGGTGCCGCAGATCCGCCACCGCCTCGAAGTCGGCGAGAGCGGCGGCATCACCGTCATCGACGATGCCTATAATGCCAATCCGACCGGTTTTGCCGCCGCGCTCGGGCTTCTCGACACCCTCGTCGGCGCCGGCGGACGCCGCATTCTCGTCACCCCGGGCATGGTCGAGCTCGGCGAGCGGCACGCGGTCGAACACGCGCGACTGGGCGCGCTCGCGGCGCGGCACGTGGACATCGCGCTCGCCGTCAATCCCGGGCGCATCGAAAGCTTCATCGACGCCTTCGAGACGGCAAAGCGGCCCGGTGCGTCGCTCCGGCGTTTCCCCGACCAGGCGGCGGCCGAAGCATGGGTGCGGTCCCACGCCGCGGCCGGCGATGTCGTCCTGTTCGAGAACAATCTGCCCGATCTCTACGAGATGCGGCCGAAGTTCTAGGACCGCTATTGCAGCGCCCAGATGAGCGGCACGACGAAGGTGAGCCCCGTATCGGCGATCTCGGCCGGCGGCTTGGGCAGAGGGTCGATGCGCCGCATCAGGTGCCCGATCTCCTTGTCCAGCACCTTGGAGCCGGTGGCCTTGACGACCTCGTACTTCATCACCTTGCCCGAGCGGTCGATGGTGACGCGGACCTTGGCCGTGCCTTCGATCTGCCTCGCCAGCGCCGAACGCGGATAGACCTGTTTCGAGGCGATCGTCCTCGCGACCGCACGCATCCAGGAGGACTTGCCGGCCGCCTGAGCGACGTCCGGCGTGCCGAGAAAGAGGATCGCGGCAAGGGCCGCCGCGACGAAAACCGTACGAACGAACATGGGGGTCCCTTCTTCCATTGGCTTCCATTGGCCCCGAAAAGCAGGGGCAAGGCTCTCATGACATGTGGCGCCCGTCCCGGCGATGGGGACGGGCCCGGCACGCATGCCCGACAAGCCGTAAACACGGTCTTAGCGAAAATGGTTAAAGGCGGCGGCAAGGAGAAATTTTCCGCGCTCAGCCGGGGTGTGCGAGCACCTTGCCGGGGTTGAGGATATTGTCGGGATCGAGTGCCCGCTTGACGGCGCGCATCATCGCCAGGCTGTCGCCGTGCTCGCGCGCCAGAAGCGCCATCTTGCCGAGCCCGATACCGTGCTCGCCGGTGCAGGTGCCGCCGAGGGCGATGGCGCGCTCGGCCATGCGCTCGATGATGCCGCGGGCGCGTTCGAGCCCTGCTTCATCGTCGGGGTCGAGCCACAGCGTGGTGTGGTAATTGCCGTCCCCGACATGGCCGACGATCGCCGCGACGATGCCCGACCGGGCGAGATCCGCGCGCGTCGCCAGAATGCTCTCGGCGAGCTTCGAGATCGGCACGCAGACATCGGTGATGAGCCCGATCCTGCCCGGATTGAGCGCCCGCCCGGCATAGAGCGCCTCGTGGCGCGCCTTCCACAGCTTCGCGCGCCCCTCGGCCATGGTCGCCGCCTCGAAGCCGGTGCAGCCGTGGGCGCGGGCGATCTCCTCGAAGCGGGCGAGATCGTGGGCGATGGTCGGCTCGCTGCCGTGGAATTCGAGAAAGAGCGTCGGCGCGACGGTGTTCGCGAGCCCGGCATAGGCGTTGACCGCCATCACCGCGAGATGATCGAGAAGCTCGATGCGCGCCAGCGGCACCTCGCACTGGATGGCCTCGATCACCGCCTCGACGAGCCCCTCGAGCGTCGCGAAGGGGGCGACGCCGGCGGCCACCGCCTCCGGGCGACCATGGAGGCGGAGCGTGAGCTCGGTCATGATCCCGAGCGTGCCCTCCGAGCCGACGAGCAGATGCAGGAGGTCGTAGCCCGCCGACGATTTGCGCGCCCGGCTGCCGAGCGTCACCACCGAGCCGTCGGCGAGCACGACCTTCGCCGTCAGCACGTTCTCGCGCATGGTGCCGTAGCGCACCGTCGTCGTGCCCGACGCGCCGGTCGCCGCCATGCCGCCGAGCGTCGCATCGGCGCCGGGATCGACCGGGAAAAAGAGCCCGGTGTCGCGCAGCCAGTGATTGAGCGCCTTGCGCGTGATCCCGGCCTCGACGGTGACGTCCTGATCCTCGGGACGGACCTCGATCACCCGGTCCATGCCGGCAAGATCGATCGAGACCCCGCCATGGATCGCCTGCACATGGCCCTCGAGCGAGGTGCCGGCGCCGAAGGCGATGACCGGGGCGCGGAAATCGGCGCAGATTCCGACCGCTTGCGCGACATCCTCGGTCGAACGCGCGAAGACGACATAGTCGGGCGGCGCCGGAGGGTGCGCGGACTCGTCGCGCCCATGCTGCTCGCGCACCGCCGGCGCGCGGCTCACCCGCTCGCCGAAGGCGTCCCCGAGCGCCCGCCCGAGCGCGGCGACATCGAACGCCCGCCGCTTCTGCATTCCGTCCATCGCGGCCTCCCGTTTCCGCGCCGATGCTACGCCATCCGGCGCAGGGCGGGAAGGGTGTGCGATGGCGGACCGACCGGGAGCGCCATTAGCGGAATCTTAACGGCTCCGCGGCGACATTCGGAACGCTCACCAACAACCGTCCAAGAAACTCAGAGTGATCGCGGGCGCTGTCGCAAGGCCAGGACCTAGGGGGTCCTCGAACCTGAAGAGGAACCGACAGGATGTCCCGCAACTCAGCCCCGCCGACCGGCCACGAGCGCTTTCTGGCGCATGACGACATCATCGTCTCGAAGACCGACCTCAAAGGCCGTATCACTTACGCCAACCGGGCGTTTCTCGAGATCGCCGACTATACGGAGGCCGAGGTTCTCGGCCGGCCGCACAATCTCATCCGCCACCCCGAGATGCCGCGCACGGTCTATCATCTGCTCTGGGAGCGGATCCAAGCCGGCCGCGAGATCTTCGCCTATGTCAAGAACCTGTGCAAGAACGGCGATCATTACTGGGTGTTCGCGCATGTGACGCCGAGCTTCGGCGCCCATGAAGAGATCATCGGCTACCATTCCAACCGCCGCGCCCCCGATCGACCGGCGATCGAGGAGATCGAGGGGCTTTATGCGCGTCTCAGCAGGGCGGAGGCCTCCGCCCCGCGGCCGAAGGAAGCGCTCGTGCGCGGCCGTGCGGAGCTTGACGCCGCCCTCGAGGAAACCGGCCTCGACTACGAACAGTTCTGTTTCTCGATCTGGCAGGGGAGGGCCGCGGCATGAGCGGAATGCTGAAAAACCTGTTCGCCGGCCGCCGGTCGCCGGTGGGCGACATGCCGACCCCCGCGGGCGCGACCGTTCCGCAGGGCGGCGACACGGAGGCTCTGGCGAAAATGACCGAGGTCCTGCTTGCGGCGGCGCAGGGCGATCTCGAACGCCGGGTTCTCGGGATCGATCCCGCCGGCCGCGAGGCCGAGGCGATGCACGCCCTCAATCACCTGCTCGATCTCGCCGACGCCTATGTCCGCGAGACCCGGGCCAGCCTCGATGCGGCGCAGGACGGGCGCTTTCACCGCCTCTTCCTCGAGCGCGGCATGCGCGGCGGCTTCGCGCAGGGCGCCGGCGTCATCAATCGTTCGGTCCACCGCATGGAAAAGGCGGCGGAGGAGGAAGAGGGGCGCGCCGTGCGCCAGACCGAGCGCCTCGAGGCCGCGGAATCCTTCGGTGATCGACTCGACGCGACGGTGGCGAAATTGAGTGCCGCCGCCGGTCAGCTCGATACGCTTGCCACAGGTCTCGAGGCCCATATGGAGAAGGTGCTGAGCGAGGGCG
>CAZAEP010000047.1:0-13567 GCA_964484045.1 uncultured Sphingomonadales bacterium
TGGCTTTCCACCCTGCTGCCGCTCATCCTGCTGGCGCCGGTCTTCGGCATCATGCTGCAGATGGAGGGCCCGGCGCTCGCGGCGCTGGTCGCGGCGCTGGCGCTCGGCACGCCGGCGCTGAGCTTCATCGGCGCCATCGCCGCGGCGCTCACCGTCGCCGTGCGACGCGGCGGGGCGCTGGTCGCGCTTCTCGTCCTGCCGCTCTATATCCCGCCGCTCATCTTCGGCGTCGCGGCGGTCGAGGCGGTGGACGGCTTCGGCTCGGTCGCGGCCAATCTCTCGCTGCTCGCCGGGCTGAGCCTGCTGGCGCTGGTGCTCGCCCCCGTCGCCGCCGCCGGGGCGCTCAGGCTGGCGCTCGAATGAGCGAACGGATTGCCGCAGTGGCCCGATGCGCCCTTGCGCACGCCGGCCCGAAAGACTAGATCAGCGGCCATGCAGTGGTTTGCAAATCCTGCCCGTTTCGTGCGTCTGGCCGACCGGGTGCTGCCCTATGCCCTGGGCGCCACGGTGGCGCTCTTCGCGCTGGGGCTCTATTTCGCGCTCGTCGCCTCGCCGCCGGACTACCAGCAGGGCGAGTCGGTGCGCATCATGTATGTGCATGTGCCGAGCGCCTATATGGCGAGCGCCACCTACATGCTGCTTGCGGCCGCCGGCTTTGTGACGCTGGTGTGGCGTCACCCGCTGGCCGCGGTCGCCGGCAGGGCGGCGGCGCCGCTCGGCCTCGCCTTCACCGGGCTGGCGCTCGCCACCGGCTCCCTGTGGGGCAAGCCGATGTGGGGCGCTTGGTGGGTATGGGACGCGCGGCTCACCTCGGTGCTGGTGCTGTTCTTCCTCTTTCTCGGCTATATGGCGCTGTGGGGCGCGCTCGAGGATCGCGACAAGGCCGCGCGCGCGGCATCGATCCTGGCGCTGGTCGGGGTGGTCAACATCCCGATCATCAAGTTTTCCGTCGACTGGTGGAACACCCTGCACCAGCCGGCGAGCCTGCTGCGCGCCGGCGGACCGACGCTCGATCCCGCGATGCTGCGGCCGCTTCTCGTCATGATCGCCGCCTACACCGTCTATTTCCTGACCGTGCTCTTGTGGCGCATGAAGGCGGAGCTGGCGGAGATCAAGCTCGTCAATCTGAGCCGGCGAGGACGTGCAGGATGAGCGGTTTCTTCGATATGGGCGGCTACGGCCTGTTCGTCTGGCCGGCCTATGGGCTCGTTTTCGTGACCCTTTTCGGCGTCGCGCTGGCGAGCTGGCGCCGCGAACGGCAAAAGGCCCGTCTGTTGCGACGGCTCGAACGTGACGCGCGGGCGCCCGACGACGGGAGGACGGGGCGATGAGCCGTCTTGCCGGACATCGCGCCGGGCGCCGCAAGCGGCGGCGCCTGATCATCACCCTTCTCGGGCTCGCCGGGCTCGGCATCGCCGCCTTTCTGATCTTCAACGCCATGGGCGACGCGCTGCTCTATTTCCGTCTGCCGAGCGATGTCGCGGCGGAGCATCCGCCCGCCGGCGAGCGCTTCCGCCTCGGCGGTCTGGTGGCCAAGGGCAGCGTCGTGCGGCTCGACGACGGCAAGAGCGTGCGCTTCGCGATCACCGACGGCGAGACGCGCGTCGATGTCGTCTTCACCGGCATCCTGCCCGACCTCTTCCGCGAGGGTCAGGGCGTGATCGCCGAGGGGGCGCTGGAGACGGACGGGGTGTTCGTCGCCGATACCGTGCTGGCCAAGCACGACGAGACCTATATGCCGCGCGAGGTCTATGAGAAGATCCGCGCCCGCGGTCACCCGGAGACGACAGGACCCCGGCCATGAGCCCGGAACTCGGCCATTTCGCCCTCACGCTCGCCCTCGGTCTCGCCCTTGCCGGCGCGGTCCTGCCGCTGTGGGGTGCCGCCCGCGGCGACGGCCGGCTCATCGCGCTCGCCCCGCCGCTCGCGCTCGGGCAGTTTCTTCTCGTCGCGCTCGCCTTCGCGAGCCTGATGCAGGCCTTCGTCCTGTCCGATTTCAGCGTGCTCCTGGTGGCGCAGAACTCGCATACGGAAAAGCCGCTGCTGTACAAGATCGCCGGGGTGTGGGGCAATCACGAGGGCTCGCTCGTTCTGTGGGTGCTGATGCTGAGTTTCTTCGCCGTCCTCGTGGCGTTCCTCGGCCGCAGCCTGCCCGGGAGCTTCAAGGCGCGCGTGCTGAGCGTGCAGGCGATGATCGCGAGCGGCTTTCTCCTCTTCATGCTCGCGACCTCCAATCCCTTTCGGCGCCTCGACCCGGCGCCGCTTCAGGGCCGCGGCCTCAATCCCCTGCTGCAGGACCCCGGGCTCGCCTTCCATCCACCGCTTCTCTATCTCGGCTATGTCGGTTTCTCGGTCGCCTTCTGCTTCGCCGTCGCGGCGCTGATCGAGGGCCGCGTCGGGCCCGCCTGGGCGCGCTGGATGCGGCCCTGGGTGCTGGTCGCCTGGATGGCGCTCACCGCCGGCATCGCGCTCGGGAGCTGGTGGGCCTATTACGAGCTCGGCTGGGGCGGCTGGTGGTTCTGGGACCCGGTGGAGAATGCGAGCTTCATGCCCTGGCTGGCGGGCACCGCGCTCCTTCATTCCGCGATCGTGGTCGAGAAGCGCGATGCCCTCAAACGCTGGACCATCCTGCTCGCGATCCTGACCTTCTCGCTGTCGCTGCTCGGCACCTTCCTCGTCCGCTCGGGCGTGCTGACCTCGGTGCACGCCTTCGCGGTCGACCCTGCACGAGGGGTCTTCATCCTCGGCCTTCTCGCGCTCGCCATCGGCGGCTCGCTGCTGCTCTACGGCTGGCGGGCGAGCAGCCTCGAGGCGGGCGGGCTCTTCGCCGCGGTGAGCCGCGAGAGCGCGCTCGTCCTCAACAACATCCTGCTCGCGGTGGCCGCCGCCGTGGTCTTCATCGGCACGCTCTATCCGCTTTTTCTCGACATTCTGAGCGGGGAGAAGATTTCCGTCGGCGCACCCTATTACGCGCGCACCTTCGTGCCCCTGATGATGCTCCTCGTTCTCGCCCTCGGCTTCGGCCCGCTGCTGTCGTGGAAGCGCGGCAAACTGGGGCGGGCGGCCCGGCTTCTGCGACCGGCGCTGGTGCTGGCGCTGATGGCGGTGCCGCTCGCCTGGACGGTCTACGGGTCGGGACCGGTGATGGCCTTCCTCGGCTTCGCGCTCGCGCTGTGGCTGGTCGCCGCCGTTCTCGTCGAGTGGGCCGCGCGCGTGCGGCTCTTCCGCGGGCCGCTCTCGGCGAGCCTGTCGCGGGCGACCGGTCTGCCGCGGCGGCACTACGGCATGGCGCTGGCGCATCTCGGCCTCGCGGTCGCGATCTTCGGCATCACCGCCTCCGAGACCTGGACCGAAGAGCGCCTGGCGGTGATGGCGCCGGGCGACACCGAGCATGTCGGAGCCTACGCCTTCACCTTCGAGGGCGTGCGGCCGGTGCCGGGCCCGAACTACACCGCCGTCCGCGGCCGCTTCCGGGTGACGCGCGCCGGTCGCGGGATCGCGGTGCTCACGCCGGAGGAACGCACCTTCACCGCGCCGCCGATGACCACCACCGAGGCCGCCATCCGACCCCTTGTCGCGGGCGACCTCTATGCCGTGATCGGCGAGGCGACGGGACCGGATCGCTGGTCGGTGCGGCTCTACGTGAAGCCGCTCGTGTCCTGGATCTGGATCGGCGCCCTGGTCATGGTCCTGGGCGGGGCGCTGTCGCTGAGCGACCGGCGGCTGCGTGTCGGCGCACCGGCGCGGCGTCGCCGGAGCGCTCTTGCCGTGCCCGCGGAATAGGAAACGGGGAGTCCCGCCATGCGACCGATTCATTTCCTGCCCGTCGCCGCCTTTCTCCTCATCGTCGGCGCCTTTTCCTGGTATCTTCTCTCGGGCGAGGACCCGCGTGTCATTCCCTCGGCGCTGATCGACAAGCCGGTGCCCGAATTCGAGCTGCCGGCGCTCGGGGAGGACATTCCCGGCTTCTCTTCCGCCGACCTCGCCGAGGGGCGGGTGGTGCTGGTCAATGTCTTCGCCTCCTGGTGCGCGCCCTGCCGCGTCGAGCATCCCTTCCTGAGCGCGCTTGCCGCCGACGGCGTGCCGGTCTACGGCATCGCCTACAAGGATGCGCCCGAGGACACCCGCGCCTTCCTCGCCGAGCTCGGCAACCCCTATGAGCGGATCGGCGTCGACCGCGACGGCCGCGTCGGCATCGATCTCGGAGTCTATGGCGTTCCCGAGACCTATGTGATCTCCGGTGACGGACGCATCCGCCACAAGCATGTGGGCCCGATCCTGCCCACCAACGAGGACGGGATTCGCGCCGCCATCCGCGCCGCACAGAGGGTGTCGGGGCGGTGAAACGGGCGCTGCTCCTTTTTCTGCTTGTCCTGCCTCTCGCCGCCGCGGCCGGGGTCGCGGTCGACGAGACGCCGCTTGCCGATCCGGCGGCGGAAGCGCAGGCACGGGCCATCATGCGCGAGATCCGCTGTCTCGTCTGCCAGAATCAGTCGATCGAGGATTCGAACGCCGATCTCGCCCGCGATCTGAGACGGATCGTGCGCGAGCGCGTCGCCGCCGGCGACGATGCGGCGGCGGTAAAGGCCTATCTCGTCGCCCGCTATGGCGACTGGATCCTGCTCAGGCCGCCCTTCAAACCCGAAACCTTCGTCCTGTGGCTGTTTCCGCCGGCGCTTCTCGCCGCGCTTGCCGCCTATGCCCTCGTCCGGGCCCGGCGCCGCCGCCTCGTCGCCCCGCCGCCGCTCGACGCCGAGGAGCGGGCGCGCCTGGCGGCGGTGCTCGAGGAGGAGGGGGAGTCCTGATGTCTTCCTGGCCCGCTTTTGCGCTGCTGCTCCTTTTCGTCCTGGCGTTGCCGCTTGCCGCCGTCCTGCGGCGCCCGCGCGCGGAGGACCGGACGGCGCGCGATCTCGCCGTCTATCGCCGCCAACTGGCGGAGCTCGAGGAGGAGCGGACGGCCGGTCTCATCGAGGCGAGCGAGGCGACGGCGGCGCGGACCGAGATCGAGCGCCGGATTCTGCGTCTTGCAGGCGCGGCGCCGGGTCCCGGCGAGCGCCCGGCGCCCCTGGTCCCGGCGCTGCTTCTCTACGGGATGTTCATCGCCGTCGGGGCGGCGCTCTATCTTGTCGACGGGCGGCCCGATCTGGCACCGCAACCGGCGCGCGAAGAGGCGACCGCGCAGGACGATCCGTCCGCCGCGGCCGGCGCCTCGATGCCGGAGCTCGTCGATCAACTCGCGGCGCGTCTCGAACAGGAGCCCCGGCGTCTCGAGGGCTGGAAACTCCTCGGAAACGCGGCGATGAAGATCGGCCGGCCGGCGCTGGCGGCGCGTGCCTGGAACCGCGCCATCGATCTCGACCCCGATGACCCGGCGCTCCATGTCGCGCTCGGCGAGGCGCTTTTCGCGCTTGCCGACGGGCGGATGACGCCGGCGGTCCGTCTCGCCTTCAACGAGGCCTTGGCGCGCGACCCGCAAAACGCCGCGGCGCGCTTTTACGGCGGGGTCGCCGCGGTCGAGGACGGCAAGCCCGAAACCGCCATTGCGGTGTGGCGCAAACTGCTCGCCGACGCGCCGGCCGACGCGCCCTGGCGGGCGAATGTCGAGGCGCAGCTCCGGCGCCTCGAGACCCGCGCGCCGACGCTCGACGGCAAAACACGTGCCGCCGCCGCGGCGATGACGCCCGAAGCGCGCGAGAAGATGATTCGCTCCATGGTGGACCGTCTGGCCGCGCGACTCGCCGATCACCCGGAGGATGCAAAGGGGTGGTTGGAACTGGCCCGGGCCCGCACCATATTGAAGGATGAGGCCGGCGCTCGCGAGGCGCTGCTCAGGGCCCGCGAGCATGCCCCGCCGGCATTGCGCGCCGCGATCGACAAGGAGCTCGAATCGCGGGAAAAATGAGTGATTTCCGGCCGTGGATCGCCGGATCGGGCTCATGGGGCCATGAGGTGCCGGCAGGCGAGGGGAATCACGCCCCTTCGCATGCGGACGCCGGAAAGGAAAACCATGGGCAGGACCGTTTCCCTTGCCGCACGCTTCGCCGCTCTGCCGGCGAAGGTCCCGCCGGTCAGACGTCCGGCGGCGGTGCTGCGCCGCAGCCCGGGCGCGATGCCGCTGCCCCGCGGCCGGACGTTCCCGCAAGAGGATCACCGCCCCGGCATCGGCCGCACGCTCTCGCCGCTCGCCCTTTATTCCCGGGTCGGCGGTCTGCGGCGCTCCCGGCCGGGACCGCGCGGGCGCTATGTCGATTTCTCGGTGTGAGACCGGGACGCAGCGGAAAGTCGTCCTAGACGACCAGGTCCTGCAGGAGACGGCGCGACAGGATCGTGAGTGCGTCGCCGTCGCGTCGGATGATGCCGCGGCGCTCGAGCGCGGCGACGGCCCGCGAGGCGGTCTCGCGCGTCGTCTGGACGCTGAGTGCCAGCGCCGCGAGAACCGGCGGCGGCGCGATCCGGCCCTCCGCGCCGCCGAGGCGCAGAAGCTCGGCATAGACCCGGCCGGCGGCGGTGAGCGTGGTGCGCGCAGCCATGCGGTCGAGAACGAATTCGAGCTGTCGCGCAAGGATGGCCGCGAGGCCGACACCGAGCGCGGCGTGCGCCCGCGCCAGCTCGGCAAGCGCCGCGGTCGGAATGCGCAAGGCCAGGAGCGCGCCCTTCGCGACGATGTCGCCGCGACAGGGCGCCGGTTCGGGAAAGGCGCCGAAAAGCTCTCCGGGGCCGTGCACCATGAGTTGCACCCGTTGCCCTTCGACGCCCAGACAATGGACCTCGGCCGTCCCCTCGACCACGAGCCAGCAATCGGCGACGAGATCGCCCTGATGGGCGATGGTCTCACGATGCGCGAAGCGTTGCTCGACGAATCGCGCATCGAGGGCCCGTGCGATCGACACCGGACAGGCGAATATGGCGGACAGCGCTGCAATGCGGTCTTCGTCGCGCATTCCGTCGACCCCCGGGGGGCCCTCCCTGGCGATCCCTCCCGCCGGAGATTACGCCCTTCCGCCGGCGATGCAATGCCGCGCCGGCGGGAGCGTCCGGGATGTGCCGCGGCTTGAAGACGGGGTGTCGTCGAGGCGCGCGACCACCGCCGCATTTCGCTGAAACGCGTTTGCGCGCGGGATTTTCTCTGGCATGTTTGGTCCGGCACCTGTTGACGGGGGAGGCGATGTCGGCGGAAGAACGGGTCGATCGGAGCGCTGCGGGCGATGCGCGGTTCCGCGCCTTTCTGAGCTACAGTCACGCCGATGCCGCCCGTGCCCGCCGGCTTCACCGGCGGCTCGAGAGTTTTCGCCTGCCGCGGCGTCTCGTGCCGGGAGACCGGCGGTCATCCGCGCGACTCGGGCCGATCTTCCGCGACCGGGAGGACCTTCCGGCGGCCGAGGACCTGTCCGAGGCGGTCAAGGCGGCGCTGGCGCAATCGGCGGCGCTCGTCGTCCTCTGCTCGCCGGCGGCGGCCCGCTCGCCCTGGGTGGCGAAGGAGATCGCCTTCTTCCGTGCGCTTCACCCCGATCGCCCGATCCTTGCGGCGCTGGTCGCCGGCGCGCCCGAGACCGCCTTTCCCGAGGCCCTGCGGGCCGCCGGGAGCGAGCCGCTGGCGGCCGATCTGCGGCCGCACGGCGACGGGCCGCGGCTGGGGTTCCTCAAGATCGTCGCCGGACTGGCGGGCCTGCCGCTCGATGCGCTCATCGAGCGCGATACGCAAAGGCGCCTGCGCCGCGTGACGGCGATCACGCTCGGCGCCACCGCGGCCATGCTAGCGATGTCGGTGGTGGCGTGGTTGGCCATCGCCGCACGCACGGAGGCCGAGCGGCAGCGCGCCGAAGCGGAAGGATTGATCGAGTTCATGCTCACCGATCTGCGCAACAAACTCAAAAGTGTCGGTCGGCTCGACGTCATGACGGCGGTCAATGAGCGCGCCATGCGCTATTATGAAGCGGAAGGCGATCTGTCGCGCCTGGCCGATGACAGTCTCGAGCGCCGGGCCCGCATCCTCCATGCCATGGGTGAGGATGACGAAAGGCGCGGCGCCCTCGAGGCGGCGGCGGCGAAATTTCGCGAGGCCGAGCGCGCCACCGCTGCCGTGCTCGCGCGCCGTCCGGGAGATGCCGGCGCCCGGTTCGCCCATGCCCAGAGCCAGTTCTGGCTCGGCTATGTCCATTATCTGCGCCATGAGCACGAGGCGGCCCGCCGGCGCTTTCTCGCCTACCGCGATCTCGCCGTGGCGCTCGTGAAATCGGACGACGCCAATCCCGACTGGCGGCGCGAGCTCGGCTATGCCGAGGGCAATCTCTGCAGTCTGGCGCTCGAGCCCCCCGTCGATGCCGACCTTGCGCTGTCCCATTGCGAGGCGGCGCTGGCGGAAATGACCGCGGTGGCGCGTCTCTTGCCGGACGACCCGAAAGCGATCGAGGATCTGGCCAATCGTCATGGCTGGCTCGCCGGCGCCTGGAAAGCGAAGGGAGACTGGGCGCAGGTCTTTCGGCACTCACGCGAGCAGGAACGACTCGTCAAATCGCTGCTCGACGCGGATCCCGAAAACGCCGATCTTCAGGAATTCTGGATGCTGACGCTGATGGCGCATGCCGAGGCCCTGCTCGAGCGCGGTCGGCGCGACGAGGCGGTGCCGCGGGTCGAGAAAGCGGCGGTGATCGCGTCCACGCTCATCCGCCATGATCCGGAGAATGCGCGCTGGCGGCGCTGGGCGACACGCCTCGACAGGTTGCAACGGGAGGTTGAGAAGGAGAACGCGGATGGCAACGACGGTTGAAACAGGGGCAAGGGATTCCTCGGAGTCCCTCTCGCTTCCCTATGAGCAGATTCCCGAGCAGGATCCGGACGACCGATTCGAACCGCGCCAGCTCCGCATCTATGAGCTGAGCGTCCGGACCGCGCCCGGTCGCCTCGAATTCTGCTACTCCGGCGCATCGGGGCCGATCCCGGTCCGGGACCATGCGGATTTTCTGGCCAAACTGAAAGCGGTCGTTGCGTCGAACGCGCCGTCGCTGCCGGCTCCGAAGCCGGCGCCGCCGATGCCGTCGCCGCTCTCGGTCCACAATGACGATCTCAGCTATGTCGTCTTCCTGCTCGACCGCGGCTGGAACTGGCAGTTCGCCCGCCAGGGCGGAGTCATCACCGTCGAAAAGGGCGTCGGCGACTATTTTCGCGAGGCGCGCCGGGTCGACGATCACGGTACGGCGACGGATCGCCGGACTCCCGCGCCGGTCGACGGGGCGATGGCCGCCTATGTCATCGCGCATGGAGCCCGTGCGCGTCGACACAGCCCGGGCGACAGCTACAGTCACGAATTCAATCTCCATGTCGAATTTCTGGGGCGCGACCGGGATGGACATGCGGCCTATCGTCAGCCGCTGATCATCGACCCCGATATTCGCTATCCCGGCGGCAGTTGACCGAACGATATCCGATGGCAACCTCCCTTGCCGACATCCTCGCCCAGGCCCGATCGGGTGCGCTCGAGACGGCCTGGGCGACTTTTCTGTCCTCCGGGCATGCCGAACGCCGCGACGATCCGGACGCCCTCACGCTCAAGGGGCGCCTGCTCAAGGACCGGGCGCGGCGGCAATCCGGTGCCGCCCGGGCCCGGCTCTATGCCGCGGCGGGCGAGGCCTATGCCGCCGCGGCGGCCCTTCACCCGGCCACCTATCCCCTGATCAACGCGGCGAGCCTCGCCTTTCTCGCGGGGGATCCCGACAAGGCGCGGGCGCTCGCCGGGGACGTGCTGGCGCTGATCGCCGGCGGCGCGCATGAACCGGAGACCGCCTACTGGCTTGCCGCCACCCGGGCCGAGGCGCTGCTTCTCCTCGGCCGCCGTCGCGAGGCGGAGGACGCGCTCGCCGAAGCGGTCGTCAAGGCCCCGGATGCCTGGGAGGATCACGCCGCGACGCTCAGGCAGTTCGCCGCCATCCTCGAGGCGCAGGCCGCCGATGCGGCGTGGCTTGCGCCCTATCGCCCGCCGCCGAGCCTTCATTTCAGCGGCATGATGGGGCTCGACGGCGAGGATCGGGCGGCACGGGAGGCGATCGCCGAGGTGCTCGCGACGGAACGCCCCGGCTTCGCCTATGGGGCCCTGGCCGCCGGCGCCGACATCGTCATCGCCGAGCTCCTGCGCGAACGAGGCGTGCGGCTCCACATCGTGCTTCCCTGCCCGGTGGCGGCGTTTGCCGCCGTCTCGGTGGCTCCCTTCGGGGCGAGGTGGATGCCGCGGTTCGAGTCCCTGCTCGCCGATGCCGAGACGGTGGAAATACTGGGCGAGGCCGAGGCTCCGCTGCCCGCGGCGATCCGGCTCGCCGACGAGGTCGCCATGGGGATGGCGCTGGCCAATGCGCGACTTCTCGAGAGCACCGCTCTCGCCCTGCGGGTCGATGACGGCGATGCCGAAGGGGGATCGTCGGATCTCTGGCGCGCCGCCGGGCAGCGCCTGATCGCGCTTCGGGCGCGGCGTGCCGTTCCCGCTCCGCTCCGGGCGCCGGCGGAGACTCTCGACCTTGGCGCCCTGCTCGGCATCCTCGGCGCAGCGCCGCCCCGGATGTCGCTCCCGGCGCCTGCGCCGGCATGGCGAATCCGGCTCCATGAGGGCACGGTCTACGCCTATGCCTCGCCTGCGGCCGCCGCCGCTGCGGGACTCGAGTTGGCCGCCGGGGAGGGCGGGCGTCGACTGGCGCTCGATTACACGCTGTTCGGGCGCGTCGACGGCGACGGGATGCAGCTCGAGCGGGTTCTGGCGATTGCCGCCGCGGCTCGGCCCGAAGGGCTTCTCGCCAGCCGTCCGGCGGCGCTGGCGCTGGGACTTCATGCGCCCGATCTTCACAGCGAGCCGCTGGGCGAGATCCGCACGGGCCGGGGGCCGGTCGAGGTCGCGGGCCTCTATCCCGCGGCAACCGGTCAGGCCGACAGATAATCCTGCAGCATGGCGATCACCGGCCGGTCGGCGGGCGGCATCCTGTGGTCGCCGAGACGTTCGGGCCGTATCCAGGCCAGCTCCGCGGCCTCGAGCGGGCGCGGCACGCCGTCCCAGTTGCGCACGAGAAAGACATGCATCAGGAGATGGAATCGCTCATAGGAGTGCGACGCGAAGGTGAAGGGAAGCATGCAGGCGGCGCAGACGTCGATGCCGAGCTCCTCGAAGAGCTCGCGGCGCAGCGCCGCTTCCGGGATCTCGCCCTTCTCGATCTTGCCGCCGGGCAGCTCCCACAGGCCCGCCATCTCCTGATCCGCCCGCCGACGGGCGATCAGGACCCGCTCGTCGCGATCGAGAAGCGCCGCCGCGGCGACGGCGACGATCGGAAGCCCGGCATCGAGGCGGACCGGGCGCGGCGGGCAGGGCGGCTTGCTCATGGCCATCGGCAGCTAGCACAGCCGGGAGATAGGTACAATTGTCTCCTTAATCGCTCGGAAAGGGTTTTCGCGCAGGCTCCGGTGCGAACAGCAAAGGATGCGATATGCAGATCGCGCATTTCGTAAGACGGTTCCTGCGTGACGAACGGGGCGTGACCATATTGGAATACGGGCTCATCCTGGCCGTCGCCACGCTGATCATCCTCTCGCTCGCCGCCCTTTTCGGGAGCGACGTGATCAACCGCTTCGGCGCCTTGAGCAGCGGCGTCGAGGCGGCGAACGAGACCGCCACGCAAGGCGCGCCCTAACCGCCGAGCGCGATCTCGCGCGGACGGGGCGCGTCGGGCGCGGCGAGGGCGTTGCGGATGGCGACGACGTCCCGCCGCATGGCGACGAACTCGGCATATTGCGGCGCGTTCTTGTCGACGATGCCGCCGTCGAGCGCTTCGGCCAGCGCGGCCTCCACCTGGCTCAGGAATTCAAGATAATCCTGTCGATCGTCGGACATGGGCAGGGCCTCCGTTGCAAACACTCGCAGGCGCCATCAATCAAGAAGCGTGCCAGGCCGGAAGACGACGGAAAGCGGGCGGTCGCGAGGGGGGCGGCATCCGGCGGCGGGGCATGGCGGGCAGGATTTGCCGGGCCGGGCGGCAAATCGGGGCGGTCGGCTTCCGCTCGTCCGCGCCTTCGCCTCAACTGCGGTAGTCGGCGTTGATCGAGATGTAGCCGTGGGTGAGATCGCAGGTCCACACCGTCGCCGTGCCTCCGGCGATGCCGACATCGACGCGAATGCGGATCTCCCGGCCCTGGAAATGCGCGGCGGCGGCGGCTTCCGAATAGGCCGGGTGGCGCGCCCCGTCGGCGGTCACGCGCTGGTCGCCGAGCCAGATCGCCAGCCGGTCGCGATCGGCGCGCTCGCCCGACTTGCCGACGGCCATCACGATACGTCCCCAATTGGGGTCGCCGCCCGCGATCGCCGTCTTCACCAGCGGCGAGTTGGCGATGGCGAAGGCGATCCGCTTCGCGGCGGCATCGCTTTCGGCGCCCGAGACGGTGATGGACACGAACTTCCCGGCCCCCTCGCCGTCGCGCACGATCTGCTGCGCGAGATCGACGAGCAGGGCCTCGAGCGCGGCCCGGAAACCGGCGAGCCGCGGGTCGTCGGCATCGGTGATGGCACCATGCCGGGCGCCCTCGCCGGTGGCCACCAGCAGCAGCGTGTCGCTGGTCGAGGTGTCGCCGTCCACCGTGATGCAGTGAAAGGAGCGCTCCGCCCCGCGGCGCAGCAGGGCATCGAGGACGGGGACGGGCAGGCGGGCATTGGTGAAGACGAAGGCGAGCATGGTCGCCATGTCGGGCTGGATCATGCCCGAGCCCTTGGCGATCCCGGTGAGCACCACGGGATGGCCGTCGATGGCGGCGGTGGCCGTCGCGCCCTTGGGGAAGGTGTCGGTGGTGCCGATCGCCCGCGCCGCGGCCTTCCAGGCATCGCCGCGGTAGTCGAGCGCGGCGAAGGCGGCGACGAGCGGGTCGGGGTCGAGCGGCTCGCCGATGACGCCCGTCGAGGCGAGAAGGACCGCCTCCCGCGGTGCCCCGATGGCGGTGGCGAAACAGGCGGCGATGCGCGCCGTCGCCGCCGTGCCGGCGCGGCCGGTGAAGGCGTTGGCGTTGCCGGCATTGACGACGAGTCCGCGCACCGCGCCGCCGCTCCTCCGGAGCGCCGCGCGGCACCATTCGACCGGGGCCGCAGGCATCCGCGAGCGGGTGAAGAGACCAGCCGCCACGCTGCCCTCGACGAAGCGGGCGCAAAAGAGGTCGTCGCGGCCGCGATAGCGCGCGCCCGTGGCGGCGACGGCGAGAGCGACGCCGGGAACCGGCAGGCAATCGGGAAAGCGGGCGGGCCGCAGGGGTGAGGGGCGGGTCTTGACCATCGTTTCTTTGCTACCGGGCGCTCGAGGCGGATGACACGAGGGGCGAGCGGTGCGCGATGGCGCGCACTCTTGCGCAAAGCCGCCGCCGCTGGCAAGGGGGAACGGGGCGCTTGGTTGACAGCGCCCGGAGCCCCCCTTATCTCCTCAACCACAGTTTCCGGCAAACGGCGCAAGCATTGCGGAGGGCGCGGCCGCGCGTCGGAGGGTGCCCTGCGTCAAAGGGAAATCGCATGTTGGGTCTGGGCGCAATCGCCAAGAAAGTCTTCGGAACGCGCAACGAG
>CAZAEP010000048.1:0-3975 GCA_964484045.1 uncultured Sphingomonadales bacterium
CTCGGCATATTCGCGCAAATAGCGCGCATAAAGCGTGGCATCGAAATGATAGGCGTAGTCGTAGGTCGACTGCACCCGGCGCGGATCGGAGAGCGGTCGATCGAAACGCGCCGCCGCGGCCGCGACCGCGGCCACCGAATAATCGCCGAGATCGGCGGCCTCGCCGCGCGCCCGGGCCGCGAACCAGTACTGGTACAGAGGCACGAAATCGAAATCGGCCCCATAGCGACCGAAGGGGTGGAGATAGCGCGCGTCGGGCCTGCCCCAGCCGATGAACTCGATGCCGAGCTTGAAGCTCCCCCGCGTGCGGCGGACGAATTCGTTCTCGTCGAGTCCGAGCATGCGGTTGAAGAGTTTGAGGGGCGGGATTGTCGCCTCGCCCACTCCGACGATGCCGATGGCGTCGGATTCGACGAGCGTGATGCGACAGTTGCGGCCCACCGCGTTGGCGAGCGCCGCCGCCGTCATCCATCCCGCCGAGCCGCCGCCGAGGATGAGAATGTCGCGCAGCCGCCGGTCGCTCTCCGCCCGGTCGCCCGCCGCTCTCCTGTCCGTTCCCGCCATGCCTTTCTCCCTCTCAGGACAGCGACGGCTTGTAAAGCCGCGAAGCGCCTATCGCGATAGAGTTTGCATTATTCTTGCGATATTTGCAAAAACTTGCCATGGTAAAAGGAGTGTGCATTTCCGGGGCCGCGTTGGAAGGGGGCTGTTTCATGCGCAATGGGTCATTCTGTGTGGGGCGCGGTCGGGGCTTTCTTCTGGTCCTGGTTTTTGCATTTTTTGCATCAATGTCCGTGGATGCGGCGGAGGTCGCTTCGCCGGGCAAGGTGCTCTCGGTCGCGGTGTCGATCGTGGACGGGCATCCGGTCTATGCGGTCAGGCGCTTCGGCGATCCGGTGATCGCGCCCTCGCGGCTCGGCCTCTCCTTCCGCAAGGCGCCCTCGCTGGCGGAAGATCTGCGCCTGCTTGCGCAAGCGACGCGGCATGTCGACGAGACCTGGGAGCAGCCCTGGGGCGAGCGGGCGCGTGTGCGCAACCGCTATACCGAGCTCCGTGTCGATTTCGCCCGTGCCGACGGCAAGGAGCGGGTGCTCAGCGTCGTCTTCCGCGTCTATGACGACGGCGTCGGCTTTCGCTACGAGGTCCCCGGCACGCCGGGCACGGCACGGGATATCGCCGACGAGGCGACGGAATTCGCGCTTGCCGGCGATCACGAGGCCTGGTGGACCGGCGCCTATCTGCCCAATCGCTACGAATATCTCTATCGCCACACGCCGGTTTCGGCGATCCGCAAGGCGGAAACGCCGCTCACCATGAAGACCGCCCAAGGGCTCTATCTCAGCATCCATGAAGCGGCACTTGTCGATTATGCGGAGATGACGCTCGCCAATGTCGGCGGCCATCGTCTCAAGGCCGATCTCGTGCCCTGGTCGGACGGCGTCAAGGTGCGTACCAGGGGGGCCTTCAGGACGCCGTGGCGGACGATTCTCGTCACCGACAGCGCCGTCGGGCTCATCGATGCCGCCGATCTCACGCTCAACCTCAACGAACCCAATCGCCTCGGTGATGTCTCCTGGATCGAGCCGGGCAAATATGTCGGCGTCTGGTGGGAGATGCACATCGGCAAATCGACCTGGGGCGCGGGGCCGCGTCACGGCGCGACGACCGCGAACGTCAAACGCTATATCGATTTCGCCGCCAGATACGGATTCAAGGGCGTGCTGGTCGAGGGCTGGAACCGGGGCTGGGACGGCGACTGGATGGCCAATGCCGACCGGTTCGACTTCACCACCCCCTATCCGGACTATGATTTCGATGGCCTCGCGCGCTATGCGCGCAAGAAGGGGGTGCGGCTCATCGGCCATCACGAGACCTCGGGCGGCATCGCCAATTACGAGCGTCAGCTCGAGGACGCCATGGCGTATATGGAGGCGCACGGCGTGCGCGCGGTGAAGACCGGCTATGTGCGCGTCAATGGTCACATCCCGCGCCCGCTGCCCGATGGCGGAAGGGTGGCGGAGTGGCAGCACGGCCAGTATATGGTGCGCCATTACCGGACGGTGCTCGAGACCGCCGCCCGGCACCATATCGCGATCGAAACCCACGAGCCGATCAAGGACACGGGGCTGCGGCGCACCTGGCCCAACTGGATGACCCGTGAAGGTGCGCGTGGGCAGGAGTACAATGCCTGGTCGGCGGGCAATCCGCCGGAGCACACCGTGATCCTGCCCTTTACCCGTCTGCTCGCCGGGCCGATGGATTTCACCCCCGGCATCTTCGATCTCAGCTTCAAGGGACCGGACTCGCCCTTCCGCGTCCGCACCACGCTCGCCAAGCAGCTCGCGCTTTATGTGGTCATCTATTCGCCGCTGCAGATGGCCGCCGACCTGCCGGAGAATTACGCGGCACGGCCCGATGCTTTCCGCTTCATCCGCGACGTGCCGACCGACTGGCGCGAGAGCCGCGCGCTTGCCGGCGAGATCGGCGACTATGTCGTCATCGCCCGCGCCGACAGGGCGAGCGCGGACTGGTATCTCGGCGCCATCACCGACGAGACCGGACGCCGCCTCAACGTGCCGCTCGGCTTTCTCGCGCCCGGGCGTCGCTATCGCGCCGAAATCTATCGCGACGCGGACGATGCCGACTGGCGCACCAATCCCGAGGCCGTCACGATCGAGAAACGCGACGTGACGAGCGCCGACACGCTGACGCTGCGCCTCGCACCGGGCGGCGGCACCGCCATCCGCTTCGTCGCCCGACCATCAAGACCATAAAGGGAAGAACGGGACCCGAGCCTGCGCGCATCCGCGACACCCTGACAACATGAAATGGGGAGAGAAATCATGCCAATCGACAAATGGCGCACCGCGGTGCGCGTCGGCGCTCTGGCGTTGGCCCTCGGCGCTTTCGGGCCCATCGCCGCGAGCTTCGCCGGCGATGTCTCGAACGACGTCAACTATACCGCGGACGTCGTCTATCAGATCGTCACCGACCGGTTCCGCGACGGCGATGCCGCGAACAACCCGACCGGCAGCGCCTTCAGCGCCGGCTGCACGAACCTGCGCAAATACTGCGGCGGCGACTGGGCGGGGATCGCGCAGAAGATCAGCGACGGCTATCTCACCGGCTTGGGCGTGACGGCGCTGTGGATCTCGCAGCCGGTGGAGAACATCTTCGCTCTCGATTCGGCCGGCACCACCGCCTATCACGGCTTCTGGGCGCGCGATTACAAGCGCACCAACCCGGCCTTCGGCTCGATGGCCGATTTCGCCAATCTGATCGCCGTCGCGCACGCCGCCGGCATCAAGGTGATCATCGACTTCACACCCAATCACAGCTCGTCCGCACGCGAAGGCGATCCGGCCTTCATGGAGGACGGCGCGCTTTACGACGACGGGACCTTCATCGCCTCGCTCAACAGCGACCCGGGCGGCGTCTTCCATCACAACGGCTCGACGGACTTCTCGACCTATGAGGACGGCATCTACCGCGCGCTCTTCGATCTTTCCGACTACAATCACCAGAACCCCGTCATCGACGCCTATCTCAAGGCCGCGATCAATCTCTGGCTCGATATGGGGATCGACGGCATTCGCGTCGATGCGGTGAAGCACATGCCGCCGGGCTGGTCGAAGACCTGGGTCGACAGCCTTTACGCCCACCGCGCCGTCTTCACCTTCGGCGAATGGTTCCTGGGCCAGACCGAGGTCGATCCCCTGAACCATGCCTTCGCCAATGACAGCGGCATGAGTCTGCTCGACTTCCGCTTCAATGGCGCCATCCGCCGCGTGCTCCGCGACGGCACTGCGAGCTGGTACGATTTCGACGTCATGATTCAGGGCACGGCGGTCGATTATGACGAGGTGATCGATCAGCTTCCCTTCCTCGACAATCACGACATGGACCGCTTCCACTACGCCGGCGCCGATCCGCGGCGTACCGACATGGCGCTTGCCGTGCTTCTCACCTCACGCG
>CAZAEP010000048.1:3985-13500 GCA_964484045.1 uncultured Sphingomonadales bacterium
GGCACCGAGCAGTACATGACCGGCAGCGGCGATCCCGCCAATCGCGCCATGATGACGGCGTTCAGCACAACGACCCGCGCCTATCAGGTGATCCGGAAACTCGCCGCCCTGCGGGCCGGAAATCCGGCACTCGCCTATGGCGATACGGAGCAGCGCTGGATCAACAACGACGTCTATATCTACGAGCGGGAATTCGCCGGCAGTGTGGTGCTGGTCGCGATCAATCGCTCGACGACCACCAGCACCAATATCACCGGGCTCTTCACCGCGCTTCCCGCCGGCACCTATGCGGATGTGCTGGGCGGACTGCTTGACGGAAACGCCATCACGGTGAACGCCGACGGATCGGTCGACGCGTTCCCGCTCGGACCGGGCGAGGTCGGCGTGTGGCAGAAGACGGGGATCGCACCGGCGCCCGCGATCGGCCATGTCGGTCCGATGATGGCGCGCCCCGGCGCTACCGTCACCATCGACGGCGAGGGCTTCGGAACGCTCGCCGGCACCGTGCGCTTCGGCACCGCAAGCGCAAATGTGCTCTCCTGGTCGGACGCGCAAGTCAAGGTACAGGTGCCGGCGATCGCCGCCGGGCTCTATGACGTTACCGTGCAGCAGAATGGCGGCCCGACGAGTGCGGCTTACGACAGGTTCGAGATTCTCACCGCCAAGCAGGTTCCGGTGCGCTTCGTCGTCAACAACGCCACCACCTTCTTCGGCCAGAATGTCTATCTTACCGGCAATGTGAGCGAGCTTTCGAACTGGAGCACCACGCCGGGCGTCGCCATCGGGCCCTTCTTCAATCAGGTGGTGAAGCAATATCCCACTTGGTATTACGATGTCAGCGTGCCCGCCGGCCGTACCATCGAGTTCAAGTTCATCAAGGTCGACGGCGCCGGCAATGTGGTCTGGGAGGGGGGCGTCAACCACAGCTTCACGACGCCGGCGGATGGTCCGGCCGAGATCACCGTCTACTGGCAGAACTGAGAGATCGGAAGCCGGGGGCCCGTTCCCCGGCTTCGCCGAAAGAAACAAGAACAAGGAGAAGACGGCCATGCTCGAGGGGTTCGACTGGGGAATCATCGCGGCCTATTTCGCTCTCGTCTTCGCGGTCGCCGGCTTTGCCAGATGGAGCGGCCGCCACAGGCGGGACACCGAGGACTACTTCCTCGCCGGGCGCAATGTCGGTTGGGTCGTCATCGGCGCCTCGCTCTTCGCCTCGAACATCGGCTCGGAGCATCTGATCGGGCTTGCCGGCTCGGGCGCCGCCACCGGCGTTCCGGTGGCGCAGTTCGAGATCATCGCCGGCATCGTGCTGCTGCTTCTTGGCTGGGTCTTCGTGCCCTTCTATCTGAAGAGCGGCGTCTTCACGATGCCGGAGTTTCTCGAGCGCCGCTATTCCGCGGGTCCGCGCGCCTATCTCGCGGTGATTTCCATCGCCGGCTATGTGCTGACCAAGATCTCGGTCACCATCGCCGCCGGCGGCATCATCTTCGAGACCCTGATGGGCATCGACTTCTGGACCGGCGCTTTCATCGTCGTCGGCGCCACCGGGCTTTACACCATCGTCGGCGGCCTCAAGGCCGTGCTCTATACCGATTTCGTGCAGATGATCATCCTGCTTCTCGGCGCCCTTGTGGTGAGCGTGCTCGGGCTCGAGAAGATCGGTGGTTGGAACGCGCTCGAGACCGCTGCAGGGTCGGCACATTTCGATCTCTGGCGGACGATGAACGATCCCGAGTTCCCCTGGACCGGGATCCTCTTCGGGGCGCCGATCCTCGGTGTCTGGTACTGGTGCACCGACCAGTTCATCGTGCAGCGCGTGCTCTCGGCGCGGAGCGAGGACGCGGCCCGCCGCGGCACCATCTTCGCCGGTTTCCTGAAGCAGTTGCCGCTCTTCCTCTTCGTGCTGCCCGGCATCATCGCCTTTGCGCTGATGCAGGAGGGCGCGCTTCGTTTCGAGAAACCGGATCAGGCGCTGCCGGCGCTCATCGGCGCGCTGCTTCCGAGCGGGCTCAGGGGCCTCGTGATCGCCGGCTTTCTCGCCGCGCTGATGAGCTCGCTGTCCTCGGTCTTCAATTCCTGCGCCACGCTGTTCACGATCGACATCTACAAGCGCCTGCATCCGCGCGCCGGCGAGCGCCATCTCGTCGTCGTCGGGCAGGCCGCGGTGCTCGTCCTCGTCGCGCTGGGGCTCTTGTGGGTTCCCTTCATCGAGGTGATCTCGGGACGGCTTTTCACCTATCTGCAGAGCGTGCAGGCCTATATCTCGCCGCCGATCGCGGCCGTCTTCCTGATCGGCGTCATCTGGCCGCGGGCCAATGCCGGGGGCGCCATCGCGGCGCTTGGCGTCGGCTTTATCGGCGGCGTCGGGCGGCTGCTTCTGGAGATGAACCAGGACAGGCTCTCGGGCATCTGGCTCGATCTCGCGCGGATCAATTTTCTCCATATCGCGATCCTGCTCTTTGCGCTCAGCACGGCGGCGCTCGTCGTCGTCAGCCTGCTCACGAAAACCCCGACGGCGGCGCAGGCGAGCCTCACCTTCAAGGCCGGCGTGCGCCCCGGTGGCACGCCCTCGCACCGCCGCGCCGATCTCCTGCTCAGCGGCCTTCTGCTGGCGCTCATCGGTGCCATCTGGATCGTCTTCCGCGGCGGCTGAAACAGGGTTTTGCGAGCTCGGTGACAGGGCGGACAATGCAGGCTAAGGTCCGCGCTCCGAGGATTCGGAGCCCCGGAAAGACAGGATCATGACCGAGTTTGCCGCAGATGAAGAGGCGCGCGGCGGTGCCGGCGAGCGTCTCGAGCAACGGCTCCTGGCCGCGCTTGACGCATTGCGCGCGCAACGGCGCGCCAATCCCGCCTTCAATCCGATCTGGCAGCTCGGTTCGGACCTTTCCTTCGCCATCGAGGAAGGGCGGCTCGCGCGCGACGATCTCGGCACCTTCGTCGATGCGCTGCTCGAACGCTCGCTTGCCGAGCGCGGCGCATGGATGCGGGACATGCTGGCACCCCTGGAGGCAGAGGAGAACACGGCGCGCCTCGATCGTCTTGTCGCCGAAATTAGCGCCGGGGACGACCTCGCCGCCTTTCGCGCCCGCTGGTCGTGCCCGTTTCTCGGCACCGTCTTTACCGCCCATCCCACCTTTCTGCTCGCGGAAGGGCAGGCCGCGCGGGTCGTCGCCGCGGCCATGGAGGGGACAGGAGAGGCGGAGGCGGACCCGGCGCTGCCCGGCGGCGGCGCGCTTCATGTCGATGACGAACACAGGATGGCCATGCGGGCGATCGGCAAGGCGCGGACGGCGGGCCGGCGGCTTGTCCGGGCCGTTCTCGCCCACGCCCGCGGGCGTTTTCCCGATGGCTGGCACCGCCTGCGCCCGCGGCCGGTCGATTTCGCGACCTGGGTCGGCTACGACATGGACGGGCGCACCGACATCGACTGGACCCATTGCCTGCGCCTGCGCCTCGTTGAGAAGGAGCTGCGTCTTGGATGGTATCTCGACGATCTCGGCGCCGTTCGCGAACGGGTCGGAGCGGGGGCGGTCGAGAACGCCCTGGCCGGGATCGCGGGACGGCTCGAGCAGGCGCGCGCTCACACGCGGCAGGCGGTGGCGCTTTTCTCGGCGCCGCTCGAGGACCCGCCGGCGCTGGCCGCCGCGGCCAACTGGCTGAGCGACCCGCATGAGGGCAGGCTGACGCAACTCGAGCCCCTGATCGCACGTCTCGAGGCCTTGACCGGGGAGATCGCCGACGAGGAGGCGGCGCTCGATCTCGCCGTGCTCGCGGCGGAGATGGCCGCTGCGCGGCTGGGCAGCGCCCGGGTGCATTTCCGGCTCAACGCGACGCAACTCGAGAACGCCATCCGGCGCCGCTTCGTCGACGAGATGGCGGTCGATCTGGGCGGCCGGACCGCGCTCAGCGTTCTCAACCGGCTGTGCGAGGAGGCCGCGCCGCTCGCCGTCAGCTTCGCCGCGCTCGCTGTCGAGCCGACCACCGCGGTACGACAATTTCTCACCGTCGCGCAGATCCTCAAGCATATCGACGCCGAGTCCGATCTGCGCCTGCTCATCGCCGAATGCGAGCGTCCGGCGACGGTTCTGGCGGCGGTCTATTTCGCGCGCCTTTTCGGGGTCGCCGAGGCGATCGACATCTCGCCGCTGTTCGAGACCCCGGCTGCGCTCGAGCGCGGCGAGCGATTCCTCGAAGTGCTTCTGGCCCAGCCCGCCTATCGGGCGGTTGTCGCGGCGCGGGGACGGATCGCCATCCAGACCGGGTTTTCCGACGCCGGCCGCTTCATCGGGCAGATCCCGGCCTCGCTCAGCATCGAGCGCCTGCAGGCCAATCTCGCCCGGCTCGTGGCTGCGAACGGCCTCGGCCATCTCGAATGCCTGGTCTTCGACACCCATGGCGAATCCATGGGGCGCGGGGCGCATCAGGGGTCGCTCGCGGCGCGGCTCGATCATGTCATGAGTCCCTGGGCGGAGGCGCAATTCGCCGAGCGCGGGCTTGCGCTGGTGACGGAAGTGAGCTTCCAGGGCGGCGACGGTTATCTGTGGTTCGCCACCGAGGCGCTGGCGCTCGCCTTCTTCACCCGCGTGCTTGAGCATCGCTCCCGACGCGCCGAGGCGATGGCGGCGGCGCGCGCCGATCCGTTCTATGCCCTGCCCAGCTTGTCGCTCGATTTCTTTCGCAATGTCATGCGCTTCCAGCGGGCGGTGATGGGGCTCGCCGCCTATCATCGCACGCTCACGGCTTTCGGTCTCTCGCTCCTGAAACCCACCGGGTCGCGGACGCCGCGGCGACAGTTCGAGAGCGCCGGCGCCGAGCGCGCCGATCTCGCGAAGATTCGCGCCATACCGCACAATGCGATCCTGCAGCAGCTCGGTTATCCGCTCAATGTGGTGGGCGGCATCGGTGCCGCGACGCGGTCGACGAAGGAGCCCTTCACCGACTGGCGTCGCGAGAGCCCGCGCTTTTCGCAGCTCATGGACATGGTGGTGGCGGCGCGCCGGCGTGCGAGTCTGAGCACGCTCATGGCCTATGGCGCGCTCTTCGACGGGGCCTATTGGGCGGCGCGGCCGCACGGACCGGCGCAGGAGCATCTCACCGATGCCTGTCTCTATCTGGCGCAGTTCTTCGAGGGCGACGACCGGTTTCGGGCGGCGCAGGAGCTCAGCACGCGGCTCAGGATCGACGAGCTGCTGCTGCATCGGTTCCTGGCTGAGACCGACGAGACCGCGGATGTGCTCGTCGCGCCGGAACGCGACAGCCTCGCGCTCATGCACGGCGTGCGCATCGCGCTCATTCAGGAGCTGTTCCTGCATGCGGCTCGCATTCCGCGTTTTTCCGCCCGCAACGACATATCGCGCGAGGACATCATGGAGCTCGTCTTCGCGCTCAAGGTGCCCGAAGCGGTGGCGCTCCTGCGTCAGGCCTATCCCGAGACGCCGCCGAGCCCGGCCGATTTCCCGATCCACGAGCCCTCGGACTATCCCGATGCCGCAGCGCCGCATTATCATGAAATCAATCGCACGCTCATTGATCCGATGGAAGTGATCTACGGCCGTATCCTCACCGTCTCGGTCGCCATCGCCAATATCCACCGCGCCGTGGGGTAGGGGGTCACCGGAAGGCGATGACCGTTGCGGCGGTCAGCGCCAGAAGGCCGATTGCCTGGATGCGATAGTTCTGCCACCAGGGCAGGGGGGCGATCTCCCGGCCCTCGGCGGCGAAATGCCCACGCGTCCAGATGAGCTCGGCGATCGCCGCGCGGTCGGGCGCCGGCGCCGTCAGACTGCCGACGACGAGCGCGACGAGCGAGACGAAGAAGAGGATCGGCGCCACATAGAGGAAATGCACCACCCGCTCGGCGGCGATCACCTCGTTCAGGAGGAAGAAGACGAGCCCGGCGAGCGTGCCGAAGATGAGCGCCGCATGGGCGCCGCGGGCGTTGGCGCGCGGCCACAGGACGCCCAGGATGAACATGGCGACAATCGGCGGCACGCTGTAGGCGAGCACCACCTGGAGATATTTGAACAGGGATCCGAAGCGTTCGATCTGCGGTGCCCACAGGACGGCGAGAAGCATGACGAGAACCGTCGTCACCTGGCCCACGCGCATCAGGCGGTGGGGGTCGAGATCGGGCCTCCAGCGGCGCACGAAATCCATCGTCACCAGCGTCGAGGCGGAGTTGAGCGTGGAGTCGATCTGCGACATCAGGGCGGCGATGAAGCCGGCGATGACGAGCCCGAGCACGCCCGCCGGCAGAAGGTCGAACAGCAGTGTCGGATAAACGAGATCGGGCCGCTCGAGCGTCGGATAGAGGAGAAGCGCGAAGCTGCCCGGCAGCACCATGATGAAAAGCACCGGCAATTTCAGCAGGCCGGCGAAGAGCACGCCCCAGCGGCCGTGGTCGAGCGAACGCGCCGAGAGCACGCGCTGGACCATGAACTGGTTGGTGCACCAGAAATAGAAGCCGAGCAGAAAGACGCCGCTGAGAAGCCCGGGCCAGGGCACGCCGGGATCGCCCGGCGGACGGATGAGGCTGAGCTTTTCCGCCGGCACCGCCGCGACGACCGCGTCCCAGCCGCCGATCGCCTGATAGGCGAAGAGGCTGATCAGGACCGAGCCGAGAATGAGCAGGGCCGCTTGGATCACGTCGGTGTACATCACCGCGGCGAGCCCCCCGAAGGCGGTATAGATGCCGGCGGCGATGGCGAGCACGGCGACCACGATCCAGAGGTCGATGCCGGGAAAGATCATGCCCAGCATCAGCGCCCCGGCATAAAGCCCGCCTGCGGTGTCGACGACGATGTTGAGAAAGAGCGTCAAGAGCGCGAAATAGGTGCGCGCGCTGCCGCTGAAACGGCGGGCGAGGAACTCCGGCATCGTATAGACGCGCGCCCTGAGGAGGAAGGGAAGGAAGAAGATGGCAAAGACGACGAGCACGACGGCTGCCATCCATTCGTAATTGTAGACGGAAATCCCGGTCGCATAGGCGTCGCCGGCGAGCCCCACGAGGGTCGAGCTCGAGATGTTCGAGGCGAACAGCGAAATGCCGATCACCGGCCACAACATGCCGCGCCCGGCGAGGAAGAAATCCTCCGCCGTCTCGTGCCGACGCCCGAACCAGACGCCGAGCGCGATGCTGCCGACGAAATAGGCCGCGATCAGTCCGAGATCGACGGCACCGAGCGTGACGCCCTCCATCATGTTCCCGATCCCTCCCTCCCGTTGTCCGCATGCGGGTTTCCCGCGATACTGCGGCGCCGGCGCCGGCTTTGCAAGAAATTTGCGATACCGCATCGATAATTGCAAATATTTGCAGCCATGCCTATGCTGTGCGGGACCCATTCCGCGCTCACAAGGAAGGGCGAAGGCGATGACCGGACGTTTTCTTGCAGGACTTGTCGGCGGCACGGTTCTGCTTGCCACGGCGGCGACGGGCGTGGCGGCGGGCGCACGGGAGCCGGCGGCACAGGCCGACCGTCGCGCCGAGGACGAGGTGATCTACTTCCTGATGCCCGATCGCTTCGCCAATGGCGACCCGTCGAACGATCGCGGCGGTCTCTCCGGCGGGCCACGCACGACCGGCTTCGATCCGACCCGCAAGGGTTTTTATCACGGCGGCGATCTCAGGGGGGTTCTCGATCATCTCGACTATATCGCGGCGCTCGGGGCGACTGCGATCTGGGTGACGCCGATTTTCGCCAACAAGCCGGTGCAGGGCGCCGGCCCTTGGGTCTCGGCCGGCTATCACGGCTACTGGATCACCGATTTTACCCGCGTCGACCCGCATCTCGGCACCAATGCCGATTTCAAGGCGCTGGTCGAGGCCGCTCATGCCCGCGGCATGAAGGTCTACATGGACATCGTCACCAATCACACGGCGGACGTGATCCATGCCCGCGAATGCGCGGGGCGAGGGGAATGTCCGTACCGCCCCCTTTCCCGGCCCGCCTATACGCCGGTCGTGCCCGAGGCCGAGGCCCATATCAAGGTTCCGGAATGGCTCAACGATCCGGCCCTCTATCACAATCGCGGCAATTCGACCTTCCGGGGCGAGAGCGCGCTTTACGGCGATTTTTCCGGGCTCGACGATCTCGATACCGAGAACCCGCGCGTGATCGACGGCATGATCGCGATCTACAAGGACTGGATCACGACATATCGCGTCGACGGTTTCCGCATCGACACCGCGCGCCATGTGAGCGACGTCTTCTGGCGCCGCTTCCTGCCCGCCATCCTTGCGCATGCGCAGGCGCGCGGCATTCCCGATTTCTATATTTTCGGCGAAGTGGCGCATCCCGAACCGGGCTATCTTGCGCGCTATGTGCGCGCGGACGGCTTTCCCGCCGTGCTCGACTTCCCTTTTGCCTACACCGTGCAGTCGGTGCTCGCGCGGGATGCGGCGACGGCGCGGCTTGCGGCGCTCTTCGATGCCGACGATCTCTATACGGCGCCGGGACGCGGGGCCGGTCGCCTGCCGGTCTTCAACGGCAATCACGATATGGGCCGGCTCGGCCGTTTTCTCCTCGAGGGACTGGGCGATGACGCGCCCGACGCGCTGCTTCGCCGGCGCATGGAGATGGCCTATGCGCTGCTCTTCTTCGCCCGTGGCGTGCCGGTCATCTATTATGGCGACGAGCAGGGATTCACCGGTGACGGCGGCGATCAGGACGCGCGCGAGGACATGTTCGAAAGCCGGGTCGCGAGCTATGACGACAATCGCCTGATCGGCGGCAACGCCACCACGGCGGAGAGAAATTTCGACCGCCATCACCCGCTGTTCGAGGCTCTTGCCGCGATGGCGCGGGTCTATCGGTCCGAGCGCGGTCTGCGGCGCGGCGTGCAGATCGTGCGGTATTTCGAGAACAGGGCCGGCCTCTTCGCGCTCTCGCGCATCGACTGGGCGACGCGCCGCGAATATCTCTTCCTTCTCAACAATGCGGACACGGAACGCCGCGCCACGATCCCGGTGGCGACGGCGGAAGCTCGCTGGCGGCGCCTGATCGGGGAGGGCACGGCCTCGCCGGGTTCAAGGGAGGGGCGGATCGCGGTGAGCCTGCCGGCGAATTCCTATGCGGTCTATCGCGCCGGGACGGCCATTCCGCCGCCCGCCGAGGCGCCCGATCTCGCCTGTGCCGGCACCACAGCGGCCGGTGGCGGTGCACGATATGCGGCGGTGGCGAGCGCCGCCCGGGGTCCGCTGCAGGTGCATTTCGCGCTCGAGCGACCCGATGGCACGGTGGTCGATCTCGGCACGGATGCCGATCCGCCCTACCGCGTCGTCGTCGATGCCGACCGCGTGGCATCGGCCTCTGCGGTGTCGATCGTCGCCGAGGCGGAAGACCTCGCCGGCCATCGCACGACACGCCGCTGCCCGCTTTAGGCCAACAGCGCGCGATTGTCGGCGAGAGCGGCGAGGAGGACGTCGATATCCTCTTCCGTATTGTAGAAGTGCGGGCTGACGCGCAGGTTTCCGTCACGGCAGGAGGTGAGGATGCGACGTTCCGCGAGCCGCG
>CAZAEP010000049.1:0-13286 GCA_964484045.1 uncultured Sphingomonadales bacterium
CGGTGGTGGCGGTGCCATGCCGTCGCCGCCGGCGACCGGCTCGAGCCCCACCGCGGCCCGCTTCTCGTTCACGGTCAGAAAACCCACCGCCTCGAGCCGGGCCCAGTGCGCCGCCCGCTCGGGCGCCAGCGCCGGCAGCGCGTCGAGATCGGCGGCAAGCTCCACCGCCGGCCCGAAGTCCTCGCCGAGCCAGCGGGCCAGCGCCGCGAGAACCTTGTCGACGAGCGGCAGCAGCGTCAGTCGCCAGAAGGCACGGTTGGCCTCCTGATAATTGGCGTAGGTGTTGTCGCCGGGAATGCCGAGAAGCATCGGCGGCACCCCGAAGGCGAGCGCAATCTCGCGCGCCGCCACGTGCTTGGCGTTGATGAAGTCCATGTCGGCCGGCGAAAACGCCATCTGCTGCCATTTGAGACCGCCTTCGAGGAGGAACGGCCGGCCGGCATTGGCAGCGCCTTGGAAATGCTCCTCCATCTCCGCCTTGAGGCGGGCGATCTGCTCCTCGCTCAGCACGTCGGCGCCGCCCTCGCGGGGTTCGAAGACGAGCGCGCCCGAGGGCCGTGCGGCATTGTCGAGAAGCGCCTTGTTCCAGTTCCCGGCGGCGTTGTGGATATCGACCCCCATGGCCGCGGCGGCAAGCGCGGACAGGCCGAGATGGTCGTCGAGCGGGTTGAAGGATTTGAGATGCAGGAGCGGCGACCGGCCGCTCACCGGATCGACGGGAAAATGGCGCTGCGCATTGCCGGCGCGATAGTCGTAGCGCACCGGCCAGCCCTGCGGCCCGGTCCTGATGGTGATGCGGTCGGGCCGCAGCACATGCAGCTCGAGCGGCCGGCCGTCGGGGCCGTCGATGCGCTCGACATAGGCATTGCCGGCGAGCAGCAGGAAGGCGTAGATGCGTTCGAGAAGCTCGCGCCCCGAGCTCATCGGGTTGGGGGCGGCGAGAAGATCGGCCAGCGGATGGGCCGCGAGGCGCCGACCGTTCTCCATGACATGGAAGGGAACCGACGCCGCACATTCGGCGACGAGCCGCACCGATCTCTGGGCGATGACGTTTTTGCCGTAGCCTTCCTGGACCAATCGGTGATATGAGCGCTCGCTCCAGCGGGCGCCGCCGACGGCCAGCCAGGCGGCGGCATAGCTCGGCCCGGAACAGGGCACGGCGCCCGATTTCGGCGTCAGTCTGCCAAAGGATTGTCGAAGTCTTTGGATAAGAGCCATAATACCTCGATCGGATTGAATGGCCTGCCGACAAGGGCCCTTCTACGGGTCGCAAGCCGGCGGCGAGGAGTCGGAGAAACGATGATCGGACGCAGTTGGTCTTTCGCGCGCCTGGTCCCGCTTGTGGCGACGCTCGTGCTGCTTGCCGGCCCGGTGCTTGCCGCCGTGGACTGCGGCGATCCGCCGATGGACGAGCCGGCGATTCCCGACGGGACGCGCGCGACGCGCGCCGAGATGCTGGCCGCGGTGAAGGCGGTGAAGGCGTACAGCGACGCCGTCGACACCTATCTCAAATGCAAGGACGAGCGCTCGCTCACCGTCTTTCAGTGGATGAACGAGGCGCAGCGGACGCGCTGGAACGAAGACCTCGACCGGGTGCACCAGCGGCGCGTCGAGGTGCAGAGGCAGATGAACGAGGCGATCCGCCTCTTCAACAGGACGCGGGACGCTGCCGGAGGCGCGTGATTCCGACCTGAGATCCTTTCACAGGCGTCTCAGGCTCGGCCGCGCGATCCGCCCGAGCGCGAGATCGCTCAAGGCCCAGACCAGCGCATCGAGCCGATCGGGGCTCGTGTCGCCGCCTGCTCCGGTGTAATTGCACATTTCCTCCTCCAGCGCGGCGAAAATGCCGGCATGGCGCACGAGCCCCCGCTCATAAAGCGCGGCCACCGGCTCGGCGCGGGCGATCTTGCCGCGGCTGGCGCGCACCGCACGATAGCTCATGCCGGGCGCCACCTGCCGTAGCACCGCCTCGACCATGTCGCCGCCGTTATTGACCTCACCAAGAACCCGGTCGGCGCGATATCGCTCATAGACCCGGGTCACCGCCTGTGCCCAGCCCAGTGGACGCAGGCCCTGGCAGCTTGCGTCCTCGAGCACATGGATGCCGCCTTCGGGGTCGCGTCCGGCGACGATGATGCCGCAGGCGTCCGCCGCCTCGCCATGGCTCGCCGGCGGGTCGACGGCGACGACGATGCGTTCGAGAACCGCGGGGGCCGGCCCCCGACAGGCCTCGATCATGGCCCGCGTCCACAGGGCGCCGGCGACATCCTCGATGATGCGCCCTTCGAGCTCCTGCAGTCCGAGCCGTGTCCCGGCGAACAGACGCTCGACCTCGGCGAGGAACTGCGGCGCCAGATTGGCGCGATTGTCGAGCGTCCGCCCCGAGACGACGACCGTCGTCGGTTCCCCCGCCAGGCGCTTGAGCCACGCGAGCGGCCGCGGTGTGGTGGTGGCCATCACCCGCGGCTGCGTCCCGAGACGCAGGCCGAGCACCAGATTCGACCAGGCCCGCGCGCCGTCGTGCCATTTCGCGATCTCGTCGGCCCAGCCGGCGTGATGCTGCGGCCCGCGCAACTGGTCCGGCTCGACCGCGGCATAGAGAAAGCCCTGCGCCCCGTTGGGCCAGACGAGACGCCGCCGCGAAGGCTCGAAGCGCGGTCGCCAGCGGGCGGGAGAGATGGCGAGCAGGCCGCTCTCGCCTTCGACCATGACGTCGCGCACGTCGGCGAAGGTCTCGCCCACGAGCGCGATGCGGGCCGGCGCCCCATCGGCGGCCGTGAGCGGCGTCCGCCCCTCGACGAGGCCGCGCACCCACTCTGCCCCCATGCGCGTCTTGCCGAAGCCGCGGCCGGCGAGCACCAGCCAGCAGAACCAGTCGCCCGCCGGCGGCAGTTGCTCGGGCCGCGCCCAGAAGCGCCAGTCATGGAGCAGCCGCTGCGCCACTCGCGGCCTGAGCCGCTCGAGCCAGCGCATGCGGGTCGCCGCGGGCAGGCGCGCGATGCGGATGGCGGGGCTTTCAGGAGTCGCCCTGGTCCGGTTCACCGCACGCCTGCGCTAGGCGCGACAGGCGCGCCGCAAGATCCGCTTTCGCACCGGCCCGCTCGCGTTCGCTGTCGTCACCGGCCTCGCGCTCCTGCTTTCCGGCAAAAACCTCCGGCCGCCGGCATTTGAGAAGAAACATCCCGAGCTGGTCGGAATAGCTGGTGATCGTGCCGCACGGCTTGCCGCCGTAGAAGACGGGCTTTTCCACCCCCTCGATGGCGCGCCGGCGAAGTTCCGCCTCAAGTGCGTCGAGTGCCTCCTCGAGCGCATCGTCCCAGGCTGCGCGAAAGGCCGGGTCGACCGCCCGCAGGCTGTAGGCGGCACCTCGCGAGAGACCGGCCCGTCGTGCCGCGTCACTGACATTGGCGCTGTGCCGCAACGCATCGAGAAAGGTCGCCCGCCGCCGTGCCGTCCACCTCTGTCCGCTCATCCCGCGCGGGAACACATGCCAAAAGCGGCCGCCTCGAAAGACGACCGCGTCGAAACCCATTTGGTGAGCATGCCTTTTTATTAACCTATATCGTTACGCATGTCAATGATTTTTTCCGCATTCACACATTTTGCCTCAATTCCCGGACGACGACATGAAAACAGGAAACCTTTGCCGCAACGCACCCCTCCTCCGACAGTCATATTTCCTAAAATGGTCAACGTTCCTTTGCGTCCTTTTAACTCTTGTGCCCTACCTTTAGTTCTACGCGACTACTCAGGCAGGTGGAGGCGATGTACCGTATCGGCATTCTATCGGGCATGATTTTTCTTTTTCTGCCGACGATCGCGATCGCTGAGGACCGGGCATTGGCGCCGCGCGAGCAATTTGTCGCCGCCACGGGCACGGACGGCGTGCGGAAGACGGCGGCACGGCGAATCGGGCCGGCGCCCGCGGGCGGCATCCGGACGGGGCGCAAGGCCGGTGCGATGCTCCTTCTTTACCTGGCGCTCCGGGAGCATTGCCGCCGCGGCGCCTGTTCCGGCGGTGCCCGCGCGGTCCGCCCCTGAGCGACAGATGCAGTTTACCCTGGCATCCCCTTGCCACCTGGGCGCCTTCGGGCGCCCGTTTTTTTGCCCTCGTAGAAGTCGGCGAGACGATCGAGCGCGAGGGCCAGAACGACCTTTCCCGACCGCGATGGCCAGCCAATGGCGCGCTCCGCCTCCTCGAGGCCCTCGAGAAAACAGCAGGTGCGCAGGAGAATGTCGCTGAGTCCCGGACCGGTGGCCGCCAGCGCCGCCTGCACACGGCGCCGGGCGTCGATGGAGCGCTCACCGGGGAGACGGGCCGCGACGCTGCCGCCCCGGCGTCCCCGCGCCACCGGCGGTGCCCCGTAATCGCGCACCAGCCGGGGCCCCAGTCCGGCCAGTTCGAAGTCCTCACGCAAGCGCTCGCCGGCGAGATATTGCCGCTCGCTCAGAAGCGGCTTCCCGTTTCGCCCGCGCCGTCGTACGAGCCAGGCGAGCGGTGATTCCGTCTGATTGACGAGCGGCCGCCGACGGGCCGGCATCCCCTCCTCGCGCCGCTCCTGGAGCTTCATGTGCTGTCGGCGGTATTCCCCCACGCCCCGCACGCCCTGCCGCGACGTGCGCTGCCGGCGCAGATGCGCCGTGCCCACGGTCGTCACCCGCACATGGCCGTCGTTCACCTGCACGAACTCGCCCGCGAGCAGCGCGGCAAGAACCGATTTGGGGACCGTTCGACCATTGAGGCGCAGGTCTCCGCTCCCGTCGACGGTCCCCCGCCGGCCCGTCGCCAACTGCCCGAGAATGCGCAGGGCAAAGCGCGAAAGCGGCTTTTTCGGCATTTTTTTCTCCGGCTATGAACCGGATCGGTTATATCAGATGGTGCCGCATAGGTAAATAATATTTGCGTTACTTCCTAATTCGGTTATAAGCCGGGAAACTCTAGGGAAGGAGGACCGCATGCTGCACGCGCGGCTGAGAGAGATTCGCAAGGCCAAGGGACTGACCCTGCAGGAAGTCGCCGAGCGGGTGAAACCGCATGGCACCACGGCGCAGACCATCGGTCGCCTGGAGACGGGCGTGCGGACGCTGACCCTCGACTGGGTGACGCGCATCGCCGAGGCCATGGAGGTCGATCCGGCGGAGCTGCTGTCCCTGCCCCAGGGCGGGGACATCATGATCGATGGCGCGGTGGCGGCCTCGGGCCGGGTGATCGACCGCCAGGAAGGCGTTCTCTCGGTGCGCCTGATGGCGCGCGATCCGATCGCCGTGCGCATCGCCGAGACCATGGGGCAGTACCGGGCCGGCGACGTCGTGGTGTGCGAGCCTCTGGCGCCCGAGAACCTGCATCGCGCCGCGGGCTGCGACTGTCTGGTCGTCGACCGTTCGGGCGAGCGTCATTTCGGCAAGGTCATCCCCGGCCGCGATCGTCGGCGCATCATTCTCGCGCCGCTGACGCCGAGCGGCACGCTTAGGAGCGATCTCGAGATCACCACCGCCGCCCCGGCGGTTGTCCTGCTACGCGCGCTGGCGCGCTAATCGAAGCCCTCGCCCGCTGCGCCGCCGACCCTTGAGGGCGCCGGACCCGTCTGGCGCCGAAAAGGAAAGACGAGCTGCCCGAAATAGGATCGCGGCACCGGAGTTTCCGTCCCGTAGCGGTGCGGAGAAGCGCCGGCAGGAAGATGAATGGTCCCCAGGAGAAGGTCGAGGATGGCGAGCTGGCCGGCGAAATTCCGGTCCCGGGCCAGCCGGTCATCGGCATGGTGCCAGTGATGAAAGCGCGGGGAGGCGATGAGCCAGCGCAAAGGGCCGAAGGAAATCCGGACATTGGCGTGCAGCAGAAGCGAATGCCAGTGATAGAGAACGGCAAAGACGACCAGCGCCTCGCTGGAGAAGCCGAGCGCCGTCACCGGCAAGAGCGTCATGGCCCGGGTCAGGATCTGGTCGAAGGGATGCACGCGGTGGGCGGCGAGAAAGTCGAGCTCCTCGATGCTGTGATGAACCGCATGGAAGCGCCATAGCCAGGGGATCTCATGAAAGGCGCGGTGCACGAAGTAGAAGCCGAGATCGGCGATGACGATGATCTCGACCACGGCAAGCCAGAGCGGCTGCGCAGCCACCGCTTCATGGACTTCCGGAGGCATGATCTCCCGCAAGCGCATACCGACCAGAATCGCGAGCAGGACCGCGCCGAGCCGGTACAGGAATCCGGTGACAAACACATGAATGAGATCAAGACACCACAGGGAGCGAAAGATTCGCTGTTCCCGCCGCAACGCGAACAGCCGCTCGACCGGCACGAAGATGAGTGCGGCGACAAGAAGGTCTTTGGCCGTTTCCACGAATACCACGGCGACGCTCCCGCTCACATCCGGACCCTGCTGCCCGACCCCATCGGCATTCCCCCGCCTGACGCCTTCGAGGAAGGATGGACGCATCCGGGATAAGAAAGTCCTAAGCTCGCCCTCTCCTGCCGACCTGCCGGCATTCCGGGGGCGCTCAACGATTTTTCAATGCCTTGACGCAAGAGTGGGCCGAGAAGAGGAGTTTGGCATGACCGGCAGCACACTCGCCCAGCGATCCCGGCAATGGCTCGACGGGGGCGAGCAGATCGTCGTTCTCGGGCTCTATGTCTGGCTCGTCGCGCGCCTCTGGCCCGGCCATCTCTCGGCGGCGAACTGGTACCCCTTGCTGCTCCTGCTGTCGGAAGGGCTGGTCGTCGTCCTTCTCCTGATCCGCCGGCGCACGGAGCGGATTTCCACGCGCCCCCTGGACTGGCTGATCGCCTTCGCCGGCACCTTTCTCAGCCTCCTGGTACAGGGAGGCGGCACGCCCCTCGCGCCGGTCGCCGGCATCCTGTTCATGCTTGCCGGGATGGCCGTTCATGTCGGTGCGAAGCTCAGCTTGTGGCGCAGCTTCGGTGTGGTCGCCGCCGATCGCGGGGTCAAGGTCGGTGGACTTTACGCCTTTGTCCGGCATCCGATGTATGCGGGCTATATGCTGGCCCATCTCGGCTTTCTGCTGGTCGTGCCCAAGCTTTGGAACCTCGCGATCTATGTCATGGTCTGGGCGCTTCTCGTCGCGCGTATCTCCGTTGAGGAACGCGTTCTCGGTGAAAGCCCGGACTATCGCCGCTACATGGACACCGTGCGCTACCGTCTCGTTCCCGGCATCTTCTGAAGGCCGCAGCGGCACCGCGGCACGCCGGGATCGGCCGTTGACAGCGCGCATGGGACCGGTCGAGAGTTGACGTTAACGTCAGATCTCTTCCGGAGACCGCCATGCTGCCATCGCGCCCGATCTACGACGAAGACCATCGTCTCTTCCGCGACAGCGTGCGCGGCTTCTTCGCCCGCGAGCTCCAGCCCCACAAGGCGGCCTGGCGTGCGGCCGGGATGGTGCCCCGTGGCTTCTGGCGGAAGGCGGGCGCGGCCGGCCTTCTGTGCCCGAGCGTGCCCGAGGCCTATGGCGGCCCGGGCGGCGACTTCCGCCACCATTGCGTGGTCGACGAGGAGCTGGCCTATGGCGGGCTGGCGATCGGGCTCTCGGTCCATTCCGACATCTGCATGCCCTATATCCTGCGCTATGGCAGCGAGGATCAGAAGCGCACCTGGCTGCCGAAGATGGTGGCGGGCGAGATCGTCCTCGCCATCGCCATGAGCGAACCCGGGGCGGGCTCCGACCTGCAGGGCATCCGCACCGTCGCGCGGCGCGACGGCGACGACTATGTCATTTCCGGCTCGAAGACCTTCATCACCAACGGCATCGCCGCCGATCTCGTCATCGTCGTCGCCAGAACCGACCCCGACGTCGAGGCCGCCAAGGGAATCAGCCTCCTTCTCGTCGAGACCGACCGCCCCGGCTTCCGCCGCGGCCGGGCGCTGAGGAAGATCGGGCAGAAGGCCTCGGATACCGCCGAGCTCTTTTTCGACGAGGTGCGGGTGCCGGTGGCAAACCGCCTCGGGGCCGAGAACCAGGGTTTCGTCTATCTGATGCAGGAGCTGCCGCAGGAGCGCCTCGTCATCGCCGTCGCCGCCGCGGCGGCGGCGCAGCACGCCTTCGACATCACGCGCGACCATGTACGCGAACGCAAGGCCTTCGGCCGTCCGATCGCCGCCTTCCAGAACACCCGTTTCGCGCTTGCCGAGATGGCGACCGAAATCGCCGTCGGCTGGGCCTTCGTCGATCAGTGCATCGCCCGCCATCTCGAGGGTCGTCTCGACGTCGCCGGGGCGGCGATGGCGAAGCTGTGGCTTTCCGAAATGCAGGGCCGCGTCGTCGATCGCTGCCTGCAGCTCTTCGGCGGCTACGGCTATATGGAAGAGTACGAGATCGCGCATCATTTCGTCGACGCGCGCGTGCAGCGCATCTATGGCGGCACGTCGGAGATCATGAAGGAGCTGATTGCGCGCTTTCTCTGAACGGCCTCCGGGCGGCCGGGCCCGGACCTGCATGAGGGCCGGCCGGCACCCGTTCGCACCCGCTGCCCCGCCACCGCGGACCGACGCCGTTGACAGGACCACGCCCGCCGATTATGTCCGCCCGTGGAGAGGTGGCCGAGTGGTCGAAGGCGCTCCCCTGCTAAGGGAGTATGGGTCAAAAGCCCATCGAGGGTTCGAATCCCTTCCTCTCCGCCACTCCCCCGTCAGGACCGGCGCCCGTCGATGGCCGCTGACCGGCGACCGGTACGGTCATTTGCGGCCGGCGAAGAGGTATTTCACGAGGGCCGCGATACCGAGAACGAGCAGGATGACGACGAGGAGCCACACGACCCCCATTCCCAGGCCCATGCCCCAGCCCATTCCCTCCATATTGTGCAGCATCACCGTCATGGCGTCCTCCGTTCATGGTTTCAATCTACTGATCCGCGGCAAGCCCAGACATACGTCCTGCTCGCGACAACCGCAACGCATTGGCGACGACGAGCAGTGATGCGCCGACATCGGCGGCGATGGCGCCCCAAGGCGTGGCATGGCCGGCAAATGTCGACACCACGAAAGCCGCCTTCACGCCGGGCGAAAAGGCGATGTTCTGCCGCATGATCGCAAGCATGCGCCGCGAATGGCGCACGAGCCAGGGCAATTTGCCGAGATCGTCGGTCATGAGCGCGATATCGGCGGTCTCGATCTGCCGGGCGGTGACCCGGGGGTCGGGCCCGAGGACGACCATGCGCCCGTTGAGAATATCGAAGCGGAGCTTCTCCTCCCCGCCGACGAGCGGACCCACCTCCCGTTCCGGGACCGTCACCTCATCGGCGCAGTCGAGACCCTCGACCCTGAAGATCGGGCGCTGCGCGTGTCCCGACGTCGTCATCAGGAGGCGCTTTCGTCGCCGATCGGATAGGCCGTTTCGATCTCGCTGACATAGATCCAGCCGGCATCGGGCTGGCCGGTGCGCCCGTTTTCGCGAATGAGCGCGACTGCATCCGCGACCCGCGCCGCCGCACAGACGAGCTCGAGCTTGACCTCGGTGATCACCTTTTCGCCGATCTCGATCGAGTATCGCTGCTCCTGCGGGTCGAGCGCCTTGAGCATGCCCTTGACGTCGATCACCGACAGATTGCGAAAGCCCGCCGCCTTCAGGGCATGGACCACGTCGGCGATGCGGTTGCGATGCACGAATGCCTTGATTTCCTTCATCTCGCTATCCTTTCGCTCGGGCGTTCCGCGCCGCCTCCCGCCGGCTCGCGGCGCGCGTCTCCATCCATTCGTAGATGACCGGCAGAAGAACCAGCGTCAGCAATGTCGAGGTGATCAGACCGCCGACGACGACGCTCGCGAGCGGCCGCTGCGTCTCGGCACCGACGCCGCTCGAGAGCAGCATCGGAACGAGACCGAGAATGGCGACGCTTGCGGTCATGAGGACGGGACGCAGCCGGAGCTCGGCGCCGCGCCGGACGGCGTCGGAAATGCTCAGCCCCTTCTCGCGCAGTTCGTTGATGAAGCTGACGAGAACGATGCCGTTGAGCATCGCGACGCCGAAGACGGCGATGAAGCCGATTGCCGAAGGCACCGACAGATACTGGCCGGTGATGGCGAGCGCGATCAGCCCGCCGATGGTCGCAAACGGCACATTGGCGATGATCAGCGTCGCATAGCGGACCGAATTGAAGGCGGTATGGAGAAGCACGAAGATGAAGAAGATGGTCACCGGCACGATGACCGACAGCCGCTTGAGCGCGCGCTGCTGGTTCTCGAAGGCGCCACCCCATTCGATCCAGTAGCCCGGCGGCAGGTCGACCGCCCTGGCGATCGCCGCATTGGCATCCTGCACGAAACCATCGACATCCCGGCCGCGCACATCCATCTGGATCACCGCGTAGCGCTGGAGCTGCTCGCGGCGGATGAAGGAGTAGCCCTCGGCCAGCGAGACGTCGGCGACCCGGCTCAGGGGGATGATGGCGCCCGCGGCGGTGCGGAGCGGAATCGCCTCGATCGCCTCGATGGACGCCTTCGAGGCATCCTGCAGCCGCGCCGTGATGTCGAAGCGCTTGACCCCGTCGATCAGGGTCGAGACCGGCTCGTTGCCGATGCCGGTGCGGACCACGGTCAGCACGTCGTCGGCATTCATGCCATAGCGCGCGAGCTGTTCGCGATTGACGCGGATGCGCACCTGCGGCTTGCCGAGATTGGCTTCAAGAGCGAGATCGGCGACACCGGGAACGGCTGCGATGGCGTCCTTGATCTGCTGACTGAGCCGATCGAGCGCGCCGAGATCCGGGCCGTAGAGCTTCGCCGCCAGCGTCGCGCGCACACCCGAGATCAGTTCCTCGACGCGCATCTGGATCGGCTGGGTAAAGGCGATGACGGCGGTGGGCACCAGTTCCTCGAGGGTTTCGCGCATGGCGTCCGCCAGCGCCTCGATGGAGCGTCCGGAGACCCATTCGTCCCGCGGCTTCAGGGCGGTGTAGATTTCCATGTAGTTGACGTCCGCGGTCTCGCCCTTTTCGGCACGGCCGATCATGGCCAGCGTCGTCTCGACCTCCGGGAACGCCGACAGGGCCGTCTCGATCTCCTCGGAAATCTCGATCGACCGGTCGAGCGAGGTGGAGGGGATCGATGTCACCCGCCACATGATGGCGCCTTCCTGCAATTGCGGCATGAATTCCTTGCCGAGGAAGGGAAAGAGGGCAAGAGAGCCGACCAGAAGCGCGACCGCGGTCAGCACGATGCTCCGCTTGTGGGCGAGCGCATAGGCGAGAAGCGGCAGATAGCCGCGTTTGATCCAGCGCACGAGCAGGGTGTCGCGCTCTTCCTTGGGCCTGAGAATCAGCGCCGCCAGGACGGGAATGATGGTCAGCGTGAGAAGCAACGAACCGGCCATCGCGAAACTGATATTGAAGGCCATCGGCTTGAAGAGCTTGCCCTCGAGGCCCTCGAGGCTGAACAGCGGCAGGAAGACGACGATGATGATGAGGATGGCGAAGGCGATCGGCCCCGCCACCTCGCGCGCCGCGGCGAGCACTGCCGCCGTGCGATTCACCGGCTCTCCTCCGGCCCTGCGCGCGGCCATGATGCGGAAGGAATTCTCGACCATGACGACGGCACCGTCGACCATCATGCCGATGCCGATGGCAAGCCCGGCGAGCGACATCAGATTGGCCGACAGACCGGCCTCGCCCATGAAGATGAAAGCGATCAGCATGGCAAGCGGCAGGGCGGCGATGACGACGAAGGCCGAGCGCAGTTCGCCGAGAAACAGGAAGAGCACGACGGCGACCAGGATCGACCCTTCGACAAGCGCCCGCGTGGCCGTGGACACCGCTTTCTCGACCAGTTCCGTGCGGTCGTAGATCGGTGTCAGGACGACGCCGTCGGGCAGGGCCTGCTCGGCGACCGAGAGCTTGTCCTTGACCGCATCGACCACGTTCTTGGCGTTCTCGCCGATGCGCGAGAGCGCCATGCCGAGAACCACCTCACGGCCGTCCCGCGTCACTGCGCCGAAGCGCAGCGACGGCGCCTGCCGGACCGCCGCCACGTCCCGCAGATAGACCGGCGTGCCGTCGGCGACCTTGAGGACGATGCGGCCGATATCCGTCTCGTCCCGGACGAGGCCGAGGCCGCGGACGAGAAACTGCTCGGGCCCCTGGTCGATGTACTGGCCGCCGACCTGGCGGTTGTTGGCCTCGATCGCCGCCACCACGTCGCGATAGCCCAGCTTGTACTCGATGAGCTTCATGGGGTCGATCTGCACCTGATACTGGCGTTCCTGACCGCCCCAGGACATGACGTCGTCGACGCCCGGCGCCGTGCGCAGGATGAGCCGGATCGACCAGTCCTGCAGCGTGCGCAGATCCATGTCCGTGATCTCGCGACCGAGTTTCTCGTCGGCGCGCTCGAGCGTGTACCAGAAGACCTGGCCGAGGCCCGACGTGTTCGGCCCCATCACCGGTGTCCCGTAGCCTTCGGGGATGCGGTCGCGGACCTCGGCCAGCCGTTCCATGACCAGACGCCGGGCGAAATAGATGTCCACGTCGTCCGCGAAATAGACCGAGACATAGGAGAGCCCGAAGAGACTCACCGAACGGATCTGTTCGACATCCGGCAGACCTGCCATCGCCGATTCGACCGGGAAGGTGAGGAGCTGTTCCACGTCCTCGGCGGCAAGCCCCGGGGATTCGGTGTAGATGTTCACCTGTACCGGCGTGACGTCGGGGAAGGCGTCGATCGGCACGGTGTTCACCGCCCGCCAGCCAAGAGCGCCGATGACAAGGAAGGCGATGATCACCAGGACCTTGTATTGCAGGGAGATCTCGACGAGTTTGTTGAGCACGCTCTATCTCCTCAATGCCCGTGGCCTTCGCCCATGCGGGATTTCTGGATCAGCGACTTGAGCAGGAAGACCTGCGTCGTCACGATCTCGTCGCCCGGCGCGAGGCCGGCCCGGATCTCGATCCAGCCGGCACGACGCGCGCCCGTCTGCACCGGAATGGGAACCAGGCGATCGCCCTCGAGATGGAAGACGCGCGATGCGCCGTCCATCAGCACGACGGCGGATGCGGGGACGGCGAGCACCGGTGCGCCTGCACCCGACGAGATGGCGACGGTCACGTACCGGCCGGGATGCAGAGCGTCGGCTGCGTTCTCGACCGCGATCCGCACCGGCTGGGTGCGGGTCGTTTCCTCGAGGCGATGATAGGCTTGGACGACATGGCCGGACGCCACTTCCGCACCCGCGATCAGGATGCGCGCCGTCTGTCCGATGGCAACCTGCGCCGCCTGTTCCGGAGCGAGCTGCGCCTTGACCCAGACGCGGCTCTCGTCGCTGATCTCGAACAGCACGCGACCCGC
>CAZAEP010000050.1:0-13161 GCA_964484045.1 uncultured Sphingomonadales bacterium
TGTTGCGATGGCACTGCATGGCCTGAATGCAGCCGAGCGCGAACATGAAGCCGCGCGCCGAATTGACGAAATCGGCGCCGACCGAGAGCGCCCAGGCGACGTCGGCGGGGTTGATGAGCTTGCCCGAGGCGACGATGCGGATACGATCGCGGAGCCCGTAGCCGATGACGAGGTCGACCACCATCGGCAGGCTCTCGCGCAAGGGGAGCCCGACATAGTCCATGAGACTCATCGGCGCCGCGCCGGTGCCGCCATCGCAGGAATCGATGGTGATGAAGTCCGGTGCCGAGGCGATGCCGCGGCGGTGGATGGCCTCGAACAGATCCTCGAACCAGCCATAGGCGCCGACCACGCATTTGAAGCCGACCGGCTTCCTCGTCACGTCGCGAATGCGGTTGATCATGTCGAGAAGCGCGTCGGCATTGTCGATCTCGGGATGCCGGTTGGGGCTGATCGAGGCCTCGTGCGGCGGGATGCCGCGAACGCGCGCGATCTCGTCCGTCACCTTCACGGCGGGCAGGATGCCGCCCTTGCCGGGTTTGGCCCCCTGGCTCAGCTTGAGCTCGATCATGCGCACCGCGTCATGCGCCGCGACCCGCTGCAGGCGGCCGTCGTCGAGCCGGCCCGCGGCGTCGCGCACCCCGTATTTGGCGGTGCCGATCTGGAAGACGATGTCGGCGCCGCCTTCGAGGTGGTAGGGCGCGAGTCCGCCTTCCCCCGTGTTGAGCCACGCGCCGGCCTTGGCGCAGCCACGCGAGAGCGCGCGCACCGCCGGTCGCGACAGGGCGCCGAAGCTCATCGCCGAGGCGTTGAAGATGCTCGTGGTGGTGTAGGGGTGATCGCAGGAATCGGCGCCGACGGTCACCGCGCTCGTCTTCGCGGCGTCCTTTTCCAGCGTCGGGAAGGGGCAGTTGACGAAGAGGATCGTGCCGGCGGGCCGGATATCGCGGGTCGAGCCGAAGGCCCGCGTCGTGCTCAGATTCTTGGCCGCCTGATAAACATAGGCGCGCTGCGCGCGATTGAAGGGCATCTCCTCGCGATCGGCGGCGAACATGTAGTGGCGCAGGAACTTTCCCAGATCCTCGAGCATGTAGCGCATGCGTCCGATGACCGGGTAGTTGCGCCGGATGGCGTGCTTCGTCTGGGTGCGGTCGACGATGTAGAGGACGACGAGAACCAGCACGCCCAGGCCGACGAGAAAAACGAACAGCGAGGCTAGGACGACGAGGGTATCGATGACGATCTCGGGCAGCACGGAGGGCACTCCATCAGTCGAGCCGGGACGGGGATGCTACGCGATCGGCGCGTCCTCCGCAGCCCCTTGCGTTCCTGCGTGGCGCGCCGTCGCGGTCACCTTTCGGTGAACGCCGTCCTTGCCATCGGGGCTATTTGCGCGAGCGCCAGTCCTTCAGCAAGATGAGGAAATAGCGCAGGAAGCACCAGGCGCCGAGGAGATTGAAGAAGAAGGCGCCGCCGAGGCCGATCTGTACGCTCAGCCCGAGGGGCCGGCCAAGCCAGCCGGCATCGATCGCGAACAGGACGAGGACGGCGATCGCAAGACAGAGCGTGCCCATCACGAGAAGGCGCGGCGGAGGCAGCCGGAACGTCTTCACGCCCCGATCATCCGTGGTTCGCCGATGGCCGAGAGATCGGTCGCCGGCGCGCCCGTGGGGCTCATTTCGAGCATGCGCCGGAGAGGCGCCAAGGCCCGCGTGCGGATCGCCTCGGGCACGGTGATCTCGGGCGCGAGATCGCGCAGGGCGACATAGAGCTTCTCGATGCTGTTCATGGCCATGAAGGGGCAGTGATTGCAGTTGCAATTGCCGTCCGCCCCCGGGGCGCCGATGAAGACCTTGTCGGGGCGGGCCTTCTGCATCTGATGGATGATGTGCGGTTCGGTGGCGACGATGATCGTCTTCGCCGGAGACTCGCTGGCGAAGCGCAGGATCGAGCTCGTCGAGCCGATATGGTCGGCGAGCGCGAGGATCGCCTCGGGGCATTCCGGATGCGCGGCGACGGGGGCATCGGGGTGCCGAATTTTCAGTTGCACGAGCGCGCGCTCGGAAAAGCGCTCATGGACGATGCAGGTGCCGGGCCAGAGCAGCATCTCGCGCCCCGTCTTCTTCGCCAGAAAGGCGCCGAGATGGCGATCGGGAGCGAACAGGATCGGCTGATCTTCGGGGATCTGGCGGATGATGTGCTCGGCGTTCGACGAGGTGACGATGATGTCGGTCTCCGCCTTCACGGCGGCCGAGCAGTTGATGTAGGTGAGCGCGAGATGATCGGGGTGGGCGCGCCGGAAGGCGGCGAACTCCTCCGCCGGGCAGGATTCCTCGAGGCTGCAGCCGGCGCGCGGGTCGGGCACCACGACGGTCTTCTGCGGCGACAGGATCTTCGCCACCTCGGCCATGAAGCGAACGCCGCAAAAGGCGATGACCTCGGCGTCGGTCGCCGCCGCGCGCCGCGACAGGTCGAGGCTGTCGCCGACGAAATCGGCGAGATCCTGGATCAGCGGGTCCTGATAGTAATGGGCGAGAATGACGGCGTTGCGCGCCCGCCTCAGACGCGCGATCTCGGCTTCGACGTCGATCGCCGGATCGATCGCCGGCGCCGGCGAGGGCGTGAACTCCATGAAACTGCTATCGTCCATCGCGACCTGTTCCAAATCCGCAAATCCGCATCGGGAGCGCGAGCGCGTGTGTGACGGCAATATAGGAAAAAGGCCGTCCATTTACAGGGAAAACCTCATGCGCCCTCCATGGGCCGCACGCGGACGCGGGGTCCGAGGGCGCCTTCCATCCGCAGCCTGCCGCGCTCGGCAAGGTGGACGAGGTGGGCGAGAACGCTGCAGGCGGCCGCGGCATGAAGGGCCTTCGGCGTATCGGCATGGACCTCGGCGACGATCTCGGCGAGGCGCGATCGCCCGGCGCGGACCGCGGCCTCGATCGCCGCCTCGCGGGCATGACGATGTGCGATCAGCGCATCGAGAAAGCGCCGCGGCGCGCGGATCGGCGGGCCGTGCGTCGGCCACAGGATGGCGTCGTCCCGTCGGCGCAGGCGTTCGAGCGCGGCGAGATAGGCCGCCATGTCGCCGTCCGGCGGGACGATGACGCTCGTCGACCAGCCCATGACATGGTCGCCGGTGAAGAGCGCCCGCTCGGCATCGAGCGCGAAGCAGAGATGGTTGGAGGCGTGCCCCGGGGTCCACAGGGCTTCGAGGCGCCAGCCCGAGCCCGCGATCACGTCGCCGTCGGCAAGTGCGATGTCGGGGACGAAATCCCTGTCCGCGCCTTCTTCGACGCCCGCCTCGCCCGCTTCGGGTTCAAGCGTTCCGCTTTCCTCTCTGCCGCTGCCATGCGGCCCGTAGCCGCAGGTGCGCGCTCCGGTTTCGGCGGCAAGGCGCGCGGCTGCGGCGCTGTGGTCGCGATGGGTGTGGGTGACGAGGATGTGGGTGATCGTCTCGCCCGCGGTCGCCTCGAGGACGGCATTCACATGCGCCGGCAGATCGGGGCCGGGGTCGATCACCGCGACACGGCCGCGGCCGACGAGATAGGTGCCGGTGCCGGTGTAGGTGAAGGGACCGGGATTGGGGGCCACGATGCGGCGCACGAGCGGGCTCAGCCGGACCGCCTCGCCGTGGCGCGGCGCAATCGTGCGGACGAAGGGGATCGTCGGTTCCATGCCGCACCTCTGGCACGCGGCGCTTCGTCGCGGCAAGCGGAAACCGGCGGGCTATGCCGTCTTCTCCGCCATCCCGCGGCGCCGTCCATGCACCCCGAAGGCGATCAGCAGGATCGCGATCGTCGCCACCTGCGTCAGGATCGTCTCCAGCGTCGGGTAGAAGCCGATGGCGTCGACCGACGGCAGATGACCAAACGGCCGGGCACCGATCCAGCCGGCTTCCTGCAGCGCCGCGACGCCCTTGCCGGCGAGCACGACGGCGAGGACGGCCATCAGCCACGAGCTCAGGAGGAAGAACTGCCGGATCGGCAGGCGCTGGCTGTAGCGCAGGAATGCCCAGGCGATGGCGACGAGCGCGACCGCCGCCGCCCCGGCGCCGCCGGCGACCGCGACATGTGTCCCCTCGCTCCACAGGGCGGCGTAGAAGAGGATGGTCTCGAAGGCCTCGCGATAGACGACGAGGAAGGAGAGAAAGAAGAGGAACCACGCCGATTGTCGCGACAGGGCGCGGGTCATGGTGCGGGAGATGTATTCCTTCCAGGCGCCGGCCCGGCTCTTGCCGTGCATCCAGATGCCGACCGAGACGAGGACGAAGGCGGCGAGAAGGCCCCCGATCCCTTCCGAAAGCTCGCGTCCGGCGCCGCTGATGGCCACCAGATGCGTGGCCACCGCCCAGGTGAGACCACCCGCGACGAGCGCGGCGATCCAGCCGCCATGGACATAGGCGAGGAGTTCGCGCCGGCCGGCCTTGGCGAGGAAGGCGAGCATGGCGACGACCACGAGCAGGGCCTCGAGCCCCTCCCGAAGCAGGATCGTGAGAGCGCCGACGAAGCTCGCCGTCGCGTTGCTCGCCCGCCCCGCGGCGAGGGCACGGGCGGCGGTGTCGAGAAGCGTTCCGGCCTCCGCGATGCGCGCGGCGACATCTTCGTTCGGCGCCTCCTCGGCGATCGCGCGGCGCACGGCCGCCATGGCCGCTTCCACACGGCGCACCAGCGCCGGATCGCGCACCTTGAGCGCCGGTTCCACCAGTTCGAAACCGTCGAGATAGGCGTCGAGCGCCCGCTGCTTCGCCTCTTCGCGGGCGCCCGAGCGATAGGCGGCGAGGGCGGCGTCGAGCAGGCGGGAGGCCTTGGCGAGCGAGGCCGCTGCCGGAGGCATCAGAACCTCGGGGTGAGAGCGCAGATAGGCGGTGATCGCGCGCGCGTCGTCCGTGCCGGAGGCGTCGGTCAGCGAGGCGGGGACGGTGCGGACAAGGGCCGCGAGGTCGGGAATGCGCTGCCGCACGCCGGGGCGGGTGCGCCATAGCGCTTGGCCATGTTGCACGTCCCCGGGGCGGACGGCGAAACGCCCGACGGTGAAGGCGAGCGCCCAGCGGTCGGCCGGCGAAAGCTGTGAAAAGGCCGGCATCGCGGTCCCGTCAAGCCCTTGGCCGATGACCGAGTACAGGGCATAGAGACTGCGTTCGCGGGCGCGCGTCCAGTCCGTGAAATCCACCGGCGGCGGCGCAAGTCCCGCGGCCGCCGGACCGTCGCCACGGCCGTCGAGACCGTGACAGCTCGCGCAGTTCTCGCGATAGAGCACCGCGCCGCGGGCGGTGTCGGGCGGCGTCTCGGGAGCCACCGCGATGGGGTAGGCGGCGAGCAGCGCATCGGCAAGGCCGCGGGCGATGCGGGCCACATCGTCCGCCGGGGCCCTGGCGGCGATCGCCGCCGCGAGACGCGCGGCTTCGGTCCGCATCCCCTCGCGCCGCGGGTGGTCGGGGAGGGCGGCGATACGGTCCTGCGCAAGCGTCGCGAATTCGACCATCTCGGCATATTCCCCGGCATCGACCACCGCACCGTCGCGTACGGCGCCGCCATAGTCGACGGCCAGATAATCGAGAAGCTGCCAGGTCGCGGCGACCGCTGACGGCCCCATGTCCGTGGCCGGGGGCGTCTGCGCCGCGGCACCGAGTGTCGCCGATCCGATCAGGAGGGCCAGGAGAAATGCGAAAATCTTCATGCGGGGGGGCTTAGCAAGACTGCGAATGCTTCGCAATAACATATTTTGTCGCAGGTCGCCATGTGGCCGGAAAGAAGTCGGCGGCGGATCGATCCGCCGCCGACCAAGGCCATCGGTCTCCCGGGAGGAAAGCGCGCAACGCGCCAGGCCGACCCCGCTGCAATGTGCGTGCCATGGCGGGAGCCGCAAAAGACGAGCCTCTCCGGCCTCCGGTCATGTCGGCGGTCGGGCGTCGCGCTGCAACGCAGCTGCCGGGCCGGAACCTCCGCTGCAGTGCGAGTCGATGCAATCGGGGAGCGGGACCATGCCATGCCGTTTCGGGCAATCCGTCCCATTCTGGTGCATTTTTTCTGTACCAATTCGGGAAAAAGAGAATTCCGCAGGCGAAGAAGGGCGCTGGTCCGAACTTTAGAGAAGCCTTAACATTTTCGCGCCTAAGGAGTAGGCTGCACCTTTACGCAACGAAAAACGCAACGCAACGCAAAGACGTAACAGACCGTGGCAATTCCACTGGATATTGCGCCACCGGGGTCCGATGCAGGGAATTCGCCGATCGTCGACGCGGCGGCGCTGCCGCCATCGGCGATGGCTGCAATTCTCGACAGCGCGACCCAAGCGATCGTCGTTCATCGCGGCGCCGCGCCGCTTTACGTCAACAGGACGATGCTGGAGCTTGTCGGCATCGGTCGCGACAGCAAGGCCCTGCAGCGTCCGATTCTGGAATGGATCCATCCCAACGACCGCAAGCGTGTGGCCACCTTCATGCAGGCGCGCATGGTCGGGCGCGGGGCGCCGCGGGACTACGAGTTCCGACTTCTCAACAGCCGCGGCGGGGAACTCTGGATCTCGTGCCGGGCGATGGCGATCCACTGGATGGATGGTCCCGCGGTCCTCGCGAGCTGCCACGACATCACGCCCCACAAGCGGGTCGAGCGGGCGCAGGAGCGCTCCGAGACGCTGTTCAAGCGGGTCTTTCAGGCGACGCCGGACATGGTCTCGCTGTCCTATCTCGACACCGGCATCTTTCTCGACGTCAACGACAATCTGGCCCGTGCCATCGGCATGAGCCGGAAAGACATTCTCGGCCAGAGCATCTTCGATCTCGAAATCTGGGACGAGCCGACAATGGCGATGCGGATCCGCGCCATGATCCGTCGCAACGGCTCGATCCATCAGATGAAGGCGCGCATCCGGCGTGCCGACGGCAGCACCTTCCCGATCTCCTTTTCCGCCGAGTCGCTGGTCGTGGACGGGGAGGATGTGCTGCTTCTCATCGGGCGCGACATCACCGCGGACATCGAGCGCGAGGAGGAGCTGTGCCGGAGTCGCGATGCGGCCGAACTCGCCAACCGTGCCAAGTCCGAGTTTCTCGCCAATATGAGCCACGAGCTCCGAACGCCGCTCAATGCCATTCTCGGCTTTTCCGAGGTCATCTGCGGCGAGGTGCTCGGTCCGCTCGGCGATCCGCGCTATCGCGAATACGCACGCGACATCCACCGCAGCGGCACCCATCTGCTCGAAATCATCAATGACATCCTCGACCTCTCGAAGGTCGAGGCCGGGCGTCTCGAGATCCATCCGCGGCCGGTCGATGTCGCCGAACTGGTCGCGAGCACGGTGCGCCTCGTCCATGAGCGTGCGCAGATGGCCGATCTCGATCTGACGGTCGAGGTTACGCCCCCGGATCTCGCCTTCCATGCCGATACCCGGCTGTGCAAGCAGATCCTCCTCAATCTCCTCACCAATGCCATCAAGTTCACGCCGGCGGGAGGACAGGTCGGCCTGCGCGCCGAACGGCTTGCCGCCGGCGGCTGCCGCTTCACCATCGCCGACACCGGCATCGGCATGACGGAGGACGAGGTGGTGCGCGCGCTCACCCCCTTCGGTCAGGTCGACAGCGCGCTCACGCGGCGCCATGAGGGCACGGGCCTCGGCCTGCCGCTTGTCGCCGCCTTCGTTGCCGCCCATGGCGGGGAATTCCGCATCGACAGCGAGAAGGGCAAGGGCACGACGATCACCGTCGAGCTGCCCGATTCACCGGAATAGGCGGCCGGTCGCCGGGGCGAGGGCGCGACGCCCGGGCCGTGGGAGCGGGCGCACGTCTTCGGCCGGCGGACGGGATCCGCGCCACATATGGCGGTCGACGGCCGCGTTTTCCGGTGGGCGGCCCCGAATCGGGCCTGACGGGCTCCGGATCTTTCCGAGTCAAGAAATTTTTCCGATCATTCGATCAAGAATCGGATTTTCCGCCGGGTCGTCTCCTGCTATGCTGAATGCACCTTTAAGAAGAAAGCTGTCAGGGAGGGGTCACGATGCAGCGCCCGTTCAACGCTCGCAGGGTCAGGTTCGCGCGCCGGCTCGCGCTCGGACTCGCCGTCTTCGGATTCGTGATGTCGGCGCATGCCAGCCCGTTCATCAACGAGATCCATTACGACAATTCCGGTACCGATGTCGGCGAGTTCATCGAGGTCGCGGGGACGGCCGGAACGAACCTCGATGGCTGGTTCATCGCCCTCTATAACGGCCGGAACGGCGCGCAATACGGATCGTTCGATCTCAGCGGCACGCTTGCCGACAGCGGCAACGGCTTCGGTTTCGCGGTCGTCGAGGGACCGAGCAACAGCATCCAGAACGGTGCGCCGGACGGTCTCGCGCTCGTCGACAATACGGGCAACGTGGTTCAGTTCCTGAGCTACGAGGGCAGCTTCACGGCGGTCGGCGGCCCTGCCGACGGGATGACGAGCACCGATATCGGCGTTGCCGAGTCGCGCAGTACGCCGGCCGGGTTTTCGCTGCAGGTGACGGGCAATGTGACCACCGATTCGGCGGGCAACGTGACGTCGAGTTTCGTCTGGGCCGCACCGGGCCCCGAAACCAAGGGAGCCATCAATACAGGACAGACCTTCAACGGCACCGGCGGTGGCGGCGGCGGCACGGGGCCCGGCACCGGGACACAGGCGCTGACGATCATGGAGATCCAGGGGGCCGGACACGTTTCCCCCTTCGCCGGGCAGGACGTCACCACGAGCGGCATCGTTACCGCGGTGACGCGCAACGGCTTTTACGTTCAGGACGCCAATGGTGACGGCGACGACAGCACGTCGGATGCCGTTTTCGTCTTTACCGGTTCCACGCCGACGGTGTCCGTCGGCGACGAAATCGAGGTCACGGGGACGGTCAGCGAATTCACGCCGGGCGGAAGCTCGTCCGGCAATCTGTCGATCACCGAGATCACCTCTCCGGACATCTCGCTCCTGTCTTCGGGCAACAGCCTGCCTGCCGCGGTCATCATCGGGAGCGCCGGCCGCACGCCGCCGACCGAATCGATCGACAGCGACAATCTCACGGTTTTCAACCCCGGCACCGACGGCATCGACTTCTATGAAAGCCTGGAAGGGATGCGCGTGACCCTCTCCGGGGCGCAGGCGGTCGGTCCGACCAACCGGTTCGGGGAGATCTTCGCCGTCGCCGACGGCGGTGCGGATGCGACGGGCATGAACGCCCGCGGCGGAATCACGGTCTCGGACGGCGACTTCAATCCCGAGCGGCTGCAGATCGACGATACGCTCCTTGCCGGCCGCTCCCCGGACGTCAATACCGGGGACAGGCTCGGGGACGTGACCGGGATCGTCAACTACTCCTTCGGCAATTTCGAGTTGCTCGCCACCGAGGCGCCGGTCGTCATGCCCGGCGGGCTGACGGCCGAAACCACGGTCATCCCGGTGGAGCGCGACCGTCTCAATGTCGCGACCTTCAATGTCGAGAACCTCGACCCGACCGACAGCGACGCCAAATTCGCGGCGCTCGCCCAGCAGATCGTCGAGGGACTGCGCTCGCCCGACATCATCGGCCTGCAGGAGATCCAGGACAATAACGGTCCGGGCGGCGGCGGCGTCACCGACGCGAGCCTCACCTATCAGAAGCTGATCGACGCCATCGTCGCCGCCGGAGGGCCGACCTATGCCTTTGCCGACATTCCGCCGGCTGACGGAACCAGTGGCGGCCAGCCGGGCGGCAACATCCGTCCCGGTTTCCTGTACAATCCCGACCGCGTGACGCTGGTGCCCGGCTCGCTGATGGTGCTTCCCGGTTCGGAAAGCGACCCCGCCTTCGCCAACAGCAGAAAGCCGCTTGTCGCCACATTTCTGTTCAATGGCCAGGAGGTGACCATCGTCAACAACCATTTCACCTCCAAGGGCGGGTCCGATCCGCTGTTCGGCAAGAACCAGCCGCCGAAGAACGGGGGAGAGGACCGGCGCAACGCTCAGGCCGCATTCGTGCATGCGTTCCTCGAGAGCCTTCTTGCGCTCGATCCGACGGCCAATGTCATCGCCCTTGGCGATCTCAACGAGTTCCAGTTCCTTGAACCGCTGCGCCTGCTGGCCGGCGAGGGGCTCGACCGCATTCTGACCGATCTCGCTCCGTTCCTGCTCGCGCCCGAGGAGCTCTATTCGTTCATCTTCCAGGGCAATTCACAGCTTATCGACCACATCCTCGTGTCCGACGCTCTGCTCGGCGCGGATGCCCTGGTCGATATCGTGCACATGAATGCGGAGTTCTTCGGAGCGTTTACCGATCACGATCCGGTGCTGGCGAGCTTCCGGCTGCCGCAGCTTGCGGGCGTTCCCGAGCCGGCGACGGGGCTCGTGTTCCTGCTTGGCCTCTTCATTCTCTGGCGTCGTCGGCGCGGTTTCGCACAGGGCTGAGGAGACGCCGCCGCCGTGGTCGCGGGCAGAAAACGGGAAAGGGGAGCGGCCTGTCGGGCCGCTCTCCCCGGACCGTTCCGTTTCTTGGGGGATTCGCTCATGCGCAATTTCGCTCTCCTGCTGGCGAGCGTCGGTCTGCTCCTTGTCTCGCCCGCCCATGCCGCCGACCGGAACGGCAATTTCGCGATCAAGGGGGTCGGCCTGGCCACCTGCACGGATTTCCTCGAGTCGTTCCGCTCGGGAGATGACCGCCTGCCGATGTTCTTCGGCTGGGTATCCGGATTTCTGACCGCCATGAACCTGCACGCCGCAGATACCTATGACCTCGTGGACTGGCAGTCGGACGATTATATCGCCGCCTCGCTGCGGGGCTGGTGTGAGGCCAACCCTTCTCAGAGATTCTTTAGCGGTGTCTATCAGATGGCGCGTAGCCTCGAATCGTTCAAGGTGTCCGAACAAAGTCCGGTCGTGATCATGAAGGGGCCGCAGGGCCGGATTCGCCTCTATCGGTCGACGCTCGACAAGGTGCGCGCCGAGCTGGCGGCACGCGGACTTTATGACGAAGCCGCCCACGGTCGTGAGGCGCTCGAGATGGCCCTGAGGGCCTATCAGCGGCGCGAAGGCCTTCCCGAGACCGGCGTTCCCGACACGGCGACGATGTTCCGTCTCTTCGCCGCGCGTTGATGGTCCCGCCGGGACGAAACCGCTCGCGAGCGCGAGGGTGAGCGGCGCACAAGCGGCCCGACGCGTTTGCGCCGGGCCGTTTTCCGAATCCCATGCTCCACGGGAACAGTGCGGATCTGGTCGGGGAGAGAGGATTCGAACCTCCGGCCCCTGCGTCCCGAACACAGTGCTCTACCAGGCTGAGCTACTCCCCGACAAGGACGCGGACCGGCTATATAGCGACGGCATGGCGCCGGTGCAAGCACTCTGGCCATCCGCTGCGCCCTGCCGGTCCGGATGCGCCGCGACGGCTCTCAGTATTCGCGTTCGATGCAGAAACGCACGATGTCGGTGAGGGCGTCGCGGATGCGCGAGGGGGGGAAAATCCCCAAAGCGTCGCGTGCGATGGCCCCGTAATGCCGCGCCCGCTCGATGGTGTCGGCGATCGCGCCATGGGTGGCGAGGAGCCGCATCGCGTGGGCGAGATCACCGTCGGCCTGCTCCATGTCCTCGAGCGTGCGCTTCCAGAAGCGCCGCTCCTCGGGACCGCCGCGGCGATAGGCGAGGATGACGGGCAGCGTGATCTTGCCTTCGCGGAAATCGTCGCCGACGGTCTTGCCGAGCGTTGCCTGCTTGGCGGAATAGTCGAGCGCATCGTCGACGAGCTGGAAGGCGATGCCGAAATTGCGCCCGAAGCTGGCGAGCGCCTCCTCCTCGGCCTCGGGGCGCTCGCCGACGATGGCCGCGATCTGCGTCGCCGCCTCGAAGAGCGCCGCCGTCTTGGCGGTGATGACGTCCTGATAGTCTTCCTCGGTGGTGTCGAGATTGTTCGAGGTGGTGAGCTGCAGCACCTCGCCCTCGGCGATCACCGAGGAGGCGCGCGAGAGCAGGCGCAGGACCTTGAGCGAGCCGTCCTCGACCATGAGCTCGAAGGCGCGCGAGAAGAGGAAGTCGCCGACGAGCACGCTCGGCTTGTTGCCCCACAGGACATTGGCGGCTTCCTGCCCGCGCCGCAGCTCGCTGTCGTCGACGACATCGTCATGGAGCAATGTGGCGGTGTGGATGAACTCCACGCAGGCCGCGAGCTTGGCGTGACGCTTGCCCTCGTAGCCCACGAGCCGGGCGCCGGCGAGGGTGAGCATGGGGCGCAGCCGCTTGCCGCCCGAGGCGATGAGATGACCGGCAAGCTGCGGGATCAGCGCCACCGGGCTGTGCATGCGCGACAGAATGGTCTCGTTGACGAGCGCCATGTCGTCGGCGACGAGGCCCTGCAGAAGGTTGAGCGCATCCTCCACCGAGGCGGCCGACCGCTTGTGCTTGTCGATCGAAACGACGTTGCCCACGAAGCCTCCCAGTCTTGCGGCGCCGGACCGACCGGCCCGGTCGCAGACGGCGCGGCGGTGTCGCGCGCCGGGCATCTCCGCACAAGGTAAAAGCCGCTCCCGTGGAAAAACAAGTGGCATTCATGTCACAGCTCCGTGCAGGAGCATGGCCATTCCGCCGTCGCCCGGATATCGTGGGCACCGGGGCGGCAGGACAGCGGGAGTCGTCGTGGTGCGGGCGATCGTGAAAAGCAATGATCCGACGCTGGTTTCGTTCGTCACCAGTCTGCTCACCGACGCCGGCATCAGGGTCTTCGAATGGGACAGCAATATGAGCGTCGTCGACGGCAGCATCGGAATCCTGCCGCGCCGACTGATGGTGCCGGACGAAGACCATGACGCCGCCTGCCGCGTCCTGCGCGAGGCGGGACTGTCGCACGAGGTTTATGGCGAAAATGACGGATGACGCCGAATCCGCCGGTGAGAGGGCGACGCCTTCGGGGATGAGCGAGGACAAGCTCCTCGGCGGGCGGCTGCGCCTGATGCAGCCCCGCTGCGGTGCCCGGGTCGCCATCGATACGCTGCTGCTCGCCGCTGCCGTCGGGGCCCGTTCCGGCGAGCGCGTGATCGAGGCCGGCAGCGGCACCGGCGCGGCGGCGCTGGCGGTGGCCCGGCGTTGTCCCGGGGTGGAGGTGACGGGAATCGAGATCGCGCCCGATCTGGTGGCCATCGCCAATCGCAATGCGGCGCTCAACGCACTCGCCGACCGGGTGCGTTTCATCGCCGGC
>CAZAEP010000051.1:0-13103 GCA_964484045.1 uncultured Sphingomonadales bacterium
CGTCATGGGAGGCCTTTGCGGATGGTCCGGACTCGCGGTCGGCGGCGGGCGGGCGGTGGCCGTCATCGAAGGGATGGCGACCGAGTTGCCGCGGCGCCCCGGAACCACGATTTCGACATGGACCGGCCGTAACGCCGCCCTCGCCGTCGCCGGCGGCGGGGCGCATGCGCTGGCGGAAGCGGATGGAATCGTCGCGGCCATCGTGGGACATCCGCGCTGGAGCGACGCCGCGCTGGCGCAGGCGGCGCGAACGTCAGGCGATGCCACCGCGCTCATCACGGGCTATCGCACCCATGGAGGGGCGCTGCTCGATCATCTGAGGGGCGATTTCAGCCTCGTTCTCCTGGACGAGACAAGCGGCGCGCTCCTGCTCGCCATCGACCGCATCGGCATCGGGCGAATGGCGCACGGCGAGACGCGTGGCGGCATCGTTTTTGCCACCTCGATCGACGCCATCCGGGCGCATCCGGCCATCGATGCCCGGCTCAGCCCGACCGGGCTCTATCGTTTCGCCATGAACTACGTCTCGCCGGCGCCGGGCACCGTCTTCGACGGCATCTGCAAGCTCTTGCCCGCGCACCGGCTGCACCATAGCGTGGACGGCGGTGCCCGGATCGAACGATATTGGCGCATTCCCTATGCGCCGGAAGGCCAGGCCGACTTCGCGCCATTGCGCGGGCAATTGTTCGAGCATCTCGCCGATGCCGTCGCCCGTGCAGCGCGTCCGGTCGCGCCGGATCGCCGTGGTGCGTTTCTGAGCGGGGGACTCGACAGCTCGACCGTCTGCGGCATCCTGCAACGGCAGTCCGACGCGCCGGTGCCGGCCTTCACCGTCGTTTTCGAGGAAGAGCGCTACAACGAGGGGCCCTATGCACGCATCGTGGCGCAATCCTTCGGTCTCGATCATCACGAATACCGTCTCACGCCCGCCGACGCCGTCACGTTTCTTCCTCGCGCCGCCACCGCCTTCGACGAGCCCTACAGCAATTCCTCGGTGATCCCGGCCTATTTCTGCGCCCGCATGGCCAGGGAACACGGTCTCGATCTCCTGCTCGCGGGCGATGGCGGCGACGAGATTTTCGCCGGCAATCAGCGCTATGCGGAGCAGATGGTCCTCGGTCACTATGATCGGGTGCCCGGCTTTGCGCGCACGCTTCTCGAGCGCCTCTTCCTGCCGCTTCCCGCGGTGCTCGGACGCACGCCGCTCGGCAAGGTGCAGCGCTATATCGCGCGGGCACGGCTGCCGATGCCGGAGCGCATGCACAATCCCAAAGTCTATGTGCGCGACCGCCTCGGCGACATCTTCATGCCGGACGTTCTGGCAGCCATCGATCCCGACGAGCCCTACGCGCTGTGGCGGCGGCATTATGTCGAATCCGGCAGTCCCGACATGCTGGCCTCGATGCTGCACATGGACATGCGGATCACCATTGCGGACAATGACCTGCGCAAGGTGAACACGGCCTGCCGGCTGGCCGATATCGATGTCACCTATCCCATGCTCGACGAGGATCTCGTGAGCTTCGCCGCCGGCATACCGTCACGGCTGCTGCTCAAGGGCACGCGCCTGCGACATTTCTTCAAGGACGCGACGCGGGGCTTTCTTCCGCAAGCGGTTCTCGAGAAACGCAAGCACGGCTTCGGCATGCCCTTCGTGGAGTGGATGAGAGAGCATCCCCCGCTCCGGGAGATCGCCGAAGACTGTCTGCAGTCGCTCGCCGCCCGGGGGATTTTCCGGCGCGAATTTCTTACCCTCGTAAAATCCGAGCACGATCGGCCGGAGGGAACGGTCCATGACGGGGTCCTGTGGGATCTCGTCATGCTCGAACTGTGGCTGCGCGATCGGCGGGTGTCTCTCGGCTGAGCACCGCGCCCCTTGGCCTCTAGAAGTGCATCGACAGATTGAGGGTGACCGTGTTCTCCGTGAACTCGCGGATATCGTCCGTCGAATTGCGCCGGCCATAGCCATAGCGTAGCGAGACCTCGAAGGGGGCGAGTCCGAGATAGCGCAGCGCCGCCGAGGCCCTGTAGTCGTTGTCGGTCCGTCGCGACGGCAGGCCCGTATCGGCGAACCGGCGGCGGTTGTACGACCCGGAGAGATCGGCGACCAGCGTCGTCCCCAACGGTTGCGTCCCCTGAAGACGCACGAGGATCGCCTTCTCGTCGTTGAAGCCGCGCGCGATGTCGCGTTCCTGGATCTGATGCGAGCCGCTCAGTCGCCAGATTCCACGGCCGAGACGGGCGGCGATGGTCGCGGTTCCGGTCTTGGTGCGGGTCGGTGAGGCGAAGAGCGTGAACAGCGTCGAACCGGGATCGAAAGTCCCGACCTGTTCATTGTTCGTCGGCAGATCGTTGACGAGTCGCTCCTGGCCGACCCGCACGCGCTCGCGATAGGAAGCGTTCAGGGTGAAGGTCTCGCCGATATCGTGCTCGAGTTCCACCTCGATGGCGTCGCCCCCGTCGCGCTGCCCGCCGAGAGCCTCGAGGCGGGTGTTCGGGGATGGCGTCCAGCGAAAACCGCCCAGATAGAGGGGATCGTCGACGGTGCGGCTGAAGTCGTTGCCCTCGAAATTCTGGTAGCCGCCCTCGGCGACGAGCGCGAAGCTCGGCGTGAGGTGGTATTCGACGCGGAAGATCGCCTCGCGTCGGTTGCGCACCGGGCGATTGTCGGGGTCGATCCGCGAGATCGTGCCGAAAAGGCTCCATGTCAGGCGCGAGAAGCGGGCGCCGCTCTCGATCCGCAGTTCGCCGGTATTCTGCACGCTGTCGCCGATGAGGCTGTTGGGGTTCCCGGGAAAGCCCGCCTGATCGAGAGGGCTGCGGTCGACGAAGACCAGTCCGCCGACATAGCGGGCCTCCACGGTGGCAAGGTCGCCGAGCGCGCGTCGCAGATAGGGACTCAGGCGATAGGTCTGGACCGTGTCCAGGTTCTGGATGTTCGACCGGCTTGTCGACCGGGAGAGCCGCGAATCGATGGTCTGCCGGCGGATGGAGGCCGAGAAATCGGTGAAGAAGAGATCTTCCACCCACTCCCAGTTGCTGCTCGCCGTCACATTGGGCGCCGCGGAAAAATCGCGAAGAGCGGTTTGCGAATAATACTGCAGCCTCACCTCGGCATCGACCGCGGCCTTGACCCGCGCGCCGTCGAGATTCATCGAAAAGGCAGGGATGATCTCGGAAATCAGGGCATCGTCCTCGCGATCCCCGGGCGAAAGCGCAAGATTGTCGGTATAGGTCTCGGCGACGCTGATCGATTTCGCGGATTCGAGGCTGCCGGCGAAGAATCCCTGCGGCACGACCAGGACATCGCCCGGCCGAAGCGGCCGGTCCATCGCCTTTCCGGTCGCGATATCCTCGAGCCGCAGGGCAAGACGCTGTTCGTGGCCATTGACGGAGCGCAGCAGAAAAGCGCGATTGCCCGCGGCGGTCGGGGGCAGGCCGCCGATCTCCGAGAGCAGGGAACGCACGCTCAGGCCCTCACGATAGGGCACGGACCGGGGTGTGACCCCGGCCCCGATCAGGCGCACGCGATCGGAGAAGATTCCCTTCGCCGTCGCCACCGTGACGGTGACCACGGGTTGGCGGATGAAACGCTCGAGGGCCGTCGCGATCCGCGCCGCAAGCTCTTTCGTGCTCAGACCGACGGCCTCGACATCGCCGATGAGCGGCATCGCGATGCGACCGTCGGGCCGGATCGCGTAGCTGCGCGAGAGATCGGGATTGTCGCGCACCTCGATCTCGAGGACATCCTCGGGCCCGATGCGGTACACGTAGCCGTCCTGCGGCGCGCCGACGACGTCCTGCGCCGCGGTGGCACCGCGTGGCAGATGCGGCACCTGAGCGAAAGACAGGTCGCGGTCCCCGGCGAAAGCGCCCGTCGCGCCGAGGCTCCAGGCCAGAAGCGCGAGAATGCCTTGATAACGATGCCGATACCCCCCGCCGTTCGGTGCCGTCCTGCTCATGGCGTGTCCTCCGCACATCACTCAAGGCCGCCGAATTTTATGCTCGGCGCGTCCTTTATGATCCTGTAGTCTTTACGAAGAGTGTCAAAAGACAAGCGATCTCCAAGACCGTCCCCCCATTTCTCCGCCTATTGGTAACCTGAAAAGTCCGCGCGGTCCATTATGCGAATTCTCTATCATCATCGAATTCTCGCCGCCGACGGGATGCAGGTTCATGTGCGGGAACTGACCGCCGCGCTCGAGCGGCGCGGACACAGTCTCGAATGCGTCGCTCCGCAGGCCGCCGACAAGCCGGCGAAGTCGGGCCTTGTCGGTCGCCTTGCGGCCCTGCGCGGGCGTCTGCCCGGCTGGCTCGCCGAAGCGATGGAGCTCGCCTATGACCGGCGGGCCGCGCGCGATCTGCGGCATGCCGCGAAGCGCTTCTCGCCCGACATTCTCTACGAGCGCTACAACGCCTTCCTGAGCGCCGGACTGAGACTCAGGCGCGCGACCGGCCTTCCCTTTCTCGTCGAGGTGAACGCACCGCTGGTCGAGGAGCGCAAGGCACATGGCGGGCTTGCGCTCGAGCGCATCGCGCGCCGCATGGAAGGGGCGGTCTGGCGCGGCGCCGATGCAGTGCTGCCGGTGAGCGCGGCGCTCGCCGAGCATGTACGGCGGGCGGGGGTTCCGGACGCGCGCATTCATGTCATCCCCAATGGCGTGCGTCTTGCCGCGTTCGAAGACATCCGGGGCCATGGCGTGCGGCAGCGGTTGCGGCTCGCGGACAAGGTCGTCTTCGGCTTTGTCGGCTTCGTGCGCCCCTGGCACGGGCTCGAGCGGGTGCTCGCCGCCTTCGCGGGGCTCGGGCGCGCGGACCTGCATCTGCTCGTCGTCGGCGACGGACCGGCGCGTCCGGCGATCGAGGCACGGGCGCGGGAGCTGGGGCTCGGGGAGCATCTCACCATCACCGGAGTGGTGCCGCATGCGGACATCCCGTCCTATCTCGGTGTCTTCGACGTCGCCCTGCAGCCCGACGTCACCCCCTATGCCTCGCCCCTGAAGCTTTTCGAATACATGGCCGCGGCGTTGGCGGTGATCGCGCCCGATCGTGCCAATATCCGCGAGATCGTCCGGCACGGGGAGACCGCCTATCTGATCGACCCGGCGGCGCCGGGGGCGCTCGAGGCGGCCATCGCGGCGCTCGCCGGGGGAGCGGAATTGCGTGCCCGGCTGGGCGCCGCGGCGCGCGCGGAGATCGAGGCGAGGGATTACACATGGGACGGCAATGCGCGGCGCGTCGAGGCGATCGCGGAGCGCCTTCTTGCGACCGCAGCGGAGCAGCGCCGGAGTACGGGAGAGCGCGCATGATCGCCGGCAAGCGCATCTTGTATGTGACCCATCGCTTCCCCTTTCCCCCGGCGGGCGGGGCCAAGGTCCGGGCCTTTCATTCGATCCGCCACCTGGCGGCGAAGAACGAGGTGACAGTGGCCGCGCCGCTGCGCGACGCCGAGGAGGCGGCGGCGGTTTCCGGGCTCGAAGCCGAGGGCGTCGAAGTGCTCGCAGCCCCCGTCTCGCGTACCCGGGCGGCGCTGCAGAGTCTCGCCCATGCGGCGACGGGTCGTCCCGCATCGATGGGGTATTTCCGGGCGCCGCGCCTGGTGCGTCGCGTGGCGCGCTGGATCGCGGAACGATCGCCCGATCTCGTCGTCGTTCATTGCTCGTCGGTGGCGCCGTGGGTGGTCCGGGCGCGTGTGCCCAAGGTCCTCGATTTCGTCGACATGGATTCCGGGAAATGGCGCGATTATGCGAGCTTTACTGCGGTGCCGAAGTCGCTCGTCTATCGCTGGGAGGCATGGACACTGGCGCGTGCCGAAGCGCGGCTCGCACGTGCCTTCGACCTGTCGCTCGTCACCACCGAATTCGAGCGTGAATCCTTGCGGGCGATCGCCGGCGAGGTTCCGGCGATGGTGGTGCGCAACGGCGTCGATCTCGACTATTTCCGGCCGCTCGGGGAGGCTTGCGATCCGCATCTTGTCTGCTTCGTCGGACGCATGGACTATCTGCCCAATGCCCGGGCGATGATCCGTTTCTGTCGCGAGGTGATGCCGCGCGTCCGGAGCGCGCTGCCGCAGGCGCGGCTCCGCATCGTCGGTGCGGCGCCGGGTCCCGATGTGCGCGCGCTTGCGGCCCTGCCCGGGATCGAGGTCACCGGCACCGTGGACGACGTGCGTCCGCATGTGGGCCGGGCGGCGCTCACCGTTGCGCCGCTCACCATCGCCCGCGGAACCCAGAACAAGGTGCTCGAATCGATGGCCATGGGCGTGCCGGTCGTGGCGAGTGCGCTCGCCGCGCGGGGAGTCGACATGGTCCCCGGCGAACATCTGCTCGTCGCCGATGCGCCGGCGGACCTTGCCGGGGCCGTGCTCTCCCTGCTGAGCGATGGCGGAAAGCGGGCAGCGCTTGCACGGGCGGCTCTCGAGCGGGTCGCGGCCATCTATCCCTGGTCCGAGAGCCAGCGGGCCTTCGAAGAGGCCCTTTCCCGGGTGCTTGACGGCCGGGCCGCTTTACATGAGGAGCGTGCACTGGGATAGTGGACGCTCTCGCCTCACCGGGAACGAAGATCCGCCATGATCCAGAGCATCCTGCTCCTTCTTGCCATCGCCGCCGTGTGGTACGTGATCATCTGGAGCCTGCGCAATGACGGGGCGGCCTCGATCGAGGACGAGACGGGATTCATCCGCCTGCGGCGGGTGAAGGACGAGGAGCGGACGCCGTCGGAAGCTCCCGGAGACGTGGAATCCATCCGTCGAGAGCGTCGGGTACGCGGCCGCGTGCCCCGGGGACGGTGACGTGGCCGCGGCTGGCGATACCAGAGGGAGCCGATCATCCCCGCAGCGGGTGAAGCCTCGGTTTCGGTGCGGCGAAGTCGACCAGTTCCGCTGATTTCGTTTCGGGTCTGGTCGGCTCGCTTGCCGGACGCTCGAGAGCGATGGCCCGGGGAAGGGCGACGGCGAGTGCAACGACCAGGTAATAGAGGTCGAAATAGGTCAGGTTGACAAAGGCTCCGGCACTGAAATAGCCGAGCATGCTGACCTGAACCATCGATGCGAGATCATAGGCCCAACTGTTCCGCTTGTCGTTTTTCGTTGTCTTTCTGACCCGGGACAGGCTCTTCCAGACAGCGACCGCCAGTGCAAGAAAAAGAAACAGTCCGAGGAATCCTTGGGAGCCGAGCGCCTGGAAATACACGCTGTGAGCGTTTCGCACCTTTTTCGCGTCCGGAACCAGCCGCATGAAGAGCTCACGATTCTCATGGGCGTTGATCCCCCCGCCCAGGATCGGTCGCTCCCGGGCGATTTGATAATTGAAGTCCCAGGCGCGCAGACGGCTCATGGCGGATTCGTCCTGCTCGTAATGCCGGATCGTTTCCATGCGCTCGACCCAGCTTTGCGGGACGAAGAAAGCACCGATCACGGCGAGCCCCAGGATCAGCGCGCCGATGCGCAGGCGATAGCGCGACTTCATGATCAGGGTCACGGTCACTATCAGCAGACCGAGAAAGGCGCCGCGCGAATGGCTGCCGATGACCGAAAAGAAGGTCAGAACCATCGCCGCACCCAGACCCCAGCGAAACAGCCGGTTATCGGTCTGGAGTTGCAGATAGCGCATTAGGGGCAATGTCATGAGCATCGCGAGGGCCAGTTGGTTGTTGTCGGCGATGAAGGAGCGCGAAGGTCCCCAGACGATGGATTGCCCGCCCGAAAGAATCGTTTTCATACCATTCGTGACACCGAAGAACCCGAGGCTCAGGACGGTGATCCATATCAACGCATGAAGGCGGGTTCGCCTCTCCGTCAGGGCCATCGTGACAAAGGCCATCAGCATGATCTTGATGGATCTGCTCCAGCCCTCGAAGGCCGCTTCGGGCGCCAGCGCAGCTATGGTGGAGAGCGTCAATGACAGCGCGAAAAGAGCGAGCAGGACGGTTATCGCGTTCAGCGGAACGCGTTTCGGTTCCCTTGACAGAAACCAGGCAAGAAGTGTCGCGCTGCCGATGATCAGCGAAAAATGTCCGCTTTCGACAACGCCTCCCCAGGACATTCTGTGCGGATTCATCAGACCCAGCCATGTCCATGCGAGGATGCCCACATGCGGACGGAGCAGGATGAGTGGCAGGGTCGCGAGAATGATCATCGCGATCGCAAAACCAAGCATTCGAAGCTCCTCATTTCCATTTTGCGTCGCGATCGGGAAACCCCGGCGCCCCAGCCCGCAGCGTTTCCGCTGCCGGTTCAGGTTGGTGTCGGGAAAACTGCCTGTCACGGGCGGGGCGGTCAAGTGGCTCGGAGGCCGGTCGAAGCCCCGTTTTCTCCTCCTGTGCTCTGGTCTCGTCATGCGACCCAGGATCGAAACAGAAGGGTCTGCGGGAACAGCTTTCCGTGCCTTTGGAGAATATTTTCTTAAGGTCGACCGCCTGCAGAATGGTCCCCTGCGTGTCGGGGCTTTCTCAGGACGGCGAGCAGCCACCCGGAAAGGGGGCGCAACAGTGGAACGCGGTCCACCGCCCTCGCATATACGGACCCGAGGTAAAACAGTGGTCTGCTGAAGGCGAGGTAATTCGGGTATTGGTTCAGATAGTCCAGCTTCTCGACGAGAAGTCCGTTCGCCCCGGCGAGCTTGCGGATCCGCCGCTTCGTGTTCGAGGAAAAGTGGGTGGGGAAGGTGTCCTCCTCTTGTCTTCCCTCGGTATGTCTGACGATCCAGGGATGGAATCGGTTGGGAACGAGCCAGGCCACCAGGGACCCGTAGTCCCAGAGATTGGGGGTCAGGAAGATGTAGACGCCTCCGGGTTTCAGGACGCGCGCGACTTCACGATAGGCGGCGGGCGCATCCCGGACATGCTCCATGACCGAGCGCGACCAGGCGACGTCGACAGAACCGCTGTCGATTCCCTGCATCTTCGTGACATCGAGCCGACGCAGATCGAGATCGCCGTCCTCGGTACGGAAATCAATCACGTCGATACCGATGAGACGTGCGGCCTTGCCTCGAAAACGCTTGAGTGTCGGAGCCTCCCGGCCGCAGCCGATATCAAGCACCGTCGAATCCGGCGTGATATGGGCCTCGATCAGTCGTTCCAGCTTGCGATAGGGGTGGTTCTCGGCAGGAAAGAAATGCCGAATCTGTTCGTCAATCGGGGAAAACGGTCCCGGCATGTCTCGGCTGCCTTCTGTTCTGCCCCCGGCCCGTATCGACAGCAGAGGACCGGAGCACAGGGCCGTGATCGGTTGCGCGAGCTTACTTAGCCCCCGGGCGAGACAAGGTCCAGAAGTTCGCTTGTGAGCGCCGTCCCCCGGACAGGCGACCTGTTCGGCCGGGCCGCAATCGGGGATTCGGGTCGACCCGGAACAGCGCACGCAAAAATGTGTGCGACTGTGATATAAAGCGGAATGCGAAAGCGTGTAGAGTGAAAAAATCCATCGCGCAGAGGGCAGGATAGGGGCACAAGATGGCGCGGCATTCCATTCTCACCGATCATGATCTCACGGAGTCGTACCCCCACGTCAACAGGCTCGACGTGACCGATCTGAAGGACGCGTTGCGCCTCGGCTACGAGGATTTCAGCCACAAGCCGAGCCATGCCATTTTTCTCACGCTGATCTACCCCATCGTCTCGTTTCTTCTCATTCAGGCGGCGGCGGGTCGCGACCTTCTGCCGCTGATCTATCCCCTGATCGCCGGATTTGCCCTCCTCGGCCCGCTTGCGGCAGTGGGGCTTTACGAGATGAGCCGGCAGCGCGAGCGGGGCGAGGAGATGCATTGGCGCCACGCGTTTCGCATCTTCCGCTCGCCGGCGCTGGCCAATATCGTCTCGCTCGGGGCCGTTCTTGCGGCGCTTTTTCTGCTCTGGCTCTACAGTGCGCAAGCCCTCCATCTCTGGATCATGGGCGGGGCGAGCAGCGAAACGCTGAACGACCTTCTCAGCGAGATCCTCACGACGGAGCGCGGCTGGCTTCTCATCCTCGTCGGCAATGCGGTGGGCTTCCTGTTCGCGTGTCTTGTTCTGGCGATCAGCGTGGTCTCCTTTCCCATGCTTCTTGACCGCAATGTCGACCTCGCGACGGCGGTCACGACCTCGGTACGGGTCACGCTGCGGAACCCTGCCTTGATCGCGCGGTGGGGCCTGATCGTGGCGGTCGGACTGGCGATCGGCTTTCTGCCTCTTGGAATCGGGCTCGCGATCACCTTGCCGATTCTCGGGCACGCGACCTGGCATCTCTATCGGCGCGCCGTCGCCTCCTGACACCTCGGAGGGCCGCCCGGCCGCGTTTCGCGTTTGCTGCCAATTCGTGAAAAATTTACCTTGTGGAAATGTTGGGCGCGCTACTGTCCGGCGGGCATTTCTGCTCCCGCGTCCGGGGGCGTGATGACCCGCCGGCTGACGACGTCCGGCGACGTCGCTTCTGCGGCGGGGCAGCGATGAATCGGGGAGGACACCGCCACGCGCGCACATCAGTTCAAGAAGGACGGCGACGGGGACCGCCTTGCGACGGAGCTCGCGGCGATCGAATCGCGACTGCCCGATGTCATTCTGCTGCACGTGCAGGCCGACGGTCGCTGCCGTGCATTGAACCGCAAGGCGCGGGATCTGTTCGCCGGCGCAGGCGACGAGGACGCCGACATCCAGGCGCAACTCGAGCCATCGGACCGGGCAGCCCTCGAGGCGGCACTGGCGAAGATCGCCGAAGGGAAGACACGGCAGGTGCCTCTCGACCTTTGCATGCGGGATGGAGCGGGGGAATCGCGGCAATTGAGCGGCACGCTCAGCGCCTGTAACGGCGGGTCGCGGGAAGCGGTTTTCGCCGGTCTCGATGTCAGTCACATCTCGCGGGAAAACCGGTCGTTCCGCGCCATCGTGGAAAATGTGGCCGAGGGGATCGCGGTGCACCGGGACGGTGAACTGCTTTATGTCAATCCGCGTCAGGCCGAGATGATCGGACTGGAAAGCTTTCCTGAACTCTCCGTCGACCTGACGCTCGAACGCTTCATCCACCCCGAAGACCGGGCGAAGGTGGCCTCCTATATCGTGCGCCGGACCGCCGGCAAGGAGGCACCGCGGGAGTACGAATTCCGCCTGCTTCATGTCGACGGTTCGGTCATCTGGGTCAATTGCCGCGCCAGCGTGACGGATTGGCAGGGCAAGCCGGCGATCCTTGCCAGCCTCTTCGATATCAGCGAGCAGAAGCGGGCGCTGCGCGACCGGGTGGCCACCGAACGATTGTTCGAGCGCATCTTCGAGCTCTCTCCGGACGTCATCACCCTGTCGCGGACGGCCGACGGGAAATTCCAGTTCGTCAACGAGGCCTTCCTCAAGACCATGGGCTATCGACGCGAAGAGGTCATCGGGCGGACGTCGGCCGAGCTGCGGCTCTGGAAGAATCCGGCCCAGAGGCTGGAGCTTCTCGGGAAATTGCGAGCCCGGGGCTCGGTCCAGAATTTCGAGTGTCGGGTGCGCCGCGGCGATCGTCGCATTCTCGATGTCGCGATGTCCGTCACCACGCTTCACTACAAGGGGGAGGAGTATGTGCTGTTCATCGGCCGGGACATGACCGAGCACAATCTGCAGCAGCAGGAATTGCGGCGGAGCAAGGAGGCCGCCGAAGCCGCCAACCGGACGAAATCGGAATTCCTCGCCAATATCAGTCACGAGTTGCGCACGCCGCTGAACGCGATCATCGGCTTTTCGGAGCTGATGATCGCCGAAGCGCTCGGACCGCTCGGTCATGAGCAGTATCGTGGCTACTGCGGCGATATTCTCGATGCCGGACGCCACCTTCTCGCCATCATCAACGACATTCTCGACCTCTCCAAGCTCGAGGCCGGACGCCTGAACGTGGCGAAGGAGCAGGTTCTTGTCGGCGAGATCATCGAGCCCTGCCTGCGGCTTATCCGGGATCGCGCCGGGAAGGCGGGGCTCGAGGTCCGGGTCGAGCCCTGTGGTCCCGACCTGGCCGTGCTCGGCGATATCCGGCGATTGCGCCAGGTTCTTCTCAATCTACTCTCCAACGCCGTCAAATTCACGCCTGCCAAGGGACGGATCACGATCGGCGCGGCGCCGGATGGCGAGCGGCAAGTGCGCATCTTCGTCACCGACACGGGTATCGGCATGTCGGAAGACGAACTCGAAAAAGCCCTCACCCCGTTCGGACAGATCGATTCATCGCTCGCCCGCCGCTATGAAGGGGCGGGGCTCGGTCTTCCGCTCGTCAAGGCGCTCGTCGAAATGCAGGATGGCCGGTTCCACCTCGAAACCGCACGCGGGAAGGGCACCACGGCGATCGTCATTCTGCCCCGGGCTTAGGCGGCGCCCGCCCCCGGAAGGGTGCCCGGCGTCATCGCCGTCCCTCGCCCATGCCTGTCATGCCGATGTTCAGTTGCAATCCCGCACATCGCTCGCGACCGTGACCGTAGCCTCTGCGAAGCTGTTCCGCCCGCCGAGAAGGCGCCCGCCCGCGCAGTCCACCATGCCGCCGCGGATCACGACCCGGTTCTCCGCATAGTCCCGTCGCGCCTCATAATCGAAGCCGATCGCCTGCCGCTGGCCGCCCGGCGCATTGAGAAGCGTGCTGTCGACGATCTCCACGACGCCCCCGTTATAAGCGTCGACGAGGCGCGAGCCCTCGCCATCCCGCTCGTCGAGCACGCTGCCGACGATCCGCGTTTCCGCCGCGCCGCTCTTTATGAGATGCGCCTCGTCCCGCGGTTTCTCGAAGCGCGAGTCCGCGATCAGAAGCGACGGTCCCTTGTAGTAGATCGCATGCGCTCGCCCGCACTTCACCCGGCAGTCGCCGCCGAGCCCGGTGAAACGGCTCCGGCGGACGACGAGCGGTCCCACGTCCCGGCCCGTCAGAATACCGCCCTGGCTGTCGGCGAAGGTCATGTCTTCCACCGTGAGCGAATCTGCTTGCTGCCGGATGCAGGACCCGTTCCCGTCCGCGACCCGAAAGCCACGGCAGACGCCGTTCCTGAGCGTGAAGTCCGCATTCGTGACGAAGGCCGCCTTGCCGCCGCAGACCGTTCGCTCCACGACCGAGCCGTTGAGGTCGAGCACGGTCGGCCGGCGAATGACGGCGCATTGGCGATAAACGCCCTTCGGCACCG
>CAZAEP010000052.1:0-12563 GCA_964484045.1 uncultured Sphingomonadales bacterium
GCTCCACGACGCCTCGACCATCGCCGCGGTGATCGTCGAGCCGGTGGCCGGATCGGCTGGCGTCATCCTGCCGCCCCAAGGCTATCTCGAGCGCCTGCGCGAGATCTGCGACCGCCACGGCATCCTTCTCATCTTCGACGAGGTGATCACCGGTTTCGGCCGCCTGGGCGCGCCCTTCGCCGCCAACTATTTCGGCGTCGTGCCCGATATCGTGACCACCGCCAAGGGTCTGACGAGCGGTGTCGTGCCGATGGGCGCGGTGTTCGTCAAGAAGGCGATCCACGACGCCTTCATGACCGGCCCCGAGCATCTTATCGAATTCTTCCACGGCTACACCTATTCCGGCCATCCGCTCGCCTGCGCGGCGGCGCTCGCAGCGCTCGACATCTATGATGCGGAGCAACTGCTCACACGGGCGAGCCGGATCGGCGATCTCTGGGCCGACACCATGCACGCGCTGCGGGACGCGCCGCACGTGATCGACATCCGCACGCTCGGGCTCATCGCCGCGATCGAGCTCGAGCCGATCCCCGGCGCGCCGACCAAGCGCGCCTTCACCGCCTTCCTCAAGGCCTATGAGAAGGGCCTTCTCATCCGCACCACCGGCGACATCATCGCGCTGTCGCCGCCGCTCATCATCAGCGAGGAACAGATCGCCACCATGGCCGAGACCCTGCGCGAGGTTCTGGGCGAGCTTGATTAAGGACACATATGCGACGGATCGAACACATCATCGCCGGCGAGACCACCGCCGGCAGCGCCGCCGAGACCGGCCCGGTCTTCAATCCCGCCACCGGCGAGCAGACAGCGGAAGTCGTGCTCGGCACGCCGTCCGATGTCGACGTGGCGGTGGCCTCGGCGGCCCGGGCGGCGGAGGAATGGGCGGAATGGCCGCCGGCGCGGCGCGCACGGGTGATGTTCGCGCTCCGGGCGCTGATCGACAATCGCCGCGATCATATCGCGCGCACGATCTCGGCCGAACACGGCAAGACCCATGACGATGCGCTGGGCGAGGTCACCCGTGCGCTCGAGGTCGTGGAGTACGCCTGCGGCATCCCCGAGCTCCTCAAGGGCGATTTCAGCCGCAATGTGGCGCGCGGGCTCGACACCTGCTCGGAGCGTCAGCCGCTCGGCGTCGTCGCCGGCATCACGCCCTTCAACTTTCCCTTCATGGTGCCCTTGTGGATGATCCCGATGGCGCTCGCCTGCGGCAACGGCTTCGTCCTCAAGCCGTCGGAGCGCGATCCCTCGAGCGCCAATCTCATCCATGAGCTCTGCACCGAGGCGGGCGTCCCGCACGGGCTCCTGAACGTCGTCCACGGCGACCGTCGCGCCGTCGACGCCATTCTCGACCATCCCGGCATCGCCGCCATCAGTTTCGTCGGCTCGACCCCGGTGGCGGAATACATCTACGGCCGCGGCTGTCGCACCGGCAAGCGCGTGCAGGCGCTGGGCGGCGCCAAGAACCACATGATCATCCTCCCCGATGCCGATCTCGATCAGGCCGCCGATGCCCTGATGGGGGCCGGCTACGGCTCCGCCGGCGAGCGCTGCATGGCGATCTCGGTCGCCGTACCGGTGGGCGACAAGGTCGCGGATGCCCTGATCGAGCGTCTTGCGCCGCGCGTCGCCGCTCTCAAGGTGGGACCGGCGAGCGATCCCGAAGCCGAGATGGGGCCGCTCATCACGGACGCCCACCGCGACCGCGTGGCGGGTCTCATCGCCAAGGGCATCGAGGAAGGCGCGGACGCGGTCGTCGACGGCCGCGGGCTGACCCTGCAGGGCTATGAAGGCGGCTTCTGGCTCGGTGGCACGCTGCTCGACCGTGTCACCCCGGAGATGACCGTCTATCGTGAAGAGATCTTCGGTCCCGTTCTCTCCATGGTGCGCGCAGACAGCTACGACGAGGCCGTGGACCTGATTCACGACAATCCCTACGCCAACGGCACCGCGATCTTCACCCGCGACGGCGACGCGGCGCGCGATTTCGCGGCCCGCATCAAGGTCGGCATGGTCGGCGTCAATGTGCCGATCCCGGTCCCCGTCGGCCATCACAGCTTCGGCGGCTGGAAACGCTCGCTGTTCGGGGCGCACGGCATCTACGGGCCCGAGGCGGTGCATTTCTACACCCGGCTCAAGACGGTCTCGAGCCGCTGGCCGACAGGCATCCGGTCCGGGGCGCAGTTCACATTCCCCAGCCTCGGCTGATAGATAACGGACGCGAAGGAGTAAGAAGCGATGGCGAAACTACGCGGCGGTCTCATTCAGATGGGTCTCAAGGCCCCGACAAGCGCGGACCCGGAGACCATCCGGCAGGCGATGATCGACGCCCATCTGCCGCTCATCGAAAAGGCGGGCAAGGAGGGCGTGCAGGTGCTGTGCTTCCAGGAGGTCTTCACCCAGCCCTATTTCTGTCCGAGCCAGGATACGAAATGGTACGCCGCCGCGGAGGCGATCCCCGACGGCCCGACGACACGGCTGATGCAGGAGCTGGCGAAGAAGCACAAAATGGTGATCGTGGTGCCGATCTACGAGGCCGACGAGGTCGCCGGCGTCTACTACAACACGGCGGCCGTGATCGACGCCGACGGCCGTTATCTCGGCAAGTACAGAAAGACCCACATCCCGCAGGTCGCCGGTTTCTGGGAGAAGTTCTTCTTCAAGCCTGGCGGCTCGGACTGGCCGGTCTTTCACACCCGCTACTGCAAGCTCGGCGTCTATATCTGCTATGATCGGCATTTCCCCGAGGGCTGGCGGGCGCTGGCGCTCAACGGCGCCGAATACATCGTCAATCCCTCGGCCACCGTCGCCGGTCTTTCGGAGTATCTGTGGAAGCTCGAACAGCCGGCCGCGGCGGTGGCGAACGGCTGCTATATCGGCGCCATCAACCGCGTCGGCCGCGAGGAGCCGTGGAATATCGGCGAATTCTACGGTCAGAGCTATTTCGTCAATCCGCGCGGCCAGATCGAGGCCATCGCGAGCCGCGACGCGGACGAGCTCCTGATCCATGACATGGACATGGACATGGTGAAGGAGGTGCGCAATCTGTGGCAGTTCTTCCGCGACCGGCGGCCGGAGACCTATGGCATCCTGACGGAGGTTCAATGAGATAGGCATGCAGGAGACGGTCGAGGCGACGGCGAACGGGGCGGCAATCGAGGCGAACGGCGCCGACGCGCTCTACAATGCCGATCTCGCGCCCACGGATCGGGCGGCCCGCACCTGGGACTGGAAGGCCTATGCCGCCTTATGGGTGGCGATGGTAGTGTGCGTGCCGACCTATTTGCTCGCCGGGGGACTGATCGCGCAGGGCATGAACTGGTGGCAGGCGGTGCTCACCGTCTTTCTCGGCAATGTCATCGTGCTCATTCCGATGGTGCTGATCGGCCATGCCGGCGCGAAGCACGGCGTGCCCTTTCCGGTACTCCTGCGCTCGTCTTTCGGGACCGAGGGCGCCAAGGTTCCGGCGCTGGCACGTGGACTTGTCGCCTGCGGCTGGTTCGGCATCAACACCTGGGTCGGCGGTTCGGCGATCTATGTCATCCTCAACAGTCTCACCGGCGACGCCTTCCGCGGCACGCCGCTGCCGGTGCTCGGCATCGACCTTGCCCAGACCCTCTGCTTTGCCGCCTTCTGGGCGCTGCACCTCTATTTCATCCGCAACGGCACCGATTCCATCCGCTGGCTCGAGACGCTGGCCGCGCCGGTGCTGCTCGCCATGGGTCTCGCACTGCTCGTCTGGGCCTATGTCAAGGCGGGGGGCTTCGGCCCGATGCTCGAGACGCCCTCGGCGTTTGTTCCCGGCGGTGCGAAGGAGGGGCAGTTCTGGCCGGTCTTCTTCGTCAGCCTCACCGCAATGGTCGGCTTCTGGGCGACGATGGCGCTCAATATCCCGGATTTCACCCGTTTCGCCCGTTCGCAAAAGGATCAGCTCATCGGACAGGCGCTCGGCCTGCCGATCCCGATGGCGCTCTTCACCTTCATCGCCGCCGCGGTGACCTCGGCAAGCGTGGTCATCTACGGCGAGGCGATCGCCAATCCGATCGACCTCGCCGCGCGCATGGGCGGGGGCGGGGTCGTCGTCGCGCTGGCCTTCCTCATCCTCGCCACACTGACCACCAATCTCGCCGCCAATGTCGTGGCGCCGGCCTATGGCTTCTCCAATCTCGCGCCGTCGCGCATCAGCTTCCGCATGGGAGGCTACATCACGGCGGGGCTCGGCATCGCCATGTTCCCCTGGAAGCTCATGGCCACCGCCGGCGACTATATCGTCACCTGGCTCGTCGGCTATTCGGCCCTGCTCGGCCCCATCGCGGGCATTCTCATCGCCGACTATTTCTTCGTGCAGAAGACACGGCTCGACGTCGACGCCCTTTTCAGCGCCGACGGACCCTATGCCCGTGACGGCGGCTGGAACCGTGCCGGGCTCATCGCCCTCGTGCTCGGCGTCCTGCCGAGCCTGCCCGGCTTTCTGCATCAGACCGCCGTGCTCGCGCATGTGCCGCCGATCTTCGACACGCTCTATGGCTATGCCTGGTTCGTCGGCGCCATCACCGCCGCCGTCGTCTATCTTGCCCTTGCGCGACGCCCGGCCGCGCCACAGATCTGAGATCTCACAGGAGGATCGAGGCCATGTCCATTCTCATTCGAGGCGGAACGCTCGTCACCGCGGATCGCAGCTTTCGCGGCGACATCTATTGCGCCAATGGCGTGATCGAGGCGATCGGAGAAGATCTGGATGCCCCGGCCGGTGCCGAGGTGATCGACGCCGGCGGCTGCCATGTGATGCCGGGCGGCATCGATCCGCACACCCATATGCAGCTTCCTTTCATGGGCACCGTCGCCTCCGAGGACTTCTACACCGGCACCGCGGCGGCGATGGCCGGCGGCACGACGACGATCATCGACTTCGTCATCCCGGACCCGGGGCAGAGGCTGATGGATGCCTACCGCACCTGGCGCGGCTGGGCGGAAAAGGCGGCAAGCGACTACAGCTTCCACGTCGCCGTCACCTGGTGGGACGACAGCGTCCACGCCGACATGGGCACGCTCGTGCGCGAGGAGGGCGTCAACAGCTTCAAGCACTTCATGGCGTACAAGAACGCCATCATGGCGACCGACGATATCCTCTATCTCAGCTTCTCGCGCGCCCTTGAACTCGGCGCCATGCCGACCGTGCATGCGGAAAACGGCGAGCTCGTCTATCAGCTTCAGAAGCGGCTTCTCGCCGAGGGCATCACCGGACCCGAAGGCCACCCGCTCTCGCGCCCGCCGGCGGCCGAGGGCGAGGCGGCGCACCGCGCCATCCGCTTCGCCGAGACCATCGGCGTGCCGCTCTATATCGTCCATGTCTCGGCCAAGGACGCGCTTGATCAGATCAGCGCCGCCCGCCGGCGCGGCCTGCGCGTGCATGGCGAATGCCTCGCCGGCCATCTGCTGATCGACGATTCGGTCTATCGCAATCCCGATTTCACGTTCGCCGCCGCGCATGTCATGTCGCCGCCCTTCCGTTCGAAGGAGCATCAGGCGGCGCTGTGGCTCGGCCTGCAGGCGGGCGACCTGCAGACCACCGCCACCGATCATTGCTGCTTCTGCGCCGATCAGAAGGCCATGGGCCGTGACGACTTCACCAGGATCCCCAACGGTACCGGCGGTGTCGAGGACCGGCTGGCGGTGCTCTGGACACATGGCGTCGGAACCGGCCGTCTGACGCGCGAGGAATTCGTCGCCGTCACCTCGACCAATGCCGCCAGGCTCTTCAACATCTATCCGCGAAAAGGGAGTCTGAGCGTCGGCGCCGACGCCGACATCGTGGTCTGGGACCCGGCGGCGACAAAGACGATCTCGGCGAAAACCCACCACCAGAAGGTGGATTTCAACATCTTCGAGGGTATGGAGGTGACCGGGCTCGCCCGCTACACGCTGAGCCGGGGCAGGATCACCTGGGCCGACGGCGATCTCCGTGCCGAGCGCGGCGCCGGGCGCTACATCAAGCGCCCCGCCTTCCAGCCCGATTTCGCGGCGCAGACCATTCGCAACGAGCGCAACCGGCCGCGCCCGGTGCCGCGTGCGGCGGAATAGACGTCATGACCTCCTGTTCCGATGAGGAGCTGATGGCGGCGGCGCGCGAGATTCGGGCGCGCGCGCATGCCCCCTACTCGCAATACCAGGTCGGTGCCGCGCTCATCGACGATCAGGGGCGGCTTCATCTCGGCTGCAATGTCGAGAATGCCGCCTATCCCGAAGGCACTTGCGCCGAGACCAACGCCATCGGCGCCATGGTCGCGGGCGGCGGCACGCGCATCCGGGTCATCGCCGTCGCCGGCGGCCCCGCGAAGGCGGAACCGCAGGCCTGCACGCCCTGCGGCGGCTGCCGGCAGCGGATCCGCGAATTCGCCGATGCCGACACGCGAATTCTGCTTGTCGACGCGGACGGCGGGATCGCCGTGCATCGCATGGACGCGCTCCTGCCGCTGAGCTTTCAGCTCAAGGACTGATATCCCACCGCTCCGCCTGCGACCGGCTCAGCGCGGCGGCAGGATGCCGTGAAGGATGATCTCGCACAGGGAGCGCGCGACGTCCGCATAATGCTCCTTGGTCAGCCGCGGCAGGTTCATCACCGCCTTCACCTGCGGCAGGAAGTCCGCATAGTGCTGCGTGCCCGCCCAGATCAGGAAGATCAGGTGATAGGGATCGACGGGCCGGAGCTTGCCGGCATCGATCCAGCCCTGAATGACCTTCGTCTTACGCGCCACGATCTCGCGCAGATCGGTCTGCAGATAGGACTTGACGAAGGGCGCCCCCTGCAGAATCTCGGTCGCGAAAAGGCGGGATGCGATGGGATTCTTCCGCGACATCTCCACCTTTTCGCGAATGTATTTGCACAGCTCGTCGCCGGGATCGCCGTCGGGATCGAGTTCGGAGAGCGGCGCCAGCCAGTTTTCCAGCGTCCGCGTCAGCACCGCGACATAGAGATCGCGCTTGCGCTTGAAATAATAGTGGAGATTGGGCTTCGACATGTCGGCGCGTTCGGCCACCTTGTCGATGGTCGCGCCATGATAACCGTAGCGTGCGAAGACCTCCTGCGCCGCATCGAGAATGCGCCGCTCGTTCTTGGCCTGAATGCGTGTCTTCCTGGCCGGTGCGCCGTTATTGACCCGTATCACCATTCTCGAATCCTTTGTCGTCACCGCAAGATCGGGCGCATGCCGCGCACCCCCCTTCGACAGCTTAACGGAAACACATGGCGCTGTCCGCACCCTCCGCCTTCGAGGCCGCCCGCGCCAGAAGCCGCTCGACCGCGGCGCGGCGCGGCAGAGCGGGCTGCGCGCCGGCGGCAGTCGCCGCCAGGGCTCCGGCGGCGCAGGCGAAGACGAGCGCCGCCGCCTCCTGCATGCCCTCGACAAGCCCGACCGCAAGCGCCGCCGTAAAGGCATCTCCGGCGCCGGTGGTATCAATCGCGCTCACCGCAGGCGGACGGGCCCGCGCCACGATCTCGCCGCCGCGTCGCAGTTCCGCCCCCCTGGCGCCGAAGGTAACGGCGACGAGCGCAGGGTGCTCACCCAGAGCGGCGGCGGCGAAGCGCGCCTCGGTCTCGTTCATGACCAGAAGGTCGACGCGCTCCAGAATGGATGCCGGAAGCGAGCGGGCGGGTGCGAGATTAAGACAGAAGAGCCCGCGGCAGGCGGCCGCGGCGCGGGCGATCGTCTCGGTCGGGATTTCGAGCTGGCAGATGACGGCGTCGAAACGATCGAGCTCCAGCGAGTGCGGCGAATAGAGGGCGTTGGCGCCGGGGGCCACGACGATCTGATTCTCCCCGTCCTCGGCGACCATGATGAGGGCGATCCCCGTCGGAGCGTCCTCGCGCCGCTCGCAGGCCGCGAGATCAACCCCCTCGGCGTGCAGAAGCGCCAGCGCGGCCTCGGCTTCCGGATCGGTGCCGACGGCCGCGAAGAGCGCCGCCTCGGCACCCAGGCGACGCGCCGCCAGCGCCTGATTGGCACCCTTGCCCCCGGGGTGCCTCGACAGTGCCGCCCCGGTCACCGTTTCGCCCGGCTCCGGCAAGCGCGGCGCACGCGCCACAAGATCGAGATTGACCGAGCCGACGACGGCGACCGATGGCCGGCCGCGCCCGCCCCCGTCCCTTCTGCGCGTCCCTTGCGGTGTCATATCCTGCCGCTATAGCGGCCAAGCCGCTCGGTCAAGAGGCGATAGAAGGCGTCGGCATCGACCCGATGGGCCCAGTGGACGTTTTTCGGGCGCTCCGTCACATGCCAGAAATCGACCGCCGTATGGCCGCGGGTGAGCGCGGAATCGGTCTCGACCGCGACATTGCAATGCCGCGTCTCGAATATCCCGGGGGCGAGCAGATAGGCGATGGTGCACGGATCGTGCAGCGGCGCGCCGTCGGCCCCGTATTTCCCGCTGTCGAAGCGGCCGTAGAATTCGAGCATGCCGACCACCGCCTCGGCGACCGGATTGGCGAGGGCGCGAATGGGCGCGAGCCGGGCCTTGGTCGCCGGCACCTGATGCGTGACGTCGAGACCGAACATGGTGATCGGTCGGCCGCACCGGAGAACGACATGGGCCGCGTGCGGATCGACGCGGATATTGAACTCGGCCGACGGCGTGTGATTGCCGCCCTCGCGCATGGCGCCACCCATGATCACGATCTCACGGATCCGGGGCGCGATCCGCGGTTCCTTGACAAGCGCCATGGCGATATTGGTCAGCGGCCCCGTCGGCACCAGGGTGACGCTCGCATCGTCCCGCGCGAGCAGCGTCTCGACGATGAAATCGACCGCATGCTGTGACGCCAGCGGCTGCCTCGGCTCCCACAGCTCGATGCCGTCGAGACCGCTCTCGCCATGGACATGTTCCGCGGTCACCAGATCGCAGACCATCGGTCGTGCGCACCCGGCAAAGACCGGTACGTCGGAGCGCCCTGCGAGATCCACCATTCGCCGTGCATTGCGCTGCGTCAGATCGAGCGGCACATTGCCGGCGACGGTGGTGACGCCCAGGATATCGAGCTCGTCGCGCGCCGCGAAGGCCAGAAGAAGCGCCACCGCATCGTCCTGACCGGGGTCGCAATCGATGATCACCGGTCGCGCCATGGCCGCCCCCCTTGCCTCAGAAGCTGAGCAGCAGGCTTGCCAGCGCCGCACTCATCAGGTTCGACAGCGAGCCCGCCGCGACCGCGCGCAGACCGAATTTGGCGATGAGATCGCGTTTCTCCGGCACCAGGCTGCCGAGCCCGCCGAGCAGGATGGCGATCGAGGAGAAATTCGCGAAACCGCACAGCGAGAAGGTCACCACCGCCAGCGAGCGCGGACTGAGATCGTGCATATACTTGGTCGTGAGATCGAAATAGGCGACGAACTCGTTGAGGATCAGCTTCTCGCCGAACAGCGCACCGGCGGTCTGTGCCTCCGACCAGGGAACGCTCAGAAGCCACATCAACGGCGCGAACAGATCGCCAAGCAGCTTTTCGAGCGTGATGTCGGGGTAGCCGAACCAGCCCCCGATGCCGCCGACGATGCCGTTGAAGAGGGCGATGAGCGCCACGAAGGCGATCAGCATGGCACCGATATTGACCGCCAGCCTGACCCCGTCGCGGGCACCGTTGGCGGCCGCCAGGATGACATTGGCATCGCGCACGCGTTCGATATTGAGCGCCTCGTCGGGGGCGTCGGGGTCCTCGTCGGGCATGATGATCTTGGCCATCAGGAGTCCGCCGGGCGCGGCCATGAAACTCGCCGCGAGGAGGTATTCGACCGGAATGCCCATCTTGGCATAGGCCGCAAGGACCGTGCCGGCGACGGACGCCAGCCCCGAGACCATGACGGCGAACAGTTGCGGCTCGGTCAGGCGCCCCAGATAGGGGCGCACGACCAGCGGCGCCTCGGTCTGTCCGACGAAGATGTTGGCCGCGGCATTGAGCGATTCGACCGCCTCGGTGCCGAGAACCCTGCGGATCGCGCCGCCGACCGCCCGTACCACGATCTGCATCACCCCGAGATGGTAGAGCACCGACATCAGCGAGGCGAAGAAGATCACGATCGGCAACACATGAACGGCGAAGCTGATCCCGCCGCTCGTGTCCGCAAGCGGCCCGAAGACCATGTTGATGCCGGCATTGGAGAATTCGAGCAGGGCCCGGACGCCGCCCGAGAGCGTCTCGATGAAGCGGACGCCGGCGGGCACATAGAGGACGAGCGCCGCGATCCCGGCCTGCAACGCAAAAGCGCTCAGAACGATGCGCGGGCTGATCTTGCGGCGGTTGGTCGAAAACGCGACGGCGATGGCGATGATCACCAGCATGCCGACAAAACTGATCCACTGATCCGGCATCCCCTCCCCTTTCCTTCTGACACTGTGGCTCTTGTGTTCTTAGTCCAGCGCGCCCCCGGGCGCCATCAGGCTTCGCTCAGGGTCTCATAGACGATCGGCCGCGGCGCCGGGGCGTCGGTCGCAATGGTGACCGCCGCCCGCAGCGCCTCCGCTGCCTGCTCGGCGTCCGTCTCGCTCGCCGCGTGGACGAGCGCCAGCGGCCGCTCGCGATCAACTGCCGTGCCGATGGGCGCGAACTCGCTGAAGCCCACCGAGAGGTCAAGCCTGTCCTCGACCTTGCGCCGCCCGCCGCCGAGGCCGATGATCGCGATTCCCACGGCGCGCGTGTCGACCGCCGCGACATAGCCCTCGTCGACGGCAAAGACCGGACGCACCACCGCCGCCCCGGGCAGATAGGTCCCGGCACGCTCGACGAAATCGGCGGGGCCGCCGAGGGCGGCCACCATGCGCCCGAAGACCTCGGCCGCCCGGCCCGAGACGAGAGCCGCCTCGGCGCGCCTTTTCGCCTCCGCGCGGTCATTCTCCAGCCCGCCTGCAATCAGCATCTCGGCGACAAGGCCCATGACGACGTGATCGAGCCGCGCCTCGCGGCGGCGGCACAGAAGATAGTCGACGCTCTCGGCAATCTCGAGCGCATTGCCGGCGGTCGCGCCCAGGGGCTCGTTCATGTCGGTGATGAGCGCATGCGTCCTGAGTCCCGCGGCCGCCGCCGTGCCGATGATGCTGCGCGCCAGCGCCTCGGCGTCCTCGAGCGTCGTCATGAAGGCGCCGGAGCCCGTCTTCACGTCCATCACCAGAGCCTCAAGGCCCGCGGCGATCTTTTTCGAGAGGATCGAGGCGGTAATCAGCGGAATCGACTCCACCGTGCCGGTCACGTCGCGGATGGCGTAGAAACGCCGGTCGGCGGGCGCAAGATCGTCGGTCTGTCCGATGATCGCGCATCCGACCTCGGCGACCACCCGTCTGAAACGGTCGAGATCGGGCGCCGAGGAATAGCCGGGAATGGCATCGAGCTTGTCGAGCGTGCCGCCGGTATGACCGAGGCCGCGCCCCGAGATCATCGGCACGAAGCAGCCGCAGGCCGCCGCGATCGGCGCCAGAAGGAAGCTCACCTTGTCGCCGACGCCACCGGTCGAGTGCTTGTCGACGACCGGGCCGCCGAGCGCCGCGCCGTCCCATTCGAGCACCGTGCCCGAGGCCGCCATGAGCCGCGTCAGCGTACCCGCCTCCTCGAAACTCATGGAACGGAAGAAGATCGCCATGGCCAGAGCGGCCACCTGTTCGGCGGGAATGCCGCCGTCGGCGAGCCCGCGCACGAAGACGGCGATCTCCTCTTCGCTCAGGACCCCGCCATCGCGCTTCTTGCGAATGATATCGGCGATCAGCATGCCCCCTCCTTCGGGCCGGGACGGGTGCGCCGGCGTGCGCACATCCTTGTCGGGTCGGCAGCGACAGGCCGGGCCCGGCCGTCGGGCGCACCCCGGCCCGCTCCCCTTCCGCCACGCGCGCCAAATTTTGACCATCTAATTGAATTTTGAATCGGCTGTCAATTCTCTTGCCGGTCCGTTCCGCCACCGGGCGTCGGCCGCGGGAACAGGGGCGCGACGAACGCGGCAACGGGCGTGGCCGGACTCATGCAACGACCCGCCGGCGTCTGGTCCCGCGCAAGGTGAGAAGGATGGCCAGGGTGACACTCGTCACCTGCATGGCCGCCGGCAGCCAGCCGGCGAATGCCCCTTCCCCCACCCGAAAGAGGCTCCAGGCAAAATTCATGAAGGCATGAAGAAAGACCGGGACCCAGAGGTTGAAGTGCCACCGCTCGTAAAGCCAACTGAAGAGGAAGGCCCCGCTCGCCGTGATGGCGAAGGTCATGATGTCGTCGAGCGTGGGAGAGACGACGAAGGGATTCGCGTGCCCCAGCCCGAAGACGATCGCGGGCGGAAGCGCCGCAATCCAGAAGGGCCAGCCGGCCATGCGTCGCAACAGGCCGAAGGCCACCCCGCGGAAGGCGATTTCTTCGGCGAGCGGCCCGATGAAGGCGAGATAAAAAACCCCGACGCTCGCGACGTCCCGAGCGAGCGGCTGCGTCACGGCGAAGACGAGATAGAGCGGGATCAGCGCCGTTCCCACCAGCCGCAGCGCAGGGACAGGCGAGCGGGCGAGGCCGAGCCAGTCCGGAACGCTCCGTCCGGCAGCGGTCTCATCGTCGC
>CAZAEP010000053.1:0-12561 GCA_964484045.1 uncultured Sphingomonadales bacterium
GGGCAACGACCGGACCGGCTGCGAAGGGAGGCACGCGCATGGCAACGGCCAGGGGCATTCTCGCCATCGATCAGGGAACGACCTCGAGCCGCGCCATCGTCTTCGATGCCGCCGGCGCGCCGGTCGCCACGGCGCAAGCGGAATTCCCGCAGCACTTCCCCGCCGACGGCTGGGTCGAGCACGACCCCGACGACATCTGGCGCACGAGCCGCGACGTCGCCATCGAGGCCTTCAGTCGGGCGGCGGCGAAGGGGGTGGAGGTCGCCGCCATCGGGCTCACCAACCAGCGCGAGACGACGCTCATCTGGGAGCGCGAGAGCGGACGACCGATCCACCATGCCATCGTGTGGCAGGATCGGCGCACTGCGGCCTCCTGCCGGGCGCTCAAGGCCGAGGGCGCGGAGGCCGATTTCCACGCCCGCACCGGGCTCCTGCTCGATCCCTATTTCTCGATGAGCAAGATCGCCTGGCTGCTCGATCATGTCGAAGGCGCGCGCGCGGCCGCCGCACGCGGCGATCTCGCCTTCGGCACCGTCGACAGCTTTCTCCTGTGGCATCTCACCGGCGGCCGCGTGCACGCCACCGACGTCACCAATGCGAGCCGCACCGGCCTCTTCAATCTTGCGACCCTCGACTGGGACGAGGAGCTTCTGCAACTGTTCGGCGTGCCACGCGCGCTGCTCCCCGAGGTCCGCGCCTCGGCGGGCGATTTCGGCATGAGCGAGACGCGGCTTTTCGGCCGCCCGCTTCCGATCGCGGGCATCGCGGGCGATCAGCAGGCGGCCGCCATCGGGCAATGCTGCTTCACGCCCGGCAGCGTCAAGAGCACCTACGGCACCGGCTGCTTCCTGCTGCTCAACACCGGCGCCGACATCGTCTTCTCGAAGAACCGGCTTCTCACCACCGTCGCCTATCGCATCGGCGACAGGACGGCCTATGCGCTCGAGGGCTCGATCTTCGTCGCCGGCGCCGCCATCCAATGGCTGCGCGACGGACTCGGGCTCATCGCCGACGCCGCCGAGAGCGAAGCCCTGGCGCAAGGGCTCGCCGAGAATGGCGGCGTCTATCTGGTGCCCGCCTTCACCGGGCTCGGGGCGCCGCACTGGGACCCGGACGCCCGTGGCGCCATCCTCGGGCTCACCCGCGCCACCACGCCCGCCCATCTCGTGCGCGCGGCGCTCGAGGCGGTGGCCTATCAGACCCACGATCTCGTGGCCGCCATGGCCGCGGACGGCGTCGCCCCGACGACCCTGCGCGTCGACGGCGGCATGGTGGCCAACGACTGGATGGTGCAGTTTCTCGCCGACATTCTCGACCTGCCGGTCGAGCGCCCAGTGGTGCGCGAGACCACCGCGCTCGGCGCCGCCTATCTCGCCGGACTCGCGACCGGCCTCTACGGCTCGCTCGACGAGGTGGCCGCGCAATGGGGTCTCGACCGGCGGTTCGCCCCCGCCCTCGCCGCCCCCCTTCGCGCGCACCTGCTCGAAGGCTGGCAGGATGCGGTGGCGCGGGTGACGAAGAAATCCTGACGGAGGCATCGCCGGTTGCCGCAACGGGACCGTTTCCCGGCGGACCTCGACGCGCTGTGCGACGTCGCGCCGGGGGCGCTTCGATCATGCGGCACGGGATTGCCTTGCTTCGCACTTGCCCGGCGCCAGAATATCATTAGAACTCACGGCGAGAGTGCCTGCCGTCCGGTCACGGAGCGATCGGGCGGCCGGGCGGAGCCAAGAACGAGAATTTCGAGATGGCCGGTCATTCCAAATTCAAGAACATCATGTATCGAAAGGGCGCGCAGGACGCCAAGCGCGCCAAGCTCTTTGCCAAGCTCGCCCGCGAGATCACCGTGGCGGCGAAGATGGGCCTGCCCGATCCGGAGATGAATCCGCGTCTTCGCACCGCCGTGCAGGCGGCGCGGGCGCAGTCGATGCCCAAGGACCGGATCGAGCGCGCCATCGCTTCGGGCCAGGGCAGCGATGCGGAGAATTACGAGGAGGTGCGCTATGAGGGCTTCGGTCCCGGCGGCACCGCGCTCATCGTCGAGGCGCTGACCGACAACCGCAACCGCACGGCATCGGACATCCGCACCATCTTCTCGAAAAACGGCGGCAATCTCGGCGAGACCGGGTCGGCCAATTTCCTCTTCGACCGCATCGGCCTCATCATCTACAAGGCCGATGCGGCCTCGGCGGACGCGATGTTCGAGGCCGCCGTCGAGGCCGGCGCGGAAAATGTCGAATCCGACGACGAAAGCCACGAGATCGCCACCGCGCCGGACGATCTGCATGCGGTCGCACGCGCGCTCGAGGACAGGTTCGGCCCCCCCGAATCGGCGAAGCTCGCCTGGCAGGCCAAGGACCCGGTCCCGGTCTCCGAGGAGGACGCGGCGAAGCTTCTGAGGCTTCTCAACGCGCTCGAGGACAATGACGATGTGCAGGAGGTCTACGGCAATTACGCGATCTCCGACGAGATTCTCGAGCGGCTCGAGGCGGCCTGAGCCGGAAAGGATCATGTGACGCGATGCGCCTCATCGGACTCGACCCCGGCCTCAACGCCACCGGATGGGGCGTCATCGAGAGCGTCGGCACGCGTCTCGTCCATGTCGCAAACGGCGTCGTCCGCACCGACAGCCGCGACGATCTCGCGACCCGGCTGGTCATGCTCCATGACGGCCTGATGGCGGTGATAGAGGATCATCAGCCGGCGAGCGCAGCGGTCGAGGAGACCTTCGTCAACAAGAACCCGGTCTCGACCTTGAAGCTCGGACAGGCCCGCGGCATCGCGCTTCTCGTGCCCGCGCTCAAGGGAATTCCGGTCGCCGAATACGCCCCCAACCGGATCAAGAAATGCGTCGTCGGCGTCGGCCATGCGGCCAAGGAGCAGATCCACGCCATGCTCGGCGTGCTGCTGCCCGGCATCGCCATCGCCGGCGACGACGCCGCCGATGCGCTGGCGGTCGCCATCTGCCATGCCCACAGCATCGGCGGCGGTGCGGCACGTCTCGCGGGAGCCGCGCGATGATCGCCAGGCTCAGGGGCGTGCTCGACTCCACAGGCGCCGACTGGGCGGTGCTCGATGTCGGCGGCGTCGGCTATCTCGTCTTCGCCTCGCGGCGGACGCTCGCCGCCCTGCCGCGGGTCGGGGAACCGGCGGCGCTCCTCATCGAGACCCATGTGCGCGAGGATCACATCCACCTCTACGGCTTCGCGAGCGCCCGCGAGCGCGACATGTTCCGGCTTCTTCTCGCCGTCTCGGGGGTGGGCGCGAAGGTCGCGCTCGCGATCCTCTCCGTTCTCGACGCCGACACGCTCGAGACGGCGATCGCCGCCGGCGACAAGGCCGCCGTCGCCCGCGCGCAGGGCGTGGGGCCGAAGCTCGCCCAGCGCATCGTCAGCGAGCTCAAGGACAAGGTCGCAGGCGTCGCCTTCCGGCCCCCGGGCGCGAGCCTTGCCGGAACGACGGCCGGCGCGCCCGCGGGCGGCGTCGCCGAGGATGCGGTGAGCGCGCTGGTGCATCTCGGCTATGGCCGCGCCGAGGCCTATGCCGCGGTGATGCGGGCCGCCGGGACGCTCGCACCGGAGAGCCCCGTCGCCGATCTCATCCGCGCCGGACTGAAGGAGCTCGGCAAATGAGCGAACGCGTGATCGACCCGGCCGAGGCGGCGGATGACGCGCTCGATGCCGGGCTGCGTCCGCAGCGCCTCGACGATTTCATCGGCCAGCGCGCGGCGTGCGCGAATCTCCGCGTCTTCATCGAGGCCGCACGGGCGCGCGGCGAGGCGCTCGACCATGCGCTCTTCTTCGGCCCGCCGGGGCTCGGCAAGACGACGCTGGCGCAGATCGTCGCCCGCGAGCTCGGGGTCAGTTTCCGCGCCACCTCGGGCCCGGTCATCGCCCGCGCCGGCGATCTCGCCGCGCTGCTCACCAATCTCGAGCCACGGGATGTCCTTTTTATCGACGAAATCCACCGCTTGAATCCGGCCGTGGAAGAAATTCTCTACCCGGCGATGGAAGATTTCCAGCTCGACCTCATCATCGGCGAGGGACCGGCCGCGCGCTCGGTCAAGATCGATCTGCCGCCCTTCACGCTGATCGGCGCGACGACGCGGCTCGGTCTTCTGACCAACCCCTTGCGCGATCGCTTCGGCATCCCGACCCGGCTCGATTTCTACAGCGTCGAGGACCTCGTCGAGGTGGTGCGCCGCGGCGCCCGCCTGCTCGGACTCGCCCTCACCGAGGACGGGGCACGGGAGATCGCGGCACGCTCGCGCGGCACCCCGCGCATCGCCGGGCGTCTGTTGCGGCGGGTGCGCGATTTCGCCGCCGTCGCCGGGCACACGCGCGTCGACCGGATCGCCGCCGACGCGGCGCTCAGCCGCCTCGAGGTCGACCGCGCCGGGCTCGATGCCATGGACCACCGCTATCTCGGCTGCATCGGCGAGACCTATTCCGGCGGTCCGGTGGGAATCGAGACGCTCGCCGCCGCGCTGTCGGAGCCCAAGGATGCGATCGAGGACATCATCGAGCCCTATCTCATCCAGCAGGGCTTCGTGCAGCGCACGCCGCGCGGCCGCATGCTGACGCCGGCCGGCTACCGCCATCTCGGACTCGTGCCGCCGGGGCGCGGCGAGGGGGCCGGCGATCTCTTCGCCGACGACGAGGACCGCCCGTGAGCGGGCCCGCGCCGGACCGCCCGCACAGCGGCACCCTCGCGGCGGGCCGCCACCGTCTGCCCATCCGCGTCTATTACGAGGATACCGATGCCGGCGGCGTCGTCTATCATGGCAATTTCGTGCGCTTTTTCGAGCGCGGACGTTCGGAGATGCTGCGCATGCTGGGCATCGACCACGCCGCGGCGTGGCGGCGGGCGGACGCGGACCGGCGCCTCGGTTTCGCCGTGCGTCATATGGAGATCGACTTTCTCGCCCCCGCCTTCCTCGATGACGCCTTGACCGTCCACTCCGAGGTGGAGAAGGTGGCGGCGGCCTATGTCGATGCGCGACAGTGGATCAGCCGCGGCGCGGACGTCGTCGCGCGGGCGCGGCTCAGGGTCGCGCTCATCGATTCCGAGGGGCGGCCCCGGCGCCTGCCCGAGGACTGGCGGCGACGGCTGGAAGCGGTCGCGGCGCCGGAAACAGGGACCTGAGGATGACTGCCGATGCAAGGAGCGATTGACGCGACACGGCTCGCCGGAAGCCACGGCGACTTTTCGGTCTGGGGCATGATCAGCCAGGCCGATATCGTGGTGCAGGCGGTGGTTCTCCTGCTGCTCGCCGCCTCGCTGTGGAGCTGGACCATCATCTTCGCCACTTGGCTGCGCCTCAGGCGGGTCAATGCCGAGGCCGACGCCTTCGAGGATTCCTTCTGGTCGGGAACGGCGCCCGAAGAGCTCTATGAGAGCCTCAAGTCGCGCATCAACCATCCCTTCGCCATGGTCTTCGTCGCCGCCATGCGCGAGTGGCAGCGCTCGCTCAAGGCCCGTGGCGGGCGGGCGCAGCGGATCAGCGTCGAGGACCGCATCAACAAGGTGATGCGGGTCGCCATCGCCCGCGAGATGGAGCGCCTGGAGGGCCATACCGGCTTTCTCGCCACCGTCGGCTCGGCGGCGCCCTTCGTCGGCCTCTTCGGCACGGTCTGGGGGATCATGAACAGCTTCCAGTCGATCGCGCTGACCTCGAACACCAGTCTCGCGGTGGTGGCGCCGGGCATCGCCGAGGCGCTGATGGCCACCGCCTTCGGCCTCGTCGCCGCCATCCCGGCGGTCGTCGCCTACAATAAGCACGCCACCGACCTCAGTCGCTTCGCCGGCCGGCTCGAAGGCTTCGCCGACGAGTTCTCGGCCATCCTCTCACGCCAGCTCGACGAGAGGGACCTCTGATGGCGGGAATGGAGATCCAGCTTCGTCGACGCGACCGCCGCGGGGTGACGCGCTACAAGCCGCTGGCCGAGATCAATGTCACGCCCTTCGTCGACGTCATGCTGGTGCTGCTGATCGTCTTCATGGTCGCCGCGCCGCTCCTGCAGGTGGGCGTCCCGGTGGACCTCCCCGACGCCCGGGCGCCGGCGCTGCCCGAGGACACCACGCCGCTGACCGTGACCATCGACCAAAAAGGGGCCATATTCATCGGCGAGACTGAGGTCAGCCCGGACGAGCTGGTGCCGCGCCTCGCCGCCATCGCCGAGACCCGCAACCGCCCGGAAACGCGGGTCTATGTCCGCGGCGACCGGCGTCTGGCCTATGGCCGGGTGATGCAGGTGATGGCGGCCGTGCACGCGGCCGGCTTCAGCAAGGTGGCGCTGGTCGCGGACCGCCCGTGATCGGGCCGGACACGCGTCTGCCACAGAGGGTATCGACGAAACGAAATCGATGGTGAGGGATTTTTATCGCGAGGGATGGATCTTCAGCCTGACGGTGCATGTCGGCCTCGCCGTCGCCATCATCGTCGGCCTGCCGCACTTCCGGCGCCCGCTGCCCGACATCCCCGAGGTGATCCCGGTGGAGTTCGTCACCATCGACGATGTGGTGCGCGCGCCGCAAAAGGAAGCGGAGCCCGCGCCCGAACCGCAGGCCGTCAGGACAGCCGTCGAGGCGGCGCCGACACCGAAGGCGCAGGCGCAGGCGGTGCCCCTTCCCGATGCCCGGCCGCCCAGGCCGCAAAGCAAGCCGCCGGCCCCCGGACCGCGCCTTCACGTCGCGCCGCGGAGCAAGCCCAAACCGCCTTCGCGCTTCGATCCGGCGCGGGTCGCGGCCCTTCTCGACCGCTCGATCAAGAAGACGACGCCGGCCCCGGCCGCGAGGCCGGAAGAAAAGCCGAAGAAGGCGGCCGCCCCGGCGCGCCGGCAATCGGCGCTTGCCGCGCGGATCGCCACCGCGACGCTCGCGGCGGCGATCCGCCAGCGCGTGCAGCAATGCTGGTTCGTGCCCGCGGGCGCGAAGGATCTCGAGAAGATGCAGGTGCGCATCCGCATCGAGCTGCGCCGCGACGGGCGACTGGCGCGGCCGCCGCAGTTCATCGGCGCCGGCAATCTCTCCGCCCCGGGACGGGAATTCTTCCGTATCTTCGCCGAAAGCGCGCGCCGCGCCGTGCTCAATTGCCAGCCATATGACAATTTGCCCTTGAGCCAGTATGAGCTATGGCGACAGATCGAGTTCACCTTCGATGCCGGCGAAATGCTCGGCGGTTGACCCTCCTATGAGCGGAACGGAACATCTCATGCCCCGTCGTCCCCTGCTGCGCCTGCTCGGTCTCGCTGTCGCCCTGGTGCTGGCGGCCCCCGCCGCCCGGGCGCAGCTCTTCGTCGACGTGACGCGGGGCAATGTCGAACCGCTGCCGATCGCGGTGCCCGCCTTCGTCGCGCTCGGCAGCGGCGAGACCGCGGCCGGCCCCCTCACCGCCGTGGGCGAGAACATCGCCGCCGTGGCGGCCGCCGATCTCGACCGCTCGGGCCTCTTCCGCCCCCTCGACCGGCGCGCCTTCCTCTCCACCCCGACCTCGGCCGATGTCCGCCCGCGCTTCGCCGACTGGCGGGCGATCGCGGCGCAGGCGCTCGTCACCGGACAGGTGAGCATCCGCGGCGACGGCCTGCTGGTCGCCGAATTCCGCCTCTGGGACGTGTTCGCCGAGACCCAGCTCACCGGTCTGCGCTATACCGCGCAGCCCGGCGACTGGCGGCGCATCGCCCACAAGGTGGCGGACGACATCTATGCGCGCCTGACCGGCGAGAAGGGCTATTTCGACAGCCGCATCGTCTATATCGCCGAATCGGGAAGCAAGCTGCATCGCCGCAAGCGGCTCGCGATCATGGACCAGGACGGCTTCAACCACCGCTATCTCACCGACGGCGCGGATCTCGTGCTGACCCCGCGCTTTTCGCCCAATCGCCAGGAGATCACCTATCTCGCCTATTACAACGACCAGCCGCGGGTCTATCTCTACAATCTCGACACCGGCCGCCACGAGGTCCTCGGCGACTTCCCCAACATGACCTTCGCGCCGCGCTTCTCGCCCGACGGCAACAAGGTCATCCTGAGCCTTGCCGAGAACGGCAATTCCGACATCTACGAGATGGATCTCAGGACCCGCAAGGTGCGCCGGCTGACGACCCATCCCGGCATCGACACCTCGCCCTCCTATTCGCCCGACGGCAGGCGGATCGTCTTCAACTCCAATCGCGGCGGCAGTCAGCAGCTCTACGTCATGGACGCCGACGGCGGCCATGTCGAGCGCATCTCCTTCGGCGACGGCCGCTATGCGACGCCGGTCTGGTCGCCGCGCGGCGACCTCATCGCCTTCACCAGGATCGGCGAGGCCAAGTTCCGCATCGGCGTCATGCGGCCCGACGGCTCGGGCGAGCGCCTGCTCACCGACGCCTATCAGGACGAGGGCCCGACCTGGTCGCCCAACGGTCGTGTCCTGATGTTCTTCCGTCTCTCGCCCGAGGACGGCTCGACCGCGCTGTGGTCGGTCGATCTCACCGGCTACAACGAGCGCCGGGTGCCGACACCGGGCGAGGCGTCCGACCCCGCCTGGTCGCCGCTGCTCGACGACTGATCCTCCGGAAAAGCGGAAAAGACTTTCTTTTTCGACAAATTAGCAGCCTTGATCGGGACCGGGCGCACCGATATAACGGACGGGTCGCTCGTCGCAGAGTGCGCGAAAGGGTCCGGTGACAGTGCAGACGTCGTGGAGCGAATGTGAACGCCGCAGGGGGCACGGAATTCCGACACAGGGAGTAGGAAAGAAGATGAACGCCATGCGATTCGGCCTACGGGCAGCATTCGTCGCCACCGTCGCCGTGCTGCTTGCCGCGTGCAGCAGCAACAAGGCGGCCGAGGAGGCGACCCAGGCGGCACCGCCCCCCGCGCAGGAACAGCAGTCCCAGCCGACGCCCCCGGCCGTCCCCGCGGGCGAGGTGAGCCAGGAGGAGCTCGGCAACCCCTTCGGTGAACCGACGCAGGCCTCGCTCGAGAGCTATGCCGGCGATCGCGTCTTTTTCGCCTTCGACAGCGCCGAGCTTTCACCGCTCGCGCGCGAGACGCTCAAGCGCCAGGCGGAGTGGCTCAACGCCCACCCCGAGGTCGCGGCCACGATCGAGGGCCATGCCGATGAGCGCGGCACCCGGGAGTACAATCTCGCGCTCGGCGAGCGGCGCGCCAACGCGGCGAAGAATTATCTCGTCGCGCTCGGGGTCGACCCCAATCGCCTGAAGACGATCAGCTATGGCAAGGAACGTCCGGCGGTTCTCGGAACCGGCGAGGAGGTCTGGCGGCAGAATCGTCGCGCCGTGCTCAAGGTCGAACGCGCGGGGGCCTGACGCAGGGAGCCGCCGTCACCCCCCGGCCGTGACGGGGGGCTTGCCTTGTTTTCGCCAGAGCCGTCTGCTTCAACGGGCGAAGCGGTCGCGGCCGTCATCGACGGTGCGTGAAAGGACAGTCTTCGCTTGACGAGGATCGGAGACGCGGCATGGGCCGATATCCTGTAGCGGTGAAATCCCCTGTTCATTGGGCCCGGCTGTGCTGCGGAGCGGCACTTGCCGGCCTTCTTGTCGCCGCTTTCCCCGCCGCGGCACAGAAAAGCGACGATCTTGCCGAACGCGTCAGGGTTCTCGAGAAAGAGCTTCAGGCCGTGCAACGGCGCGTGTTCAGGCCCGACACGACCTATTTTGCCACCCCGGGCGACAACGGAGCGCCGTTGCGGACGGGCACCACGAGCGCGGCGCCGCTCCTTGCCGATCTCGCGGTGCGGGTCGACGCGCTCGAACGGCAACTGCGCGAACTGACCGGCAAGATCGAGGAGGTTCAGCATCAGAACCGGACGCTCGCCAATCGCCTGGCCCGCTTCGAGCAGGACGTCGCCTTGCGTCTGCAGACGATGGAAAACGCGGCCGGCGGTGCGGCGACATCCGGCGCCCCGACCGCCGGAGCCGAGGGAGCGCCGGCATCCGGCGCGGCGCCCGCGGGCGCGCCCGCCGGCGGTCTCGTCGTCACCCGCACGCCGGAAGAGGCGGCGGCCCTGCTCGCAGGCACGAAGGCGGCCGCCGGCGCCGCCGCGAAAAACGCCGCCGCGGCACCGGCATCGCCCGCGGTCGACCCGGCGAAGGAGTACGAGGCCGCCTACGCCCTCCTCCGGCGCGGGCAGATCGCCGAGGCCGAGCAGGCCTTCCGCGCCTTTCTCGCCGCCCATCGCGACCATCCGCTCGCCGGCAATGCGCAATACTGGCTCGGCGAGACCTATTATGTGCGCCGCGACTATGCCCGCGCGGCCCAGGCCTTCCTCACCGGCTATCAGGACTACGGCAAGAGCGGCAAGGCGCCCGACAGCCTGTTGAAGCTGGCCATGAGCCTCGCCGCCCTGGGCCAGACCGACGACGCCTGCGCCGCCTTCGAGCAGCTCGCAACCAGCTATCCCGACGCCGAGGACCGGATCAAACGCCGCATGGCCGTGGAGCGCGCGCGCATCGGCTGTCCCTGAGCGATGGCGGAATCCGGGCACCCGGTCAGCGAGGCGGACTTCGCCGCCGCCATGATGGGTCTCGGTCTGGACCCTTCGCATGCGCTCGCCGTCGCCGTCTCCGGGGGGGCGGACAGCATGGCGCTCGCCCTGCTCGCCCGGCGCTGGGGCGCGCAGGTCACCGCCCTTCATGTCGATCACGGATTGCGGGCCGGCTCGGCCGCCGATGCGGATCAGGTCGCACGGTGGCTCGCCGCGCGCGCGATCCCGTGTCACATTCTCCGCTGGCACGGGGAAAAGCCCCGCACAGGCATCCAGGAGGCCGCCCGCGCGGCGCGCTATCACCTGCTCGAGGGCTGGTGCCGGGACCATGGCGTCGCGGCGCTCCTGCTGGCGCATCAGGCGGACGATCTGGCGGAGACCTTTCTCGTTCGCCTCGGCCGCGGCAGCGGCCTTTACGGTCTCGCCGCGATGATGCCGTCCGCGCCGCCGCTCACCCCGGGCGAGCGCCTGCCGCGCCGCTATCGCCCGCTCCTCGACTGGCCCAAGCGGCGCCTCGACGCCACCTGCCGCGCCGCCGGCCAGGCCTGGCTCGAGGATCCCGGCAACCGCGACCCCGCCTATGCGCGAACGCGCATCCGGGCGCTGCTCGCAAGGCCGCCGCTGCCGGAGCTCAGCGGCGAACGGCTGGCCGGCGTGGCGCGCCGCCTCGGCCGGGCGCGGGCGGCACTGGAGCAGGCGGTGGCGGCGCATCTCGCGGCGCATGTGCGAGTCGATGCCCGCGGCCATGCGCTGACCCCGCGCAGCGCCCTTCTCGACGCCCCCGAGGAAGTCGTCCTCCGCGCATTGACACAGCTTCTCACCGTTCTCGGCGGACGCCTCTACCCGCCCCGGCGCAAGCGCCTCGAGCATGCGCTCGAGGCCCTGCGCGCGTCGCGTTTTCGCGGTCTCTCGCTCGGCGGCTGCCTGATCCGCCCCTGTCGTGGCGGAAACCTGCTGGTCTGCCGCGAACCGGCCGCGATCGCGCCCCCCGTGCCGCTCGAAACCGGACGCTGGCAGCTCTGGGACCGGCGCTTCAAGCTGCGGCTCGGGGGCGACGCGCAAGGGCGGATGGTCGGAGCCCTGGGGAGCGCGGGCTGGCGGGCGCTGAAGGCGGCGCCGCCGGACCTGGCGGCGGATGCGCCGCCGCATCCCGCGCGCCTCACCCTGCCGGCCCTGTTCGCCGCCGACGGCACGCTGCTCGGCAGCCCGTATCTTGGATGGGTTGCAAAGCCTTTACCTTTCGATGTCATTTCTTGCATCCCGATCCGCCTCGGGATGCCGGAAATCGCACCCGCCCTCTGAGAGCGAAGGCTTGCAGTCGGCGGGAAAGCGCTTATTTCCTAGGCGGACGCCCTCAGGCGCGATACAATGACCGCACCGGGGGCGGCGAGCAGAAAGGACTCCGCGTGAACAATTTCGGCCGTAACGCGCTCTTGTGGCTCGTCATCATCCTCGTGCTGGTGGCGGTGTTCAATCTTTTCCAGGGCCCCGCGGGGTCCCGCACGCCGGAGCTCGCCTATTCCGACTTCCTCGCCCGCGTCGAGCAGGAGCAGGTGGCCTCGGTCACCATCCAGGGCAAGGACATCTCGGGCAAGCTCCGCGACGGCACGCCGTTCACCACCTACATGCCCGACGATTCGACCCTCATCGAGACCCTGCGCGAGCACGGCGTCCGCTTCACCGCCAAGAAGCAGGAGACCAATGCGCTGATCGGCACGCTCATCGCCTGGTTCCCGATGCTGCTCCTGATCGCGGTGTGGATCTTCTTCATGCGCCAGATGCAGTCGGGCGGCCGCGGCGGGGCGATGGGCTTCGGCAAGTCGCGGGCGCGGCTGCTGACCGAGAAGACCGGCCGCATCACCTTCGAGGACGTCGCCGGCATCGACGAGGCCAAGGAGGAACTGCAGGAGATCGTCGAGTTCCTGCGCGATCCCCAGAAGTTCCAGCGCCTCGGCGGCCGCATTCCCAAGGGGGCGCTTCTCGTCGGCCCGCCCGGCACCGGCAAGACGCTGCTCGCGCGGGCCATCGCCGGCGAGGCGAACGTGCCCTTCTTCACGATCTCCGGCTCC
>CAZAEP010000054.1:0-12542 GCA_964484045.1 uncultured Sphingomonadales bacterium
TGAAACTGTGAGGGTAGCTCCTGAGATGTGACTCGAGCCAGAGCACGCCCTCGAGATCGAGATAATTGCTGGGCTCGTCGAGGAGCAGCAGATCGGGGGCGACGAAGAGCGTAGCGGCGAGCGCCACGCGCATGCGCCAACCGCCGGAGAAATCGTCGAGCGGGCGTTCCTGCGCGGCGGCATCGAAGCCGAGCCCCGCGAGAATCGCCGCCGCCCGCGCCGGGGCCGAATGGGCGTCGATATCGGCGAGCCGGGTATGGATCTCGGCGATGCGATGGGCGTCGTTCGCCATGGCCGCTTCGGCTTCGAGACGACGAAGTTCCCGATCCGCATCGAGCACGGTCGCGAGCAGCGAGCGCGGACCGCCCGGCGCCTCCTGCGCCACCGCCATGACCCGGGCCCGCGGGTGGACGACGATCGTCCCCGATTCCGGCGCAAGCGAGCCCTGGATAAGGGCGAGAAGCGTCGACTTGCCGGCACCGTTGCGTCCCACGAGACCGATTTTCGCGCCGGCGGGGATGTGCGCGCTCGCCCCGTCGAACAGGAGCCGGTCACCGATGCGATAGGTCAGCGAATTGATCTGCAGCATGCGGCGGCCTTTAACATGCGAACGGCATCTCCGCGAGCCCTTGGCAAAGCCGTCGCCTTCCCGTAAAAGCCGCCCGACACATTCCCCCGACCCATTTTCAAGAGGACCGCAGACACATGGCTCTCGAGCGGACGTTATCGATCATCAAACCCGACGCCACGCGGCGCAATCTCACCGGCCGGATCAACGCCATGCTGGAGGAGGCCGGGCTCAGGATCGTGGCGCAGAAGCGCCTGCGCCTCACACGCGAGCAGGCTGAGAACTTCTATGCCGTTCACCGCGAGCGGCCCTTCTTCGATGACCTGTGCGCCTTCATGACCTCGGGCCCGGTGGTGGTGCAGGTGCTCGAGGGCGAAAACGCCGTGGCTCGCAATCGTGAGGTGATGGGGGCCACCAATCCGGCGGACGCGGCCGAAGGAACGATCCGCAGGACGTTCGCCGAAAGCATCGAGGCAAATTCCGTGCACGGCTCGGATTCGCCGGACAACGCGGCCCGGGAGATCACCTTCTTCTTCTCCGACATCGAGATCGTCGGCTAGATCCGACCACCGCGGCGGAGCATCCCGACCATCGAGGAGGCAAGGACATGAGCGTCATCATCGACATCGTCGGGCGGGAAATCCTGGACTCCCGCGGCAATCCCACCGTGGAGGTGGACGTCCATCTCGAGGATGGCGGTTTCGGCCGCGCCGCTGTGCCCTCGGGGGCCTCGACCGGTGCGCACGAGGCCGTGGAGCTGCGCGACGGCGGCTGCCGCTACGGCGGCAAGGGCGTGCGTCAGGCCGTCGAGGCGGTGAACGGCGAACTCTTCGATGCGCTGTCCGGCCTTGATGCCGAGGAGCAGGTGGAGATCGACCAGATCATGTGCGACCTCGACGGCACGCCGAACAAGGGCCGGCTCGGGGCGAACGCCATCCTGGGCGTCAGTCTCGCGGTCGCCAGGGCGGCCGCCGACAGTCTCGGACTGCCCCTCTATCGCTATCTCGGCGGGCCCATGGCGCGCACCCTGCCGACCCCGATGATGAACATCCTCAATGGCGGGGCCCATGCCGACAACGCCATCGACGTGCAGGAGTTCATGATCATGCCGATCGCCGCCGCCGGAATCGCCGATGCCGTGCGCATGGGAGCCGAGGTGTTCCATTGCCTCAAGGCCCGGCTCAAGGCGAAGGGGCTCTCGGTCGCGATCGGCGACGAAGGCGGTTTCGCGCCGGCGCTCAAGAGCAGCACCGAGGCGCTCGATGTCATCATGGAGGCGATCGAAGGCGCCGGCTACAAGCCCGGCGAGGACATCGCGCTCGCGCTCGACCCCGCGGCCAGCGAATTCTTCAAGGACGGTCGTTACGTGCTTGGCGGAGAAGGCAGAACGCTCGACGCCGACGGCCTCGTCTCCTATTGGACATCGCTTGTCGACAGCTATCCGATCGTCTCGATCGAGGACGGCATGGCGGAGGACGACTGGCAGGGCTGGCAGGCCATGACCGAGGCCCTCGGCACACGCATCCAGCTCGTCGGCGACGACATCTTCGTCACCAATCCCGAGCGTCTCTCGCGCGGCATCGCCGAGGGCATCGGCAATGCGATCCTCGTCAAGCCCAATCAGATCGGCACCTTGAGCGAAACGCTCGCGACCGTCGAGATGGCGCATCGTGCCGGATACCGGGCGGTCATCTCGCACCGTTCGGGCGAAACCGAGGACACGACCATCGCCGATCTCGCGGTGGCGACGAATTGCGGGCAGATCAAGACCGGCTCGCTGTCGCGCTCGGATCGTCTCGCGAAATACAATCAGCTCCTGCGCATCGACGAGAAGCTCGGGCCGGCGGCAAGCTTTCTCGGCCGCGATGCCCTGCGACGCGCCGGCGCCTGATCAATCAGCGGCGCGCCACGCCGCGCTGTTTTTCGTAGGTCCGGAGACCCGCCATTCCGAGCATGGCGAGGACGAGCTCGAAAAGGCTGTCGGTCGGCACCTGCGGTACCGAATAGGCGAGTTCCAGCCCGGCGAGTGTCAGCCCCCATTGCGCCAGCGGCGCTCCGACATATTCCCAGGCCAGCGCGGCACCGCAGACCCAGCCGATGAAGGGCCGCCAGCCGGCCACGAAGAGCGAAGCATGTCTGGCTTCCTCGGCGTTCACGGCCATCTGCGCGAGATTGAGGTCGACCAGCGCCATCTCGGCCTCGTGCTTGAGCCTGGCGGCGGCGTCCTTGTCCACCACCATCGCGTCGATGACGCCGAAGAGGCGGTCGGCGGCCTTGGCGATGCTGTCGAGGAGGGGGATCGGCATCCTAGGGAAGATCCTTGCGCTCGGGGTCGAAGGCGGTGGCGCGGACAAGCCAGCCGCGCAGGAATTTCGCCATCGCCGGTCGTTGCGCCGCGAGCCGGCAATAGAGACGTCGACGCTCGTCGACAAGCGAGGCCCGGAGCCAAGGACCGAGGCGGCGGTCTTCCTCTTCCGCCGCGTTCAGGGTGGCGGGACCGAGGATTCCGTCGGGGACCGGAGCCTCTGCCGCAACGGCGCCGAGCACCCGTTGCAGGAGGCGCACCGCGGTGACCGGTCCGTGATTGACGGCGCTGTCGAGGAGAATGGGCTGCAGGCTTCCGGGCAGGTGATCGATGCCGGGGCGGCGGTAATAGAGCTCGCTGTAGATCGCCCGCGCTTCATCCCGTTCCAGGGTCGCGATATCGTCCGCCGAGACGGCATGGCCGCGCCAGGCCTCGAGAACGGCGCGTGTGACACCGTATTTGGTGGCGCCGCCGGGATCGACGGGATCGTCGACGAAACCGCCTTCGCGATCGAGAACCGCATCGATCATGGCGTCGAGCGTCATGACGGGATTATCCGAAAGGGAAAAGAAAGGTATATTAATAACCGAAACGGCGTATTCTGTCAAGACGTTCTCCCACTGCGACGACCCCGTGCCGCACCCATAGCGAGACGATGACCGGAATCCAGCCTCCGCCGGTCCGGCCAGTGCATTCAAGTCGCGGCAGAGCCTCCCCCGGTCGCGGCGGATCCGCCGGCCGGGGGGCGGACGACACAAGTCGGGGATGAGGGCGAAGGAGAGCGACGGACCACAGCGGAGGAGGACATTCCGGCATGGCGCTAGACCTTGTGCTTGCTGCGAACTCGGGCACTATCCCTGCGACCACCGATAGAGATTTGAATCTACAGAGCTTTTTTACTTGATCGTGGGACTCGCCTGTGATTCGATTCGCTCATGAAGATGAATTCCGGCATAAGCCGTCGGCTCCGGCGGGCTCTCGTGCCCGCCGCCTTTGTCGCCCTCTTGGCGTATTTCGCCTATCATGCGCTCGAGGGTGCGAACGGCCTGTGGGCGCTTCGCGAGCTCGATGCCGAGGCGGAGCGTCTGTCCCATGAGGCGGCCGTGCTTCATGCCGAGCGGGAGCGTCTCGAATCGCGCGTTGCGCTCCTGCGCCCCGACAATCTCGACCCCGACCTTCTGGACGAGGAGGCACGACGCACGCTCGGCTTCGTGCGCCCCGACGAGGTCGTCGTCCTGCAGCCGGTGCCGACGCCTGGCCGGTAGCGGCGCGATCATGGCGGCGATTTTCTTTTGAATTCCCGCGCATTCGTCGATATTGAGAGGGCGCCGGAGGCACCCAGATCATCGTTCGTTCCGAACCGAGTGGACCCATCATGGCCAAAAGCAACGCATCGAGCCGCAAATCCGCGGGACGGCCGGCCGCCCGCAGGAAAAAGACAGAGCCGGCGCTCTATGAAGCGAGTCGTGACGAGCTCGTCAGCCTTTATCGCGCCATGCTGCGCATTCGCCGATTCGAGGAGAAGGCGGGGCAGCTCTACGGCCTCGGTCTCATCGGCGGCTTCTGCCACCTCTATATCGGTCAGGAGGCGGTGGTCGTCGGCTTCCAGTCGGCTCTGAAGTCGGGCGACACGGTGATCACCGGCTATCGCTCCCACGGTCACGTTCTTGCCTCGGGCGCCGACCCGAAGGCCGTAATGGCCGAACTCACCGGGCGCGCGGCGGGGATCTCCCGCGGCAAGGGCGGCTCGATGCACATGTTCAATCCCGGAGGCGGCTTCTATGGCGGGCATGGTATCGTCGGCGCGCCCGTGCCGCTCGGCACCGGGCTCGCCTTCGCTGCCAGATATCGCAAGAGCGACGCCGTGACACTGGCCTATTTCGGTGACGGGGCGGCCAATCAGGGCCAGGTCTACGAGGCCTTCAACATGGCGGTCCTGTGGAAGCTGCCGGTAATCTATGTCATCAAGAACAACCACTATGCCATGGGCACCTCGATCGAGCGTGCCACCGGACAGCAGGAGCTCTACCGCCGCGGCGAGGGGCTCGGACTGTACGGCCGGCAGGTCGACGGCATGGACGTGCTCGCCGTCCGTGCTGCCGCGGGAGAGGCGATCGCTCATGTGCGGGCCGGCAAGGGGCCCATCCTGATCGAAGCGAAGACCTATCGCTACCGCGGTCATTCGATGTCCGATCCGGCGAAATACCGTCCGCGCGAGGAAGTCAAGGAAATGCGTGAAAAGCACGACCCGATCGATGGCCTGCGCAAGAAGCTCCTCGCCGAAGGCCTCGAGGAAAGCGCCCTCAAGGCGATCGAGAAGGAAATCAAGGCGGAGATCGAAGCGGCTGCCGACTTTGCCCGCAATGCACCCGAGCCCGCGCCCGAGACGCTCTATGACGACGTTCTCGCCGAGGCCTGAGGAGAGAGCCTGACCGATGCCGATCACGATCACCATGCCCGCGCTCTCGCCGACCATGGAAGCGGGAACGCTCGCCCGTTGGCTCAAGAAGGAAGGCGACGCGGTGGCGCCCGGCGACGTCATCGCGGAGATCGAGACCGACAAGGCGACGATGGAAGTCGAAGCCGTCGATGAGGGCACGCTCGGCCGTATCCTCGTCGCCGAGGGAACGGAGAATGTGCCCGTCGGCGCGCCGATCGCGATCCTCCTCGAGGAGGGAGAGGATGCGCGCACGCTCGCGGACGCGGCGACGACGGCAGAAGAGGCGAAGGAACCGGCCTTGGCGGCACGCGAAACCGTGGCCGCCACCGCTGCGACACCGGTTTCCGCTCCCGTCGCCGACCCGACCCCTGCAGGTGCCGATCCCGAAATCCCTCCGGGCACGCCGGTGCTGACACAGACCGTGCGCGAAGCCCTGCGCGATGCCATGGCGGAAGAGATGCGCCGCGACCCGGACGTGTTCGTCATGGGCGAGGAGGTTGCGGAATATCAGGGCGCCTACAAGGTGACCCAGGGGCTTCTCGCCGAATTCGGCCCCGAACGGGTGATCGATACGCCGATCACGGAATACGGATTCGCCGGCCTCGGGGTCGGAGCGGCTTTCGGCCAATTGAAGCCGGTCGTCGAGTTCATGACCTTCAACTTCGCCATGCAGGCGATCGATCATGTCGTGAATTCGGCGGCCAAGCAGCGCTATATGACCGGCGGGCAGATCCGCGTTCCGATCGTCTTTCGCGGGCCCAACGGAGCCGCCGCCCGCGTTGCGGCGCAGCACAGCCAGAATTTCGCGCCCTGGTACGCCGCCGTGCCCGGACTCAAGGTGATCTCGCCCTACTCCGCAGCCGACGCGAAGGGCCTTCTCAAGGCCGCCATCCGCGATCCGAACCCCGTCGTATTCCTGGAAAACGAGATCCTCTACGGAGCGAGTTTCGAGGTCCCCGAGCTCGACGACTATGTGCTGCCGATCGGCAAGGCGCGGATCGTGCGCGCGGGAAGCGATGTCACCATCGTCGGCTATTCGATCGCCGTTCGCGAGGCGCTTGCCGCCGCCGAGATGCTTGAGCGGGAGGGGATCTCGGCCGAGGTCATCGACCTCAGGACCCTGCGCCCGCTCGACATGGAAACGGTCATCGCCTCGGTCCGGAAGACCAACCGCTGCGTCATCGCCGAGGAAGGCTGGCCGGTCTGCTCGATCGCCAGCGAGGTCTCCGCCCGGCTGATGGAAAGCGCCTTCGACTGGCTCGATGCGCCGGTGATGCGGGTCGCCGATGCCGATACGCCGACGCCTTATGCCGCCAATCTCGAAAAGCTCTGGCTGATCTCGCCCGAGCGCATCGCCGGAGCGGCGAAGACGGTCTGCTATAAAGACTGAACGAGCTCTGTCCGCACCTTGACCTCGCCGTGCAGGGTGCGGTGCACCGGACACCTGTCGGCAATCCGGAGAAGCCGCGCCCGCTCGGCCTCGCTGAGCTTGCCCTCAAGCGCGATCTCGCGCGTGATGATGTCGATCCTCCCCTCCCGCGTTTCGCAGTCGGCGCAATCCTCGGCATGGATCTTGTCGTGTCCGAGGCGGATCGAAACATGATCGAGCTTGAGGCCCTTGTGATCGGCATACATGCGAATCGTCATCGCCGTGCAGGCTCCGAGCGCAGAAAGCAGCAAACCATAGGGGGAGGGGCCGAGATTGTCCCCACCGACCGACAAAGGTTCATCGGATACAAGAGGATGTCCTGCCGCGTTGATAAGCTGCGTGAATTTTCTGCCACCCGCTTCCGCAACCACCACGTGCTCGCCGTCGGGGGCGAACCGGCTCTGGAACTCCGGCGGCTCGAGGCCCGCGACATAGCGCCGCGCCCAGGCGACGAGAACCTGCGCCACATAGACCGCATCCTGGCGCCTGCTCAGGAGATGGTCCGCCTTGTCGAGCGAGATGAAGCTTTTCGGATGCCTGGCGGCGGTGAAGATGCGCGCGGCATGGTCGATGCCGACGATCCGATCCACAGGCGAGTGGAAGATGAGGAGAGGGCGCCGCAGATCGGCGATCCGCGCCGCCTGATCCTGGCTGCCGATATCCTCGAGAAATTCCCGAGTGATGCGAAAGGGGCGTCCGGCGATCGTCACCATGGCCTCGCCTTCGGCCTCGATTTCCGCGCGTTTGTCGGCGAACAGGTGGCCGACATGTCCGGGATCGAACGGGGCGCCGATGGTGGCGACGACTTCCGCCGAAGCGATCTGTCCGGCGGCGGCAAGCACCGCCGCGCCGCCGAGGCTGTGACCGACGAGCAGGCGCGGCGCAGCATAGTGCTGCGCAAGGAATTGCGCGGCGGCGACGAGATCGGCGACATTGGCGGTAAAGTGGCTGTCGGCGAACTCGCCGCCGCTCTCGCCCAGACCGGTGAAGTCGAAGCGGAGCGTGGCGACGCCGAGTTCGGCGAGCTCCTGCGCGATCCGCGCGGCAGCGAAGACGTCCTTGGAACAGGTAAAGCAATGGGCGAAAAGAGCATAGGCCCTGGGACGTTCGATCGGCAGGTCCAGTCGTGCGGCGAGATCGCCCTGGCGCCCCTTGAAGACGATTTTCTCGCTGCGCATGGGAACTCCCGTCTTTGGTTCACCGGGCCGACCCGGTAGGCTTCTCCTGCAAGCGAGAGGATGGCATGGATCGCGGTCCGCGATAAGCCGTCATGTGCGCGACCGGTGACGAGGTGCAAACGGCATGGGGCCACTCAAGGGACTGCGTATCGTCGAGATCGCCGGGCTCGGGCCGGCGCCCTTCGCCGCCATGATGCTCGCCGATATGGGAGCCGACGTCATCCGCATCGACCGTCCGGGCGGACCGCCCCTGCGGATCGGCGACCCGCGCAAGGAGATCCTGAACCGTGGCCGGCGATCGCTGACACTCGATCTCAAGACCCCGCGCGGCCGCGATGCCCTGTTGCGCATCGTGGCGGAGGTCGACGGGCTGATCGAGGGCTTCCGGCCCGGGGTGATGGAGCGCATGGGGCTCGGGCCGGAGGCATGCCTTGCGCGCAATCCACGCCTTGTCTACGGTCGCATGACGGGCTGGGGCCAGGACGGCCCGCTGGCCGAGCGGGCCGGCCACGACCTCACCTATATCGCGCTCACCGGAGCCCTCGCCGCCATCGGCCGCGCATCGGACCGGCCCGCGATTCCGCTCAATCTCATCGCCGATTTCGGCGGCGGCGCCATGTATCTCGCCTTCGGCGTCGTCTGTGCGCTGCTGGAAGCCGCGCGCTCGGGCAGGGGGCAGGTCGTCGATGCCGCCATGGTCGACGGGGTCGCCAGCCTGATGTGCGTCGTTCACATGCTCGATGCCATGGGTCTCTGGCGGCCGGAGCGCGAAAGCAACCTTCTCGACGGCGGGGCGCCGTTCTACGACGTCTACGAGACGCGCGACGGCCGCTATCTCGCCGTCGGGCCGCTCGAGCCGCAATTCTTCGCCGAATTCGTCGCACGTGCCGGGCTCGCTGGGCATCCTTCCATGGGGGCACAGATGGACGTTTCCGCCTGGCCGGCGATGCGCGCCGCGATTGCCGAGCGCATGCGCGAGAAGACGCTGGCGGCATGGGTGGCGCTCTTTGAAGACTCGGATGCCTGTGTCGCACCGGTTCTCGACTATCGCGAGGCGCGGCGTCATCCTCATCTCATGGCGCGCAAGACTTTCATCGAGCGTGGCGGCATCGTCGAGCCGGCTCCGGCACCGCGCTTTTCACGCACCGCGCCCGAACTCGGCCGGCCGCCGCCCGTCCCCGGAGAACACAGCCACGAGATTCTGCGCGAGTTCGGCTTTTCCGATGACGAGATCGATGAACTCCGTCCCCGTTGAGGGCGGCTGTTGTGTTCCCGTCGCAAGAGCGCTACGCCTTTTTTCATCGTCGGCTCGCAAGGAGACGAAAAGATGAGAGCCAAAGGCCCGGCGTGGGCCGTAGGGGCCGCCTTGGCGGCGACGGTCCTTCTCGGAGCCTGCAGCGGAACACGGCCGCGACCCGACCGCGACATCCGCACGATCGAGACGATGGATGCCGCCGGTCTCATGCGGCTGGCCGCGCGTTTCGAACGTGCCGGAGACGCGGAAGCCGCACGGCGCTTCTATCGCGAGGCGGCGGCGCGCGAGCCGGACAACCCGGCGCCGCTCCTCGCCCTTGCGGCGATGCTGATGGGCGAGCGGGACGTCGTGGGCGCCCGGACGGTTCTCGAGCGCGCGCGCGCGATCGCTCCCGACAGTGCCGCGACGCGGCTCGCGATGGCGCGCCTCCATCTCTTCGAGGACCGCCCCGAAGCGGCCCTGGCCCAGCTTGAAACCCTGCACGCCCTTCATGCCGAGAGCGGCGAAAGCTACAATGTCGAGGCCGTGGCGCTCGACCTGACGGGCCGCCACGGCGAGGCCTTGCGCGCCTACGCGGAGGCTCTCGTGCGGGCGCCCGACGATACGGCGATCCTGACCAATATGGCGCTTTCGATGGCCGCAGCGGGGGACTTCGCCGCGGCGCGCGACATTCTCGAAAGCCTGCTCGAGGACCCCGGCAAGCGCACGCTCGCGCTGCAGAATCTGGCACTCGTCTTTGCCCTTGCGGGCGATCTTGCGGCGGCCGAGCGGGCGGCGGAAGAGGCGCTCGGCGATGTCGTGGTGAAAAGCAATCGCCCCTTTTATCGCCGTCTCGCGTCGCTTGCCCCGGGAGACCGGGCACGAGCGGTCTTCCTCCGGATTCTTCCTCCCGAGGCGGAGGTCGCGCAGGCGGACGTTCAGGAGCCGGCGCCACCTGCCGCGGCGACGACCGCTCCCGAGGGGCCCGCTGCAGAGAACGGCGCGAACGGCGACGACGCGGTCGAAGTGGCGCCGGCACCCGCGGCATCGACGATGACGCAACCGGCGGAGACGGATCTCGACCGGAACGAAGCGGGCGCGGCGGCGGCGGGGGAGGGGAATGGGGATGGCGACACGCCACCGCCTGCAGCGCAGACGCCCGCAGACAGTGCGCGCGAGGCAGGTGCGCCGTCTCCGCGTTCGGAAGAAGGCCGCATTCCCTTCTATCACCTCCAGATCGGCTCCTTTTCATCTCGCACGCGGGCCGCTCTCGGCTGGCAACGGCTGAGTGCCGCGTCGGACCTGCTCGCCGGTCGATCGCCGGCGATCGAGACCGTGACGCTGCCCGAGGGGCGTGCGACCTATCGCCTGCTGATCGGACCGTTCCATGGCTTCGGTCGTACCCATGCACTGTGTGCCGATCTCGAAGCGGCGGGAATCGACTGCGTCGTCATTCCGAAACGCGAAACGGCGCGGCCGCTGGCGCAGACGGAGGAGTCGGCGGATCAGGAGGAGTGAGAATCAGGCATCGCGGGCACAAGCGACGCAATAGGGGGTCGCCGGGTCCCGTTCCAGTCGTGCCATATCGATGGGCTCGCCGCAGCGGACACAGAAGCCGAACTCGCCGTCACGCAAGCGATCGAGCGCGGCGTCGATACGCCGGATGGCCTCCTCGCGACGTCTGGCGACGGCTTGCGACATCGCCTGTGCCTGCATGGCGTCGGCCCGTGACAAGCGTCCGATCCGGCTCTGATCGAGTTCGACCGGCCGCTGCGTGGACTGCTGGCGCGCAGCCAGGTCCTGCAACTCTTCGCGCAGTCGGGCGAGGCGGTGCGAAAAAAGATCGTGCGGTTGCGCCATGGGCCTGCTCCCGGTTGGCAGGCATCCATGCTAGAGCGTTCCGTGGTCATATGGAAGCGGTGCTGTCGGTCTCATGCGCCCGGGTCTCGCATTCCGCGAGCCGATGGCGACGCAGCGAGTCGGCGAAATGCGGCGGCAGGGGGGCTGCGACGTCCACGGGTGCGCGGCGGGGATAGAGCGGCAGGCGAAGGCGCGCGGCATGGAGGTGCAGGCGCGAACCGCGCAGGGCATCGGGATCGCCGTATTTCGCATCGCCCAGAATGGGACAGCCGATATGGGCGAGGTGGACGCGGATCTGATGTGTCCGCCCCGTTTTCGGGGTGAGTGCAAGGAATGCCAGCCCGTCACGCGCCGACAGGAGCCTGTAGTCCGTGATCGCCGGCTTGCCCGCCGGATCGACGATCATGCGCCAGCCCTTGCGTGGGTTCGACTGCTTGAGCAGCGGCACGTCGATGCGTCCTCGCGGTCGTTCCGGCACGCCGGCGGTCAGCGCGAGATAGGTCTTCTCCACGCGTCCTTCGCGGAACAGCCGGCCAAGGCGCCGGAGCGCCTTGGGATGGCGGCCGAGCACCAGACAACCCGATGTATCGGCGTCCAGACGATGCGCAAGCGCCGGCAGGCGCGGCAGTCCGAAGCGCAATTGCGCGAAATGATCCTCAAGCGACGGCCCGCCGGACGGCCCCTGATGCACCGGCAGGCCCGCCGGCTTGTCGAGGACGATGATGAGACCATCGCGAAAAAGTACGCGGGACAGGAGGTCGAGGGTCATGCGCGAAAGGCGGTCACATTACCGGTCCTGTCCCTTTTCATAGGTGCCCATAAGCTCCGCCTGAGCGAGCACATGCCCCTCCATGGCCTCGAGCAGCGTCTCCTTGCTCGGGGTGCCGAGATCGGGCAGCACCGTATCGAGCGCATAGAGCTTGAAATAGTAACGATGCCGGCCGACGGGGGGGCAGGGGCCGCCATAGCCGGTGCGCTTCCAGTCGTTGAGGCCCTGTCCGGTGCCCGGAGGCAGATCCGTCTTGGCGACCGCTTCGGGCAGGCCGCGCGCCGTGGCGGGCAGATTGTAAAGCACCCAGTGCACCCAGGTCATCTTCGGCGCGAGGGGATCGGGGGCATCCGGGTCGTCCACGATGAGCGCGAAGCTCTGCGTCCCCTCCGGCGCACCGGACCAGGCGAGCGGCGGCGAGACATCTTCGCCTTCGCAGGTATAGCGCCGGGGAATCTCCGCGAAATTGGCAAAAGCCGGTGAACCGATGGCAAGAGACATTGCCGATCCTCCCAGAACAGGCCCCTGCGGCGGAATCGCGACAAGGAAAGCGAGGGCGACGATGGGCGCCGGAAATCCTATGCGGAACATCATCCCCCCTTCTCGGACAGCAGGCCTGAAAGGTCAATATTCCGCGTTCGAGGGGAGATGTAGCGGAAGATTCCCGCGCGGATCGGAAGGGTGTCCGGATGCGCTCATGCCGGCGATGGCGGACGGGGTGGGATTCGAACCCACGAAGGGCTTGCGCCCTTGCCGGTT
>CAZAEP010000055.1:0-12421 GCA_964484045.1 uncultured Sphingomonadales bacterium
GGTCGATCCTGTGGACGTGCCTCCGCTGCTGCAGGCGGCGAGCGGGGCGAGCGTCTCGTAATGCTGCCGCGCCAGAATCTCGGTGGGAGCGAGCAGCGCCGCCTGTCCGCCGGCCTCTACCGCGTCGAGCATGGCCAGCATCGCCACCACCGTCTTGCCCGAACCGACGTCGCCCTGGACGAGGCGCAGCATCGCGGTCTCGGAAGCGAGGTCGGCCTCGATCTCGGCCACCGCCCGCATCTGATCTCCGGTCAGCGCGTAAGGCAGCGCCTCGAGCACGCGCGCCTTGAGCCGGCCCTCCCAGTGCAGAGCGCGGCCCTTCCGCCGCCGCACACGATGGCGAACGAGAGCGAGGGCGAGCTGATTGGCGAGCAGCTCGTCATAGGCAAGGCGACGCCGCGCCGGATGCGTGGGCGCAAGATCGCCGGCACCTCTCGGGGCGTGGGCGGCGGCGAGACTTCCCTTCCACCCCTGCCAGCCCTCGCGCGCCAGAAGTTCGGGCAGAACCCATTCGGGCAGCTCGGGGACGCGAGCGAGGGCCGCTTCAACGGTGCGCCGCAGACGCTTCTGCGTGAGCCCCTGCGTCAGGGGATAGAGCGGTTCGAGATCGGGCAGCGCGGCGGCCTCCTCGGGCGCCAGGATATAGTCCGGGTGGGTGATCTGCGGGCGATCCTGGAAGAGCTCGAGCCGCCCCGAGACGATACGGGTCTCGCCCACCGGCAGCACGCGTCCGAGCCAGTCCTCGCGCGGGTGAAAGAAGGTCAACGTCAAGAAGCCGCTCCCGTCACGCAGGAGCACGCGGTAGGGCTGCCGGCGGGTGGCGCCGGGCTGATGGCTGTCGACGACGCCGGCGATGGTCACGATCTCGCCGGGCACGGCGGTGGCGATCGTCGGTCGATGGCGGCGATCGACGAGGCCCGTGGGCAGATGCCAAAGAAGATCGACCACCCGGCCGCCGCCCGCGAGCCGCTCGAAAAGCGCACGATTGCGCGGGCCGACGCCGGGAAGAGCGGCGATGTCGGCGAAGAGCGGGTAAAGACGCTTCGGGCGCATGCTTCCACCCTGCCCTCAAGCGGTCGGCCCTGACAAGCCGGAGCTCATTCCCCGGGCAGGTGCGGCGCCAACTGCCCGCCGCTGCGGATGGGCGTCACGCTCACCGCACGGCCCGAGCGGTCGCTCTCGACAAGCACGCCGCACAGCGTCGGCTCTCCGAGCGCCGGCGTGAACCGGCCGCCGGGAATCTGTCGCGTGAAGCGGCGCAGGGGCTCGCTCTTCTCCATGCCGATGACGGAATCATAGTCGCCGCACATGCCGCAATCGGTCTGAAAGGCGGTGCCGCCGGCAAGGATGCGCGCGTCCGCGGTGGGCACATGACTGTGGGTGCCGACGACGAGGCTCGCGCGGCCGTCACAGAAATGGCCCATCGCGGTCTTCTCGCTCGTCGCCTCGCCGTGCATGTCGACGAGGATGAAATCGGCGCCGGCGCCAAGCGCATAGCGGGCGAGGACGCGATCGACGGCGGCGAAAGGATCGTCAAGCGCGGCCATGAAGACGCGGCCCATGGCATTGATAACGAGCACGCGACGCCCGCGCGGTGCGTCGAAAAGGCCGAAGCCGCGCCCCGGTGCGCCCGGCGGATAGTTGAGCGGACGCAGGAGCCGGGGCTCGCCGTCGATATAGCCCATCACCTCGCGCTGATCCCAGACATGATTGCCGGTGGTGATGACATCCACGCCGGCGGCGAACAGGCTCTGTGCGATCTCGCCCGTGATGCCGAAGCCGCCGGCCGCGTTCTCGCCGTTTGCGACGACGAAATCGAGCTTCCACGACCGCCGCCATTCCGGCACCGCCGCGATCACCGCCTGCCGCGCCGCGCGACCGACGATGTCGCCGAGAAAGAGCACGCGCATCAGGTCGTTCCTCCAGGTACGGTGGACGGCGCCGGTCCATGGGGTCGGATCAGACCTTCCTCGGTGGCGATGAGATCGAGCGCCATGTCATGGGGCTCGCGCGGCAGTGCGGGCACCTCCTGCGCCGCGTACGCAAGCCCGACGGCAAAGAGATCGCCCGCGGCGCGCAGGGCGGCGATGGTGCGGTCATAGTAGCCCGCACCGAAGCCCAGGCGATGACCATCGCGATCGAAGGCGAGGAGCGGCACGAGCAGCACCTCGGGCCTGAGCGCCGGGGCCCCGGATACGGGCTCTTCGATCCCGAAGGCGCTGCGCCGCAAGCGATCGCCCGGCCGATAGCGGCGGAAGACGAGCGGCGCACGTCGCCGCTCGACCGCCGGCAAGGCGACCTCCATCCCCTCCTGCCGCAGCACCTCGACAAGGGGCACGGGGTCGATCTCGTCGTCAAGTGCACGATAGGCGCCGACGATACGCGGCCGGCGGGCACGCAATTCGGGCAACAGATGCGTCACGACCTGCGCCGATGCGATGTCGCGGCACTTGCGCAGACTCGCCCGGATCGCTTGCGCGCGGCGACGAAGCTCGGATTTTCCGTCCGCGGGGTCCATCGGCGCGTGTTTAGAACATTTCCGGAGCATATGGAATGGAATCGCGCTGACGGCCCGATGAGGAGTGGCGGGACCGCCGCGGCCGTGGACCTCGTCGAATCCACTGGCGCCTCAGGCACCAGGTGGGCGCCGTGATAACCGGACCAGGGCCCGGCCAGGGACAGCTCCCGTTCGGATCATGTCGCCCCAGGGATCGAGTATCGTCGCACGCACCGGGCAGTGCCCGCCACGGCTAGACTTAAGACTCCGCCTCGCCGGCTGCAATCCCCTCGAGACGCGATGCCGCCCGATCGAGAATGTCGATCGCCGCGTCCTCCTGTACGGCGGCGGGGCCGCGCTCCCTGAGATCGCGGATCTCGTCGGCGAGCAGCAGCGCCACCATCAGCATGAGACGCGCTTCGCCGACCTGCCCCAGACGACTCGCCAGTGCTTTCGCCCGCTCGTCGATGACCGCGGCGAGTGCCGCGAGCCGCGCCTCGTCGCCGTCGCGACAGGCGAGCGTATAGGTCTGCTCGTTGACGGTGACGGTGACCTGCCCCATCTACCCCGTCCGTGCGAGCAGCCCCTCGACACGACGAATGCTGTCGTCGAGTCGCGTCGCCACCGAGCCCTTGAGTTGCCTCAGCGCCGAAAGTTCCGATTCCAGAGCGGCGATTCGATGCGCCATCGTCGCCCGCTCCTGTCTGAGCGCCTTGACCTCCGCTTCCAACACGTCGATGGCCGCCATCAGGCGCGCCGTCGCCGCATCGAGTGATTCGCTTTTCTTGCCCCCGCCCACGGCTTGCGGTCCTTCATCCCTGATTGCCTGAGCGCGAAGCTTAGCCTGCCTTCCCGTCCCTGTCACGGGCCACCCGTCCTCGCCTCTCAATTCAGAATTTCTATCCTCTCCGCTCAAGGGAAAGCGGTTGACGATTTCGGACCGTCTTCGCATTGTGGCGCCGAATTCGCAGGAACCGTCTCATCCGCCCATCGCGCCCGGCGCACGGGCCATCGTCCACGCAGGATCAAGACAAGGCCGCCATGCCCGACATCTCCCCCTCACCCGTCGACCATGATCTCATGGCCAACGCCGTTCGTGCACTCGCGATGGACGCCGTCGAGAAGGCGAAATCCGGTCATCCCGGCATGCCGATGGGTATGGCCGACGTGGCGACCGTGCTCTTTCGCAAATTCCTGCGCTTCGACCCGGCCTGGCCGGATTGGCCCGACCGCGACCGCTTCGTGCTCTCGGCCGGACACGGTTCGATGCTCCTTTATGCTCTCCTCCATCTCACCGGCTACGAGCGCCCGACGCTCGACGATCTCAGGGCCTTCCGGCAGCTCGGCGCGCCGACCGCGGGACATCCCGAATATGGCGAGCTCCCGGGGGTGGAGACCACCACCGGCCCGCTCGGCCAAGGCCTCGCCACCGCCGTCGGCATGGCGCTCGCCGAGCGTCTTGCGGCGGCCCGCGATCCCGATCTTTTCGATCACCGCACCTTCGTCATCGCGTCCGACGGCGATCTCATGGAGGGCATCAGCCACGAGGCGGCCTCGCTCGCGGGTCATCTGAGACTCGGGCGGCTGATCGTGCTTTATGACGACAATCACATCTCGATCGACGGCTCGACCGCCCTCGCCTACACGGAAGATCGCCGGGCCCGCTTCGCCGCCTATGGCTGGCACACGAGTGCGGTCGACGGCCACGACCCGGAAGCCGTCGAGGCGGCCATCGCCGCGGCGCTCGCGGACGACCGCCCCTCGCTCATCGCCTGCCGCACGACCATCGGTTTCGGCGCGCCGACCAAGGCCGGCAAGGCGTCGAGCCACGGCGCGCCGCTGGGACCGGAGGAAATCGCAGGTGCCCGCAAGGCACTCGGCTGGTCCTGGCCCCCCTTCGTCATTCCCGAGCCGGTGCGCGAGGCCTGGCGCGCCGCCGGGACGCGCACGAAGGCCGAGGCCGCGGCATGGAAGAAGCGCTTCGACGCCCTGCCCCCGGATCGCCGCACGGAACTCGAGCGGCGACTCGCGGGCGCACTGCCGGTGGCGCTCGATGCGGCGATCGACGCCCACAAGCGCGCACTTGTCGAGACCCCGGTCAAGGCGGCCACGCGCAAGGCCTCGGAGATGGCGCTCGCCGTCATCAATCCGATCGTGCACGAGACCATCGGCGGCTCGGCGGACCTCAGCGGGTCCAACAATACGAAGACCCCGGAGATGACGACGATCACGGCCGACGACTTTTCCGGCCGCTATCTCCATTACGGGGTGCGCGAACACGCCATGGCGGCGGCGATGAACGGCATGGCGCTGCACGGCGGGTTCATCCCCTATGGCGGCACCTTCCTCGTCTTCAGCGACTATTGCCGCCCGGCGATGCGGCTCTCGGCGCTGATGAAGCAGCGCGTGATCTATGTCATGACGCATGACTCGATCGGGCTCGGCGAGGACGGCCCGACGCATCAGCCGGTGGAGCATCTGGCAAGCCTGCGCGCCATGCCGGGCATCCTCGTCTTCCGCCCCGCCGACGCGGTCGAGACCGCCGAATGCTGGCAGTCGGCGCTTGCCGCGAAAGGGCCTTCCGTGCTCGCGCTCTCGCGTCAGGGACTGCCGCAGCTCCGCCTCACGCACAGCGACGGGAACCTCTCCGCGAGGGGCGCCTACATCCTCGCCGAAGCCGCGAACAGGCGCCCGCGGGCGGTGCTTGTCGCCACCGGCTCGGAGGTGCATCTGGCACTCGAGGCACGGGACAGGCTGCAGGCCGACGGCGTCCCGACGCGAGTGGTCTCGATGCCCTGCCGCGAGCTCTTCGAAATGCAGGCAGCGGACTATGCGGCGGACGTCCTCGGCCATGCGGCGGAAGACGTCGTCCGTGTCGCCATCGAGGCCGCGGTCGGCTTCGGCTGGGAGCGCTATATCGGCCCCGATGGCGCCTTCATCGGCATGACCGGATTCGGCGCCTCGGCGCCGGCGGCGGACCTCTATCGCCATTTCGGCATTACCACTGACGCCATCGTTGAAGCCGTCAGGAAACGCCTCTAGAAGGTCGGGCAACAGATGTCATCGAGGATCGGAGAAAACGTATGACCGTTCGTTTCGCCATCAATGGCTTCGGCCGCATCGGCCGCCTCGTCCTGCGTGCCATCGTCGAGCGCAGTGCGGAAAATATCGAGGTGGTCGCCATCAACGACCTCGGCGATGCCCGGATGAACGCCTATCTCCTGAAACGGGACTCGGTCCACGGCGCCTTCCCCGGCGAGGTGACGGCCGACGACGGGACGATGACGGTCGACGGTCATACGATCCGGGTTCTCGCCGAACCCGACCCGACGAAGCTTCCCTGGGGCGCGCTCGGGGTCGATGTCGTTCTCGAATGCACCGGGCGCTTCACCGACGGCGAGAAGGCGCAGGCGCATATCCACGGCGGGGCGAAAAAGGTGCTCATTTCGGCGCCGGCGAAGAACGTGCCCCTGACCGTCGTCTATGGAGTCAATGACGACAAGCTGACGGCGGAGCATCGCATCGTCTCGAACGCCTCATGCACCACCAACTGCCTGGCACCGGTGGCCAAGGTGCTCCACGACGCGATCGGCATCGAACGCGGCTTCATGTCGACGATCCATGCCTACACCGCCGATCAGCGGCTGCAGGATTCGCTGCACAAGGATCCCCATCGCGCCCGCGCCGCCGCGCTCTCCATGATCCCGACCACGACCGGCGCCGCCCGCGCCGTGGGTCTGGTGCTGCCCGAGCTCGCGGGCAAGCTCGACGGCGTCGCGATCCGCGTCCCGACTCCCAATGTCTCGCTCGTGGACCTCAAATTCGTGCCTGCGCGCGCGACCGGCGTCGACGAGATCAACGCCGCCCTGCGGGCCGCCGCCGAGGGTCCGATGAAGGGCATTCTGCACGTCTTCGACGAGCCGATGGTCTCGATCGACTTCAATCACTGCGCTGCGAGTTCGAGCGTCGATCTCGGCGGCACACAGGTGGTCGACGGCACGCTCGCCCGCGTCATGTCCTGGTATGACAATGAATGGGGCTTCGCCAACCGCATGCTCGACACGGCAAGCAAGATGGCCTCTCTCTAGAGGAAAGCCCCATGGCCCGCTTGCGACGCATTACCGACCTCGGCGAGCTTGCCGGCAGGACCGTGCTCGTGCGGCTCGATCTCAATGTGCCGATACAGGACGGCCGGATTTCCGACGACACCCGCATCCGGGCCCATGTTCCGACCATCCGCCTGTTGCGCGAAGGCGGCGCGAAGCTCGCTCTGCTGTCGCATTTCGGCCGGCCCGGAGGCCGCGTCGTCCCCGCGATGAGCCTGCGCCCGCTTCTCCCGGCACTCGAGGCGGCGTTCGGCGAGCCGATCGGCTTCGCGTCCGATTGCATCGGGGAGGAAGCCCGACAGGCGGTGAACGCGGCCGACGGACTCGTTCTCCTGGAGAATGTCCGTTTTCACCGGGGCGAGAAAGCGAACGATCCCGACTTCGCGGGGAAATTGGCGGCGCTCGGCGAGGCATTCGTCAACGACGCCTTCTCCGCCGCCCATCGGGCGCATGCCTCGACCGAGGGCGTGGCGCACCTGCTGCCGGCGGCGGCGGGCGAGGCGATGGCGCGCGAGATCGAGGCTCTGGAACGCGCGCTCGGCCATCCCGAGCGGCCCCTTGCGGCGATCATCGGCGGAGCCAAGATCTCGACCAAGCTCGCCGTCCTCGGTCATCTCGCGCGACAGGTCGACCATCTCGTCATCGGCGGCGGCATGGCCAATACGTTCCTGCTGGCGCAAGGCTTCGACATCGGCACCTCGCTCGCCGAACACGACCTCGTCGAGACCGCGAGAAAGATCCTCGAAGAGGCTGCCGGGGCCGGTTGCACGGTGCATCTGCCGCGCGATGTCGTCGTCGCCCGGGCGCTGGCACCGCGCGTGCCGAACCGTGTCGTGCCGGTGGATGCGGTGCGCGATGCCGAGATGATCCTCGACATCGGCCCCGAAAGCGTCGCGCGGCTGATCGGCGTGCTGGAAGAGGCAAGAACCCTGATCTGGAACGGCCCGCTTGGCGCTTTCGAGGTGCCGCCGTTCGACCGCGCCACCGTGCGTCTGGCGCAGGCGGCGGCGCGGCTGACGCGCACGGGGCGGCTGCTCAGCGTCGCCGGCGGCGGCGATACGGTAGCCGCCCTCAACGCCGCCGGGGTCACCCACGACTTCTCCCATGTCTCGACCGCGGGGGGCGCCTTTCTCGAATGGATGGAGGGCAAGACCCTGCCCGGAGTCGCGGTTCTGCTGGCCTGAGGCGGAGGCCGTCGGAACCGGGACGCCGCCTTTATTCCTTCGCGGTCAGGCCGCACGCAGCCTGGCGATGAAGGCTTCCACCTGTTCACGGAGAGAGGCGGCCTCGCCGCTCAGTTCGCCCGCGGCGCTCAGGATCCGCCTGGCGACGCTGCCCGACTCGTCGGCCGCTTCCTGGACACCGCCGATATTGACGGTAACCTCCTCGGTGCCGCGGGCCGCGAGCTGCGCATTGCGCGAGATCTCCTGCGTCGAGGCGCTCTGCTGCTCGACGGCGGCGCTGATGGCGGTGGAATTCTGATTGATCCGGCCGATCGTCTGCGAGATCGTCCTGATCGCTTCCACCGTGCCCTTGGTCGCCGACTGCATGTCGGCGATCTGATGCGCAATCTCGTCCGTCGCCCGGGCGGTCTGCAGCGCGAGCGATTTCACCTCGCTGGCCACCACCGCGAACCCCTTGCCGGCATCACCGGCGCGCGACGCCTCGATGGTGGCATTGAGCGCCAGAAGATTGGTCTGCTCGGCGATGTCCTGGATGAGATCGACGATATCGCCGACCTTGCGCGCGGCCAGCGCCAGATTCTCGACCGACTCGTTGGTATCTTCGGCAATCTTCACGGCATCACCGGCGACGCTGTTGGATTCCATGATCTGACGATTGATCTCCTGGATCGATGCCGACAGCTCCTCCGAGGCCGCCGCCACCGTCTGCACGTTGCTCGAAGCCTGTTCGGCCGCGTGGGTCACGGCGCCCGCCTGCGATTTGGTCTGGTCGACATTCGCGGACAGTTTCTGCGCCGTGGACGTGAGCTGCTCGGCCGAGGAGGAGACCGTGCCCACGACCCGTATCACGGCGGATTCGAGGTCGTCGGCAAGAGACGCGAGCATGCGGCGCTTCTCCTCTTCCGCCTTGCATCGACGTTCGGCCTCGGCCGCGGCTTCGGCCTCGGCACGCCGGCGCTCCTCCTCCTCGGCCTGTCGCCGGCGCGCGACCTCCCGTTTTTCCCGTTCGCGCTGCTCGGCGCGCAGGCGCTCGGCCGCGACCGCATTGTCCCGGAAGACCTGCACCGCGCGGGCCATCTCGCCGACCTCGTCCTTCCGGTCGGCACCGGTGACCTCGATACCCGTATCGCCATCGGCCAGTCGCGACATGAGCCCGGTCAACGATCCGATGCGCCGGGCGATGCCGAAGCTGAGGAGAACCGCCGCGACAATCGCGATCACCGCGGATGCAAGGGCACCGATCAGCAGCGCACGGCGCGCCGAACCGAAGGACTCCTGCTGTGCCTTCCTGCGTTCCGCCATCAGCTCCCGCTCGACGTCCGCGGCCTCGCCGACGATGGCGCGCACGGCATCCATCGATGCCTTGCCGATGCCGCTCGCCTCCAGACGGCGGGCCTCCTCCCGCGTCGCCGGATCGGACATCAGCGCGATCTCGCGTTCGGCGATGTCCGCCTGCCAGGCTCTCGCCGCCTCCAGCAGCCTGTCGAGACGCGCCTGCTGCGCCGGATTGTCCGAGGTGAGCGACTTCACCCTGGCGAAATACGCATCAAATCTTTTGCGGCCGTCGCGGTAGGGCTCGAGGAAGTTCTCGTCTCCCGACAGGAGATAGCCGCGCACGCCCGTCTCCTGGTCGACCATGCTCACCGTGATCTCGTCGAGGTTTTCCAGAACCTCGTGGGTGTGCTCCGTCCGCTCGACACCCCCTTCGATAAAGGACAGGTTCCTGTTGGCCAGCAGGCCGGAAGCAGCCGTGACCAGCAATATCGGCCCGAAAGCCAGAGCCAGCTTGCCCCAGATCCTGAGATTGTTCAAAGCAGGCATGTCTCGACCCTCCTTCGTGGTCACCTTTTCGCGCCCCGCCGGCGCCGGAGGACCGCCCTCCCCCACGGTCGCCGACAGTCACGAAGGCAATTCGCACCGTCGCCTCTCCTCTGCGAGCCCGGTTGCGCAATTTGCGTGCCAGATGAAAGGGCCGGTTTGCCGGCACCGATGAGGTCGATTTTCGCAAGTTGCGAGGCAAAGCGAAAAACCGGAGATGCCATCCGTTGCGTTCTGCATTTATCGTAACGTCTTGTTAACACGTATGAAAATTGCGTTATTGCCGTTCCGCCGCGCATCCTGTAAGAGGCCCACGCAAAGGCGGTCGCGTGGGGCCTTGGAAAAGGGAGACGAGTGATGAAGACCACCCGGAAAGTCCGCGAGATCCTGAGCTGGTACGAAGCCGACAATCCCGGAACCAAGGCCAATCTGGCCCGCATCCTGATGCACGGGCGACTGGGCGGCACCGGCAGGCTTGTCATCCTGCCGGTCGATCAGGGGTTCGAGCACGGCCCGGCGCGTTCCTTCTCCCCCAACCCGCCGGCCTATGATCCGCATTACCACTTCCGGCTCGCGATCGATGCCGGGCTCAATGCCTTTGCGACGCCGCTGGGCATGATCGAGGCGGGGGCCGACAGCTTCGCCGGCCGGATCCCGCTCATCCTCAAGCTCAACAGCTCCAACAGTTGGGCGACGGAGAAGGACCAGGCGATCTACGGCACGGTCGAGGACGCACTGCGGCTCGGATGCTCGGCGATCGGCTTCACCATCTATCCCGGCTCCGAGCATTTCAACGAGATGCTCGAGGAACTGCGCGAGCTTGCCGCGGAAGCGAAGTCGGTCGGTCTTGCGGTCGTGGTGTGGAGCTATCCGCGCGGCGGCAGGCTCTCGAAGGCCGGCGAGACCGCACTCGACGTCTGCGCCTATGCGGCGCATATGGCGGCACTCGCCGGCGCCCATATCATCAAGGTCAAGCTGCCAAGCGACCATCTCGAACAGCCGGAAGCGAAGGCGGCCTACGAGGCGGCCGGCATCGACATCTCGACCCCGGCGGCGCGCGTGCGCCATGTCATGCAGGCGGCATTCGACGGCCGCCGCATCGTCGTTTTCTCGGGCGGTGCGAAGAAGGGCGCGAACAGCGTTTACGATGATGCAAGGGCCATTCGCGACGGCGGCGGCAACGGTTCGATCATCGGCCGCAACACCTTCCAGAGGCCGCGCGCGGAGGCGCTCGAGATGCTGGGGCGGATCATCGACATCTACAAGGGAAAGGCGTGAGCGATCCCCGCTGCCGCGTTTATCTCCTGACCCCGCCGCGGATCGCGCCCGACGCGTTTGCGGAGCGGCTCGAAGCGGCCTTCTCGGGCGGTGACATCGCCTGCGTGCAGCTTCGCCTGAAGGGCGCCGCGGATGAGGAGGTGCTCGCGGCGACCGAGCGGCTGATGCCGATCGCCCACGCCCACGACGCCGCTTTTCTCATCAATGACCGTCCCGATCTCGCCGCCGCCGTCGGCGCGGACGGCGTCCATCTCGGGCAGGACGACCCACCGGTCCGCGAAGCGCGGCGCGTTCTCGGTCACGACAGGGATATCGGGGTGAGCTGCCGGGCCTCGCGCGACCTCGCCTTTGCCGCCGGCGAGGCAGGCGCCGACTATGTCGCCTTCGGCGCCTTCTTCCCGACGGCGACCAAGGCGACGACAGCGCATGCGGACCCGGAGATCCTGCGCTGGTGGTCGGAGATCGCGGAGCTGCCGGCGGTCGCCATTGGCGGCATCACGGCAGAGAACTGCGCGCCGCTCGTCGCCGCCGGCGCCGATTTCCTCGCCGTCTCGTCCTATGTCTGGAATCATGCCGACGGCCCGGCCGCCGCGATCGGCGCGCTCAACCAGGCGATCGAGCGGGCATCGGAGAGGAAATGACCGTCACCTGATCCGCATGAGGGTGACTTCTGATTTTATTGATATTTGTTCGCGCATAACATGTTTTTCTTGACCGCAGGATCGCGGATCGGGCAGCATGTCTCCTGCGGTTGAGAGGGCTGCAGTTTGCGGTCCGCTGGGAGTTCAGGCTTCCACTCGGCTGCATTTTTTGTTTCGAATGTGGTCGTGCGACGAAGAGGGGAGGCGCATGCACATCCTCTATGTCGATGGGTCCGGCACCGTCGCCAATCCTCGCGACCATCATGTCGTCTTCGCCGGCCTGTCGGTCATCGAGCGCGGTATCTATCATCTGATCAAGGAAACGGACGGAAGGCCTGCTATTGCCCGGCCTGCCAGTCGCGCGGGCTCTAAGGCGATACGCTCCTGGCCGATGATGTTTTCGGGCCTCTTTGTGGGATGATCCGCGCCGGGACGCCGACGGCGGTGCAATCGTCGGGGAGATCGCACATCACCACCGCATTGGCGCCGATGCGCACCCGGTCCCCGATCCGGACCTCGCGGATCACTTTCGCCCCGGGCCCGAAATAGACGTCGTCGCCGATTCCCTTGCAGCGGTAGTTGACCACGACCCCGTGCTGGAAATAGGCGTTGCGGCCGATCCGGCAATTGGGCAGATAGACGCCGTTCCATGTGTGCACCACGAGCCCCGGCCCGATCTCGGCGGTCACCGGAATATTGACCCCGGTGGCCATCTGGTTGGTGTATTTGAGGACGAAATAGACGCCGAGCAGCCCCTCGCGCAGCACCGGCAGGCGCAGATTCCAGGCCCATCTGCCGAAGCGATAGACGAGCACGGCGGAGGTCCCGAGGTGAAAGAGGCTCCACAGCCAGGCGCCGGGACCCGACATCGATTTGTGGTTGGCGGCACGTGCCCGC
>CAZAEP010000056.1:0-12418 GCA_964484045.1 uncultured Sphingomonadales bacterium
AGGACGCATGTTCCGGCCGAGCATTTTGACGCGGCGCGCTGGTGGCGCTTCGCCGAGCGGGTCGACTATGTGCGCGCCGACGGCGCCGCAGCGGACGGATTCGCCGCCCTGGCGGAGAAGCTCGGGCGTTGCGGCAGGAAAGCCGGATCGACGCCGGCGGTCGTGAGTTATCTTTCCACCGCCCCCAAGCTCTATGGCCCGATCTGCCGCAACCTGAAGTCCGCCGGCCTTGCCGGACCCGCGGATCGTATCGCCATCGAGAAGCCGATCGGCCACGATCTCGTCTCCTGCCGGGCGCTCAACGAATGCCTGGCCGCGGTCTTCCCCGAGGAGCGGGTGTTCCGTGTCGATCATTATCTCGGCAAGGAGACGGTACAGAATCTGCTCGCCCTGCGTTTTGCCAACATGCTGTTCGAGCCCCTGTGGAACGCGCAGGGGATCGAGCAGGTGCAGATCACCGTCGCCGAGACCGTCGGCGTGGAGGGGCGCTGGTCCTATTACAACGAGACCGGCGCGCTCCGGGACATGGTGCAGAACCACATGCTGCAGCTTCTCTGTCTCGTCGCCATGGAGCCGCCGACCTCGCTCGACGCCGATGCGGTGCGCGACGAAAAGCTCAAGGTGCTGCGCTCGCTGCGTCCGATCACGGTCGGCGATGCCATGAACAAGACGGTACCGGGGCAGTATGGGGCGGGGGCGGTCGAGGGCAGGCCGGTGTCGGGCTATCTCGAGGAGGGCGAGGGAGCGAGCGACACCGAGACCTTCGTCGCGCTGCGCGCCGACATCGACAACTGGCGCTGGCGCGGCGTGCCCTTCTACCTGCGCACCGGCAAACGCATGGCGGCGCGCCTAACCGAGATCTTCATTCAGTTCCGTGGCGTGCCGCACTCGATCTTTCCCGAGGACAGCAACCCCGTCCTGCCCTCGAACAAGCTCGTCATCCGTTTGCAGCCCGAGGAGAACATCAAGCTTCTTCTCATGAACAAGGTGCCCGGCATCGGCCGCGAGGGCATGCGGCTCAAGGAGGTTTCGCTCGACCTTACGCTCTCGCCGGAGGTGCGGCGCCGGCGCCGGCGCATCGCCTATGAGCGGCTGCTGCTCGATGTTCTGTGCGGCAACCCCACGCTCTTCGTGCGCCGCGACGAGGTCGAGGCCGCCTGGGCCTGGATCGACGGCATCGTCGAGAGCTGGCGGGCGCTGGGGCTCAAGCCGAAGCCCTATCCGGCCGGCACCTGGGGGCCCTCGGCCTCGGTGGCGCTGACCGAGCGCTTCGGGCATAGCTGGCATGAATGAGCCGCCTTTTGCAGCATATGAGAACCGCGACGCGATGGCCGATGCGGTCGCGCGGATCATTGCCGATGCCGTGCGGGAGGGGCACAGGCGGCGCGGGGCCGCGGGTCTCGTACTCTCCGGCGGGAGCACGCCGGTCGCCACCTACGAGCGGCTGGCGGGGACGGATCTGCCCTGGAAGGCGGTCAGCGTCACGCTCGCCGACGAGCGCTGGGTGGATCCCGATCACCCGGCGAGCAACGAGGCCCTCCTCCGCCGCACGCTCCTTCGTGGCCCGGCGTCGGCGGCGCGCCTGATCGGCCTCAAGACGGACGCGAAAACGGCCGCCGAAGGCGAAGACGCGGTCAATCGGCACCTTGTGCATGTCCCATGGCCTGCCGATATCGTGTTACTGGGGATGGGGGCGGACGGGCATACGGCCTCGCTCTTTCCCCATGCCGCCGCGCTGGCACGTGCGCTCGCCCCGGCGGCCGGAGCGCGCGCCGTGGCGCTCGTGCCCGATCCGCTGCCGCCCGAGGCACCGTTCGAGCGCATGACACTGACCCTGCCGGCGCTTCTCGATGCGACGCGCATTCTTCTTCTGCTCGCCGGCGCGGAAAAGCGGGCGACCTATGAGGCGGCGCTGGCGGGGGATGATATAGAGGAGATGCCGGTCCGCGCGATTCTCAAGCAGTCCGCCGTGCCGGTGGAGGTTCACTGGGCCCCGTGAGCGCTCCTCGCGAAGGCGGCCATCGCTGATAGGAGATACATCTCAGATGCATGAGACGATCGCCACTGTCACCGAGCGCATTCGCGCGCGCAGCCGCGACAGCCGCCGCGACTATCTCGAGCGCATGGACCGCCAGTGCTGCGACGGTCCGATGCGGGGCTGCCTCTCGTGCGGCAATCTCGCGCACGGTTTTGCGGCGGCGCCGGCGGCCGACAAGAACCGGCTCGGTCACGAGCCGACGCCCAATCTCGCCATCGTCTCGGCATATAACGACATGCTATCGGCGCATCAGCCCTATGAGCGCTTTCCGGCGCTGATCAAGGCCGCCGCACGGGGTGCGGGAGCGACGGCGCAGTTCGCCGGCGGCGTTCCCGCGATGTGCGACGGCGTGACGCAGGGAAATGCCTCGATGGAGCTGTCGCTCTTCTCGCGCGACGTCATCGCGATGGCGACCGCAGTGGCGCTGTCGCACAACATGTTCGACGCCACGCTCCTGCTCGGCATCTGCGACAAGATCGTGCCCGGCCTCCTCATCGGGGCGCTCTCCTTTGGTCACTTGCCGACGATCTTCGTGCCCGGGGGACCGATGCCGCCGGGGCTGCCGAACGAGGAAAAGCAGCGCATTCGTGCTCTTTATGCCGAGGGCAGGGTGGGGCGCGAGGAGCTTCTGCGCGCCGAGGCGCAGTCCTATCACTCGCCGGGCACCTGCACCTTCTACGGCACCGCCAACTCCAATCAGATGATGATGGAGATGATGGGCCTGCATCTGCCGGCCGCCGCCTTCGTCAATCCCGACACCCCTTTGCGCGATGCATTGACCATGGCTGCGGCCGAACGGGCGACGCAGATCACCGCACTCGGCGATGCCTATACGCCGCTCGCGCATCTTCTCGACGAGCGGGCCATCGTCAACGCCATCGTCGGCCTGATGGCCACCGGCGGCTCGACCAATCACAGCATCCATCTCGTCGCCATCGCCAGGGCGGCGGGTCTTCGCATCACGTGGGACGACATGGCCGAGATTTCCGCGGTTGTTCCCCTGCTTGCGCGCATCTATCCCAACGGCTCGGCGGACGTGAATCATTTCCACGCCGCGGGTGGCGTCGGGTTTCTCGTCCGCGAGCTTGTCGGTGCCGGGCTTCTCCATGGCGATCTCGTCAGCATCTGGGGTCGGCCGCTTGCCGAGCATGCGGTCGAGCCGTTCCTCATCGACGGCGAACTGACCTTCCGCCCGGCGCCCGTAGCGAGCGGCGACCCGGACGTCCTGCGCGGTATTGCCGATCCCTTCCAGGAGACGGGCGGACTCAAACTGCTCGAAGGCAATCTCGGTCGCAGCGTCATCAAGGTGTCGGCGGTGGCGCCGCGGCACCGCGTGGTGGAAGCGCCGGCAGTGATCTTCGACGAGCAGGACGACCTCATCGCCGCCTTCAAGGAAGGGAGTCTCGATCGTGACGTCGTCGCCGTGGTGCGTTTTCAGGGCCCGAAGGCGAATGGCATGCCCGAGCTTCACAAGCTGACGCCGACACTCGGCGTGCTGCAGGCGCGCGGGCACAAGGTGGCGCTCGTGACCGACGGGCGCATGTCGGGTGCGTCGGGCAAGGTGCCGGCGGCGATCCATCTGACCCCGGAGGCGCTCGACGGCGGTCCGATCGCGCGGCTTCGGAACGGCGATGTCATTCGTCTCGACGCCGAAAAGGGGAGGCTCGAGGTCAGGCTCGACCCGGCGGAGCTTCAGGCCCGTGAAGCCGTGCGTCCCTCTTCGCTCGCGGGCCACGCCTCTGGCATGGGGCGCGAACTGTTCCGCAATATGCGCCGGATCGTGGGCGGCGCCGAGGCAGGCGCGTCATTCCTCTTCGACTGAGGCGCGCGCCTCCCCGTCGGCGACCACCGCCATCGTCGTCAGGGCGACCGCCGCGAGGTCCTCGCGTCCGTCCTGCGTTCGCGAGAGAACCCGGGCCTCGACGACCGACATGCGGCGTCCCGCCTTCACCACCTCGGCGCGGCAGAGGAGCGTATCGCCGGTCGCGGGGCAGATGAAATTGAGCTTGTACTCCGCGGTGAGCACCGTCTGCCCCGGGCGCAGGCAGGTGGCCGCGGCGGCGGCGCTCGCATTGTCGACGAGATAGGCGACGACGCCGCCGTGGATGTAGCCGTTCTGCTGCAGAAGCTGCGGCCGCCTCCTGAGCGCCAGCGTGCAGGTGCCGCGATCGAGGGCCGTGATCTCGGTGTCGAGAAAGCGGAAGAATCCCTGGGCGCGAAGCGCTCCTTCGATCTTCCGGCGCAGGCGCGGATCGAGCATCCTTCGACCTCCCTTGTCGTCCTCGCCATGCGAGGATGGCACGAGTCGCGGCCGCAGAAAAACGCCCGCTTCCGGGCGTCACCTTCTTGCGGTCCGGGAGGTCAGGCGCCGACGGCGGCCATCATCTCTTCGCCGGCGTCGGACGGCAGGTACATGCCGCGCTGCCCCCGCACGGGGCGGAAACGGTCGGTGAGGCCAAGAACCGTTTCCGCGGCGCCGAGAAACAGCGTGCCGTCGCTCGGCATGGCGCCGCGCAGTCGCTCGAGCACGCTCGTTTTCGTCGGCTGGTCGAAATAGATGAGCACGTTGCGGCAATATATGACGTCGAACTTCCCAAGCGGTGCGAAGCTGTCGAGGAGGTTGAACTCCCTGAAGGTCACCATCTTGCGGATTTCTTCGGACAACTGCCAGACATCGCCGTCCTGATTGAAGTATTTCATCAGGAGCTTGATGGGCAGGCCGCGTTGCACCTCGAATTGCGAATAGAGACCGGACCGGGCCTTTTCCAGCACCGAGCGCGAGAGGTCGGTGCCGACGATCTCGATCGTCCAGTCGCGCCACTGGATCTCCTGCTCCTTCAAGATGAAGGCCAGGGAGTAGGGCTCCTGGCCGGTCGAGCAGGCGGCGCACCAGATACGGATCTTCCTGGTTGCCGCACGGCGCTCCTTGAGCGCCGGCAGAACCTGATCGCGGAACAGGTCGAAGGGCGTGCGATCGCGGAAGAAGAAGGATTCATTCGTGGTCATGGCTTCGGTCACGTCCCGCGTCAGAGTTTCGGACCCAGTCCGCCTGAGTTCCTCGATCAGCGCATCGAGGCCTTCCATTCCCATGCGTCGCGCCAGAGGCGTGAGACGCGACTCGAGCAGATACACCTTGTCCGGATTGAGCATGAGTCCGGAGCGGCGTTTGAGCAAACTGCTCAGGAATTCGAAATCCTGCGGCTTCATCGGCGTGCTCCCAACGCTTTGGCGATGTGCTGGTCCATCGCTTCGAGCGGCACCACCGCGCTGCACAGTCCGGCCGTGGCAACGGCGCCGGGCATTCCCCACACCACACTCGACTTCTCGTCCTGAGCAATCAGGGTGCCGCCGGCACCGACCAGTTCCCGGGCGCCACGCAGACCGTCATGCCCCATGCCCGTGAGCACCACGGCCAGAGCCTTGCCGCCATATGTTTCGGCGACGCTGCGGAACAGGGGATCGACGGCGGGACGACAGAAATTCTCCGGCGGCCCCTTGTCGAGACGAGCCCGCACCACGCCGCCGTCGCGCGCCACACGGAGATGGTAGTCGCCGGGTGCGACATAGATATGCCCCGGCTTGAGAACGTCGCCGTCCTCGGGCTCGCAGGCGGGCAGGCCGCTGGAACGGCCGAGATGATCGGCGAGGATGACGGTGAAGGTCGCCGGCATGTGCTGGACGATCACCACCGGCACCTGCTTGAGGCGGGGAGCGAGTTTGGCCATCAGCGCGAGCAGCGCCTGCGGCCCTCCCGTCGACGAGCCGATAGCCAGGATTTCCGGGGGCAGGGGCGAGGGCTGGCGGAGCGCGATCGGTTTGGCGTCCTGAGGGGCCGTCGGTCGCACCTCGGGAAGCGAGCGTCGCCGCGACACCGTCGTGTAGGAGGCACGGCGCGGGGGCGCCTTTGGCTGGACGCCGGGAGCCTTCTCCCCGTCCGGGAGGGGCTCCGCCCGCGCCCGCCGCCGGGCCGCGGCGTAGATCTTGACCTTCTCCACGAGCTCGCGGCGAAAATCGATGCTGGCATTGACCTCGCGGGTGGAGAGCGGCTTCGGGACATAGTCGACCGCGCCGAGCTGCAGGGAGCGGAGCGAGATCTCCGCGTTCTTGCGGGTCAGGGTCGAGGCCATGACGACCTGGATATCCGGCTTGGCCTCGAGGATCCTGGGCAGCGCGGTGAGGCCGTCCATCTCCGGCATCTCGATATCGAGGACCACGACCTCAATATCCGTGTTCTTGAGATTGCGCAGCGCCATCACGCCGTTCGAGGCGCTGGAGACGACCTTGATGCTGCCGTCCTCCTCGAGATAGCGCGTCAGGAAGCCGCGAATGACGGCGCTGTCGTCGACCACCATCACGCGATAGGGATTGGCGACGGTGGATTTCGCCTGGTCTGTTCTTGTTCTGATCGACACGGTCACGGTGAACAATCCAAAAGGTGGAAACTACATGAGGCCGACTTGAGCGAATTTCGCCTCGATGATCTCGCGGTCGAAGGGCTTCATGATGTACTCGTCAGCCCCCGCCTCCATCGCCGTGCGGATGTGGCTCATGTCGTTTTCCGTGGTGCAGAAGACCACGATCGGTTGGCGCACATTCGACATGCTGCGGATGGCCTTGAGAAATTCGAGGCCGTCCATGACCGGCATGTTCCAGTCGAGCAGAACCACATCCGGCATGGCGCGCTCGCAGTGGCTGAGGGCGTCCTTGCCGTCGACCGCCTCTTCGATCGAAAAGTCGAGTTCTTCCAGGATTCGCCGGGCGACTCTTCGGATTACCTTCGAGTCATCCACCACGAGGCACGATCTCATTGTCTTTGCTCCGCTGTGTGTGCGTCGGTGTGTCGCTTACGCCGCCGCTGCCTGATCGAATGCAAGGATTTTCTCCACGTCGAGAATGACCAGCAGCTCCCCGTCCAGCCGATAGATTCCGCGGCTCACCTCGCGCCAACGGCTGTCCAGGGTGACCGGGTTCTTTTCAAGCCCGTCCGCCTCCAGGGTGAGCACTTCGCCGACGCAGTCGATCTGCAGGCTGTAGGGTTCGCCGCGATACTCGATGACCACGCTCATGTCGTCGCCGCCGTCGTCGCGCGGCGGAAAACCCAGGCGCTGGCGCAGGTCGATCGCCGTGACGATGCGCCCGCGCAGGTTCAGCACGCCGGCGACCCAGGAGGGCGCAAGCGGAATACGCGTGATCTTCTGGGCATTGAGGACGTCGTGAACCGCCAGCACGGGAATGCCGAGAAGCTGACCGGCGAGGCGGATGGTCACGAATTCGTGGCCGGCCGAGGATACGACGTTCAGATTGTTGCTGCTGTTCGGTCCACTCATGCGGCATCTCCCTGGGCGCGCAATTGCTGCGAGATGCTCTCCAGCAGGGCGCGACGATCAAATTTGGCGACATAGTCGTTGAATCCGACCTGACGACCGCGTTCGAGATGCTGCTCGCTTGCGAAGCTCGAGAGCGCGACCAGCGGCGTCGAGCTCCATCTCCCGCCCGTCTTGAGGATGCGGGCGAGCTCGAAGCCGTCCATGCCGGGCATTTCGATGTCGGAGATGATGACGTCGAAGGTTTCGCCTTCCTCCCGGAGCTGCAGGGCTTCTTCGGCGGTCTCCACGCAGGTCAGATCGTAGCCCGCCACGGTGAGCAGGGGCTTGAGCATGTTGCGGAAGAAGGCGCTGTCATCGACGAGCAGGACACGCGTGCCCTTGCTCGGGGCGACATCGCTCTGATGATCGCGCGAAGTCAGCCAGTCGCCGAAGGCCTGCGACAGATAATAGGCGACGTCGATGATCTCCGTTGCCTTGTCGCCGATGATGGCGGAGCCGATGATGCCGGGCTTGCCGGATGTGAGCTTGATGTCGAGCTTGTCCTCGACGATGTCGAGGATCTCCTCGACCGCGAGCCCCATCGTGTAGTCGCGATCGGTGAACACGAGGATCGGCTGCCGGCCTTCGCTCTTGATCTCGTTGACGCCTTCGACGAGGACGATCGGCATCAGGGAGCCGCGATACTGGACGACGTGCTGGCCGTCGGAGAATTCGATCTTCTCGACTTCCACGTCCTCGAGGCGCGCGACAAGCGCCAGCGGCACCGCCATGCGGCCATGCGTTCCCGCCCGGAAAAGGAGCAGCGATTCCTTCTCCTCTTCCCTTCGCCGCGTCGCGCCGAGACTCTCGACCTCGGTGACATCTTCCTCGGAGACGCTGGCATTGGCCATCTCGGCGATCCCGTTGGGATCGAGAATCATGATCACGCTGCCGTCGCCGAGGATGGTGTTCCCGGAATAGATGGAGAGATCCTTGAGGATCGGGGCCACCGGCTTGACCACGATTTCCTCGGTATCGAAGACCGCATCGACGACGATCCCGAAGGTGAAGGTGCCGACCTGGGCGACGACGATGAATTCGTCGTTCTGCCGGGTCCCGTCCTCGCCCTGCTCCCTGCTCATTCCGAGCACGTCATTGAGATAGACGAGCGGCAGCAGGCGGTTGCGCAGTCGCAGGACCGGCGTGTCCTTGATGCGTTCGACGCGGTACTCGGAGTTCTCCGAGGCCCGCACGAGCTCGAGCACACTGATCTGCGGAATCGCAAAGCGCTCGCCGCTCGCTTCCACGATGAGGGATGAGACGATGGCGAGGGTCAGCGGGATCTTGATCTGGAAGGAGGTGCCCTTGCCCTCCACCGAGGTCATGTCGATGGTGCCGCCGATCTTCTCGATATTCGTCCGCACCACGTCCATGCCGACTCCGCGACCCGAAACGCTGGTCACTTCGGCGGCGGTCGAGAAGCCGGGATGGAAGATGAACTTCTGAATCTGGGCCTCCGACATCTCCGCCAGATCGGCCTCCGACGCCAGGCCTTTCTCCAGCGCTTTCTTGCGCAGCTTGTCCGCCGAAATGCCGCGACCGTCATCGCGAATCTCGATGATGATGTGACCGCCCTCATGGAAGGCATTGAGGCGAATGGTGCCGGTCTCGGACTTGCCCATGGCGACGCGCTCGGCCGGGGACTCGATGCCGTGATCGGCGGAATTGCGCACCATGTGAGTGAGAGGGTCCTTGATCAGCTCGAGGATCTGCCGGTCGAGCTCGGTGTCGGCGCCCTTCATGTCGAGCTCGATCTTCTTGTCGAGCTCGTGCGACAGGTCGCGCACGATGCGCGGCAGTTTGGCCCACGCATTGCCGATCGGCTGCATGCGCGTCTTCATGACGCCTTCCTGCAGCTCGGTCGTGGTCTGTGACAGCCGCTGGATGGGAACGGTGAATTCGCTGTCCTCCTTCTCGCGCACCATCTGCAGAAGCTGATTGCGCGTGAGAACGAGCTCGCTGACCATGTTCATCAGGTCTTCGAGCAGGTCGACCGAGACCCGGATCGACTGCGAGGAGCGCTTGCTGACGGCACCGTCGGGCTGCGCGGCATTCTGGGTGCTCTGGGCCGACTTGGCGGATGTCTTCCTGGCATTGGCGTGCTTCGCGGATGCCGACAGGGCGGCGTCCCGGACCAGCTCGAACGTCATCGCCGCATCGTCGCGAAGGTCCCGTTCGAGCTGAATCTCGTCGAGGACCGCGGCCGCTTCGGCCATCAGCTTGTCGAAATGGGCGTCGTCGAACCCGCTCTTTTCGATCATCGACGCCATCACGTTGGAGGCCGCCGTCTCGTCCTCCTTGAAGAGCGCGGTCAGGAGTCCGATCAGCTTGACCTTGCGGACATCGTCCTTCATCTCCGCGAAATAGGGAGCGAGCGAGGGGTGGCGGCTGAGGCGGTTGCTCAGGAGATGCGCCGCCACGGCGACGGCATCATCCCCGCCAATGCGGTCGAACAGCTTGCCCTTGGCGCTCCTGGCGCCATTTTTTGCCGCCGCCTTTTGCGCCGGCGGCTCGTCCTCCGTCTCTTCGGGGCCGGGGGCATTGTTGAACGCTTCCTCGAGTTCGTCGAGGCTGACTTCGCCGGGCTTGAGCGGGCGACCGAGCGTGGGATCGATATCTCCTTCGCCGACCTCCGCGGTCTTGTCGGCAGCCGCTTCCGGGGGCGCCGCTTCGGCGTCGGGCTCGGCCTTCGACACGGCGTGGCCGCTGGCGATGGCGTCGAGGGCGCTGATCAAGTCGCTGTCGTCGCCCTCGGGTTCGGACTCGGTTTCCTCGAGCCCGGCGAGGATGGCCTTGATGCGGTCGAGACTTTCAAGAACGACGGTCACCGCATCCGGCGTGACCTTCAGCTCCCCATCGCGAAACTTGCCGAGGACGTTTTCCGATGCATGCGCCACCGCCTCCAGTCGCGGCAGCCCCAGAAAGCCGCATGTTCCCTTGATCGTGTGGACGAGCCGGAAGATATTGTCGAGAACGCCCTTGTTGTTGGGATCCTGTTCGAGTTTTACGAGCTCCACGTCGACGACATCGATGCTTTCCGCCGTCTCGGTAAGGAACTCGTTCAGCAGATCATCCATTGGACTACCCTTGCGGCAATGGCCGGAATTTCGGTTTTTGGCCGTGCTGGGAACAGCGTGCACAGCCCGGCTTCCTTTGCCGAAAATCACCGAAAACCATTAAGAAGCTGTAAAGCAGCCGGGCCCGGATTCACGGGATCCGGGCGCGCAAATCGGGAGCCTGCGGCAAGGGGCGAAATCAGGACGGAGACGAACCGAGAAGGCGGAATGAGGCGCTTCCGGTCTGCGTAACCTCGATCGCAAGCCGGCCGGGGATTTCCGACGCCAGCAGTCCGGCAAGATAGGCCGGCGCCGTGCGCGGCTCGAGCAGCTCTTCCGAAAGCGTTCCGGCACAGGCGGCATGCGCTTCCTCCGACAACAGGAAGCGGTTCCCCTGCGCCGTGATGGCAAGTGGCTGCCGATGGGCGGCGGGATCGATTTGCACCGACAGGGCGCCGCCGCGCACCAGTCCCTCCGCGGCAACGAGGGCGAGGTTGAGCGCGAGCTTGAGCAGGGTCTTGTCCACCCTCGTGGCCGTGCACGTCCAGTTCAGGACGACCTTGCCGTCCTGCAGCAGGGCGGCGAGAGCCTTTCTCCCTTCCTCGGGATCGACATCGCGGCCAAGTCCGGCAGCGCCGCCGAAGGCGAGGCGGAAGAACTGCAGCCGTGCCGCACTTTGCTCTGCGCTCTGGCCGAGAAATGCAAGAACCTGTTCGCGCATCCCGGGATCGTCATCCTCGTTCAGGATCTCGATGCCGTTGGCCAGCGCGCCGACGGGACTGACGAGATCGTGACACAGACGCGAGCACAGCATCGCGGCGAGCCGGGTCGAGGGCATGAACACTGCTCCTTGGGGGGTCCCCCGAAAAGGGTCATGGCCGATTCCTTGATTCTTCTTGTTGCATGATCGCAGGAAAAGCTTCAACACTCCCGCCACCGCAAAGAAGAAAACGGACTGGAAAGGGACCCGTCGCGATGGATAGCGCGTATCTTCTGCCGCCTCTGATTACCGCCGTTGCCGATGCCGGCCGCGAAATCATGGACGTCGCGGAACACAGGGTCGCGGTGCGTGAGAAGGCGGACCGGTCGCCGGTCACCGAGGCCGACGAGCGAGCCGAGTGGGTGATTCTGAAGGCCTTGCGCGTGCTGACCCCGGGGATCCCGGTGATCGCGGAGGAACGGGTCGCGAAGTCGGGCCTGCCCGACATGAACGACGGGCCCTTCTGGCTCGTCGACCCGCTCGACGGCACCAAGGAGTTTCTCCGTGGCGGCGACGACTTCACGGTCAATATCGCGCTCGTCGAGAAGCGGCAACCGAGTCTCGGGATCGTCTATTGCCCGAAGGACGGACGGCTCTTTGTCGGCCGTGCCGGGGAGGGCGCATGGCAGGCGACCCTCGATCGCGAGGGACAGCTCGGGGAGCGGCGGGATATCCGCACGCGGCGCGCGGCGACGCCGCTCAGAATTGTCGCCAGCCGCTCGCATCGCAATGCCGAGACCGACGCCTATCTCGCGCATTACCCCGATGCCGAACTGGTCTCGATCGGCAGCTCGCTCAAATTCTGCCTCGTCGCCGCCGGCGAGGCCGACCTCTATCCGCGTCTCGGGCCGACCATGGAGTGGGATACGGCGGCCGGTCACGCCGTTCTTCTCGCCGCCGGCGGTCGCATGGTCGATGCCGCGGGCGCGCCCTTCTCCTATTTCAAGCCGGGCTTCAGAAACGGTCATTTTCTCGCCTGGGGCGACCCCGCCTTTACCCCGGTCCCGCTCACCCTCGGTGAATGACGGTCTTTTTCAGGGGAGCGCCCTCCTGGCCAGACCTCTCGACGGCCTTTCCTCCGCAACCGACACATCCTCCATCGTCACCCGACGGCGTGACCGGCGGGTCCACCGGGAAGCGGGGCGCCCGGCACGACCATGGATTCGCCGGCCAAGCCGGCGAATGACGGACCTTCTTG
>CAZAEP010000057.1:0-12032 GCA_964484045.1 uncultured Sphingomonadales bacterium
GACTCACCGTGCTCTCGTGCATCCCGATGACCTCGGCGATGTCGCGCAAGGTGAGCGGCCGCAAATGCCGCACCCCGTGGGTGAGGAACGCCTCCTGCTGCCGCACGATCTCGCTCGCCACCTTGAGAATCGTGCGCGCCCGCTGATCGAGCGCGCGCACCAGCCAATTGGCGTTCGACAGGCATTCCGAGAGATAGTGCCTGTCCTCCCTGGTCCCGGCGCGGGCGCTCAGTTGCGCGTAATAGTGCTGGTTCACCAGCACCCGCGGCAGGGTCTCGCTGTTGAGCTCGACCGCCCAGGCCCCGCTCGGCACGCGACGGACGAAGACGTCGGGCACCACCGTCTGGGCCGCGACGGCGCCGTAGGCGAGGCCCGGCCGCGGGTCGAGCGCGCGAATCTCCCGGATCATCTCGGCAAGATCGGCGGCGTCGACCCCGCACAGACGCTCGAGGGCGGCGAAATCGTGCCGGGCGAGAAGATCGAGATTCGCGACCAGGGCCTCCATCGCGGGATCGAACCGGTCGCGTTCCTTGAGCTGCAGGCTCAGACACTCCGCCAGCGACGCGGCGAACACGCCGGTGGGCTCGAGCGTCTGCAACGCCAGACGCACGCGCTCGACCTCCTCCACATCCGTTCCCAGGCGCGCGGCGACCTCGGCGAGATCGGCCGTGAGATAGCCGGATTCCTCGACGAGATCGATGAGATGGGCGGCGATCAGGCGATCGGCTTCGGCGGCGACGACCAGCGGCATCTGGCGGCGCAGATGCTCGCGCAGATCCGGGGCCTCGGACAGGCACGCCTCGAACCCCTCGTCATCCCCGCCGGGACCGCGCGCCGAGATCGCGCCGAGCCCCAGTTGTCCCGAGCCGCCGGCGGCATCGATCGGGGCATCGTCGAACACGTCGGCGGCAAAATCGGCATCGAGCGGCGCGTCCTTTTCCGGCACCACGCCATCGCCGGCCATGCCGGCATCGGCGCCATAGACCCCGACCTCGCTTTCAAAGCCCGACAGGGACACCGCTTCGCCGTTCCGCGGCTCGGCGATCTCCTCTTCGGAAGAGGCCTGCTCGAGCAGGGGATTGCGCTCGATCTCGGCGGCGACGAAACCCTCGAGCTCGAGATTCGCCATCTGCAGGAGCTTGATCGCCTGCTGCAATTGCGGCGTCAGGACCAGTTGCTGACCGAGACGGAGATCGAGACGCGGCGACAGGCTCATGCCACTTCCTACAAGCTGAAGCTTTCGCCGAGATAGACCCGTCGCACTTCGGGGCTGGCGAGGATCTGATCGGCGTCGCCCTCCATGAGCACCGTGCCGTCGTGGATGATATAGGCGCGGTCGATGATATCGAGCGTCTCGCGCACATTGTGGTCGGTGATGAGGACGCCGATCCCGCGATCCTTCAGATGCACCGTCAGTTGCCGGATGTCGGCGATGGCGATCGGGTCGATCCCGGCGAAGGGTTCGTCAAGAAGGATGATGGCCGGATCGGTCGCCAGCGCGCGGGCGATCTCGCAGCGCCGCCGCTCTCCGCCCGAGAGCGCCAGCGCCGGCGCCTTGCGCAGATGGGCGATGGAGAATTCCTCGAGCAGCGCCTCGAGCTTGCGCTGGCGCCGTTTGCGCTCGGGCTCGCTGATCTCGAGCACGGCGAGGATGTTCTCCTCCACCGTCATGCCGCGAAAGATCGACGCTTCCTGCGGCAGATAGCCGATGCCGAGACGGGCCCGGCGGTACATCGGCAAGCGGGTGATGTCGCGGCCGTCGAGCAGGATGGTCCCGCTGTCGGGCTCGATCAGGCCGATGACGGTGTAAAAGCTCGTCGTCTTGCCGGCGCCGTTGGGGCCGAGCAGGCCGACCACCTCGCCGCGCTGGACATGCAGCGATACCTCGCGCAGGACCGGACGACGACCGAAGCTCTTGGCGACCGCCCGCACCACCAGCCCGGTTGCGGGCAGGGCATCGACATCGGGGATCGAAAGCGCGTGTTCTGGCAAATCCATGGCCTGAAGCTAGACGAGAGAATTTTAACAAAGCGTGACATCGCGTCATTTTGGCGCGATTCATGCATGAGAACCGGCGCCGAGAGTCGCGCAAGCCGGGCCTCCTTGTCCAGCCCTCATTTGCCGCCGCCGTCCCCTTTCCCGTCCTTGCCCTCGCTTCCGCTCTGCCGCGGCACGGCAAAGCGACCGCGGACGCGTCCGCCGGCGGCCCCCGGCCCTCCGGCATCGAGCTTGGTCACGCCGCTTCTGAGGTCGATCTCGAGTCGCTTGCCGTGCAGCTCCGTCTCGCCGCGCCGCACGCTCACCACGCCGCCCAGCGTGATGATGCGATTGACGATGTCATAGACGCCCCAGTCGGCGCTTACCCTCTCGGAGGGGCTTTCGATGCGCACATGCCCGGTGGCGTCAAGGCGTTCGACGTCGGGATCGTCGCCGCCGGGGGGGAGCTTGTAGAAGACATAGAGACGGTCCGCCCGCAGCACCAGCGAGCCCTGCGTCACCTTGACATGGCCGATGAACAGCGCAGTGTCCTCGCGGCCCAGCAGCTCGCTGCGGTCGGCTTCCCATTCGATCGGCTGATTGACGTCATGCGCGCGCAGGGCCGAGATCGTCTGCGCCGCGGCAGTGGATGCAGGCCCCGTGCCCACGGCACAGACCAGCAGGGCGGCGCGGAGAGGTCGCATGATGAACATCGTCAGGGCTCCCGCGGGGCCGGCGTGGTATGGGCGCGGACCCCGTCCTCGAAGACCGCCTTGCGGGCGGCGATGTCGATGAAAAAGCGCTGCGCCTCGATCTCGCCGAGCGGCGCCCGCCCGTGCACCGGCTTGTCGCTGCGGATGGTCTTGCCGCGCAGGTCGATGACCGCGTCGCGGGCGCTGAGCGCATAGCCGTCGGTAGTCTCGAAACGGAGCTCGCCGGGAATGCGGACCGTGCCCGAGGCCTTTTCATAGCGCCCTTCGGCGGCGGCCACCCGCGCCACCCGGTCGTCCGGAAAATCCATGCGCGCGGTCATGTCATGGAGCACCACGAGCGGCGCGTCGGGGGTGGATTGCACCGCTTCGCGCGCCGCCAGGACGAAGAGCCGGCCGAGCGAATCGGTGCCGCGATAGACCGGCCCGACGATGCGCACCTCTTCGCCGCCGCGCTGCATCTTCTCCCGGTTGAGGACGAAGGAGGTCGCGGGTCGATGCAGCAGCGGCCAGAGAAAGGTGAAGACCGCCATCACCAGCGCCACCGCCGGCAGCAGGATGCGCATGACCCCGACATAGCGGTCATAGCGCGTGACGATGCGGCCGATGGCGGGGGCTCTGCTCATGTGTGCGCGAAGAGATCGAAGTCCTCGCCCGCAAGCAGGTCGAGCGCGGCGCGGCTGGGCAGGAAGGCGAAGGCCGCCGCGGCAAACGGGTCGTCATGGTGCAAATGAACGCTCATCGCCAGGCTCGCATCTCCCCCGTCCCCCCGTCGTCCAAGCCGAATAGGCGTTTCGCCCGAAGAGCGCAAGGCCGAAAGGAGGAAAGGGAAACGGCCTTCGGGAAGCGGTCGGCACGTCCCCGGGCGAGAGGACGGTTCGCAGCCTTTCCGGGATGTCGGGACAGTGTCGATCGCGTCCACGGTCGCTCCCTCCCGCTCACGCTCCCCGCAAGCTGAGCTGCGCCACATGCAGACCCATGGCGGCCGCCAGCCTCTTGAGCGTCGCATGGCGGGGACGTGCGCCGGCCCGCTCCCATTGCGCGATCTGCGCCTGCGAGACACCGAGCGTGCGTGCCAGATCGGTTTGCGTCAGGCCCAGATGCTCACGCCAGGCCTTCCACAAGGGTACGCCCGCGGTCAGATGCCGGGCAACCACCGCATGGGGAATGGTCAGGGCGTCGGCCCCACCGGCACGCTCGACGAGCTCGGTGAAGCGCTCCAGAGGCACGACGGCATATTTCCGGCCCCCGTCCTCGGTGATGCGAAACTCAGTAGGTGCGTTCATTCCGTTTTCTCACTTCCTCGATGGACACGACGCGCAACACGGTCTCGACGTCGAACAGCACGCGATAACGTCCAACCCTCAGGCGATATTGGCGCGCATGACATACCAGAGGCTTGATGTCCTGCCGCTCCCGGCAAGCCGGCCAATCGGCCAGCGCGCCCACCGCATGAACGATGCGCCTGCGATCCGCCGGCGGTATCTTCCGCGTCTGTTTCACGGCCCGGATCGTCCATCGCACATCATAGGGCATAAGTCTTTATAAGTCTATCATGGGATGGCGATGGCGCCGCTGCCGCATCCGCCGAGCCCCGCCGGCTCGATGATCGCGCGCCTTCTTCGGACTCGAACGGGCGCGGGCAAGGCCGATGGCGGGGGCTCTGCTCATGTGTGCGCGAAGAGATCGAAGTCCTCGCCCGCAAGCAGGTCGAGCGCGGCGCGGCTGGGCAGGAAGGCGAAGGCCGCCGCGGCGATCTCGCGCCGGCCCTCGCGCGCGAGCAGCGCATCGAGACGCTCCTTGAGCGCGTGCAGATGAAGGACGTCCGCCGCCGCATAGGCGGCCTGCGCCTCGCTCAGCTCTGCGGCCCCCCAGTCGGAGCTCTGCTGCTGCTTCGAGATCTCGACGCCGAGCAGATCGCGGCACAGGTCCTTGAGCCCGTGGCGGTCGGTAAAGGTGCGCGTGAGCTTGGACGCGATCTTGGTGCAGTAGACCGGCCCCGGCATGACCCCGAGGGCGTGGCCGAGCACGGCGAGATCGAAGCGGGCGTAGTGAAAGATCTTGAGCACCGAGCGGTCGGCGAGAAGCGCGGCGAGGCGCGGCGCGTCGTAATGGCGGTCGGCGAACTTGACGAGATGCGCATCGCCGTCGCCGGCGGAGAGCTGCACCAGACACAGCCGGTCGCGATGCGGCTTCAGTCCCATGGTCTCGGTATCGACCGCGACGCTGCCGCCGAAGTCGAGCCCCGCGGGCAGATCGCCATGATGGAGATGGATGGTCATCGCCGCTCCCGCATCGCCTGAGCCAGATCGCCGGCGATCTTTCTAGTCCACTTTTCCATCATATTGAAGCGGCACCATCGCGCACGGCGGAAAGCGATGGCGGACCGCCACCCGATCCTTCCTCTCGTTGTGTACCGGTCTTGTGTACCATCCGAGTCGGAAAGTCGTTTTATTTCCAGCAGTTCAATGGTTTGCGGGGCGATGGTGCCCAGGAGAGGACTCGAACCTCCACGGCCTTGCGGCCACTGGCACCTGAAGCCAGCGCGTCTACCAATTCCGCCACCTGGGCATGGCATGCGGGGCGGCCCTAGCTAGCCCCCGCCCGGGGGCTTGTCAAGGCTCGGCGCGGCCCCCGTTTCGTTTCCGGGGCGGCCGCATTGCAGGCGCATCGCGGGGCCGCTAGAGTGCGCCCGTGGGCGTCGGCCGCCGCCCGTTCCCGGCGCATCGGGGCCGTCGTCACCGGATCAGGGAAGGAAGCGAGGATGAACAACCGATTGGTGACCGTCTTCGGCGGCTCCGGCTTCGTCGGCCGCTATGTGGTGCAGCATCTGGCGCGCCGCGGCGCCCGCATCCGCGTCGCCGTGCGTCACCCCCAGGAGGCGCTCTTCCTCAAGCCCCTGGGCCAGGTGGGGCAGATCCATATCGTGCCCGCGAATATCCGCGTCGCCGCGAGCGTCGCCGCCGCCGTCGCCGGCGCCGACGCGGTGATCAATCTCGTCGGCATCCTCCACCAGCGTGGCCGGCAACGCTTCCGGAGCGTCCATGTCGACGGCGCGCGCAATGTCGCCGAGGCGGCGAAGGCGGCGCGCGTGCCGGACCTTCTCCACCTGTCGGCGCTCGGCGCCGACCCGGACTCGCCGGCCGCCTACGCCCGCAGCAAGGCCGCCGGCGAGGCGGCGGTGCGCGCGGTCTTCCCGCGGGCGACGATCTTCCACCCGAGCGTGATCTTCGGCCCCGAGGACGATTTTTTCAACCGTTTCGCACGGCTCGCCAAGGTCCTGCCCTTCATCCCGGTGATCGCCGGCGACAGCCGTTTCCAGCCGGTCTATGTCGGCGATGTCGCGGCCGCCGCCGTCGCCGCGCTCGACTCCGGCAAGGCCGTGCACAAGGAGACCTTCGCGCTCGGCGGCCCACGCGTCTACGCTCTCCGCGAACTGCTCGAGATCATGCGCCGCGAGACCATGCTCGCGCGTCCGCTCGTGCCGGTGCCGATGTGGCTCGCCAGACTCCAAGCGGCCTTTCTGGGACTCCTTCCCGATCCCCCGTTGACGCTCGATCAGCTCCGCCTGCTCGCGCGCGACACTATCGTGCCCGAGGGCGCGCCGGGACTTGCCGCGCTCGGCATCACGCCGCCGACCCCGCTCGAGGCGATCCTGCCGCTCTATCTGCGCCTCTATCGCCCGCAGGGGCAGTTCTCGCACCCCGCGGTCGTGCGCTGAACCGACCCTGTCCGCCGCGGGCATTTTTTGCCCGCCCGTGACGCCGCACGCGATCCGGAGCCGTGGCGCGCGGCGGAAAACCGTGCGGCACGCGTCTGGCCCGCGGCTTGCAAGAGGCGCTTGGAAAAAGGCGCGTGGAAGAAGCGGGGCGCCCCGGCGTTCGGGGCACGGAGGGGTCGGAAGGCGAGCGAGCGGACGCATGAGCGGGACGGGAGAACAGGAGACGCCGCAGTCCCCCTGCCGGAAGGCGGCACGGCATGTTGACGGATCGCCGGGTCCGGCGGGCGACGCCGGCCGCACCGCGCAGGCGCGGCGGATCGCCTTTCTCCTTCGCCGGGCGATGCGCAGGGGCGAAGAGGACGCGCCGGCACCGGCGTCTTCCCGTGACGGCCCTGACCTCCTATAAGGATTTCTCCGGCGCGCGACCCGCCGCAGAAGCTCCCGGGAGGCAGGATGGCATTCGACCCCACACCCCGCATCGAAATCCGTATTCTCGACCCGCGGCTTCACGCCTGGGGCGCGCCCCGCTACCAGAGCCCGCAGGCGGCGGCGATCGACCTTCACGCCTGTCTCGATGCGCCCCTGCGGCTCGCCCCGGGCGGACCGCCGGCGCTCGTCTCCTCGGGGCTCGCGGTGCATATGGACAATGCCCATATGGCGGCGCTCGTTCTGCCGCGCTCGGGGCTCGGCCACAAGAAGGGGCTGGTGCTCGGCAATCTCGTCGGACTCATCGATCCCGACTATATGGCCGCCATCCGCATCAGCGTGTGGAATCGCAACCCGCCCGGCGGGGAGACGATCGAGATCGCGCCGGGTGATCGCATCGCGCAGATGATGTTCGTGCCGGTGCTGCGGCCCGAACTCGTGGTCGTCGACAGCTTCTCCGGATCGAGCGCACGCGGGCTCGGGGGCTTCGGCTCCACCGGAATCGCGGCGACACCGTCCCCCGCTCCCGTCCATGAGGCGCAGGACGAGCGACGCGGTTGCGCGACATCGCCCCGACAACGCACAATTGAACGTTGATCGCGGGACCGTGACTTTATGTGAGCAGGCCTTTCTGCCACTCCCGAGAGGCATCGGGAGATCACCACACGCAGGAATGCCAGCGCATGTTTCACTTCTCGAGAAAGATTATCTGCAGCATCGAGGCGGTCCTCTATGTCGCGCTCGCGGGGAGCACGGCCCCGGTGCGGGCGCGCGCCATCACGCGGCGGCAGAACATTCCGGAGCGCTATCTCGAGCAGCCCCTGCAGCGGCTCGTGCGGTGCGGGATCCTGCGCGGCGTGCGCGGGCCGCGTGGCGGCTACCTCCTGGCGCGCGAGCCGGAACGGATTCGCCTCGACGAGATCGTGACCGCGGTTCGCGGCCTCGGGTCGGATGCCGAGTCGGAGCACGCGACGGCCCTTTCGGCGCTCGGGCGGGACGTCGTGCTGCCGGTCTTCGCGGAGCTCGACGCCATGGCCATGGAGCGTCTGTCGCGGATCAGCATCGCCGATCTGATGCGCCCGGCGCAGCCCGAGGCACGGCTGCGGGAGCACGCCGGAACGGTCAAGATGATGTCCGCCTGAACGGCTTGCGCGCGCCGCCAAAGCTGCTACATCTCGCCTTTCCCGGCAAGCCCGGCCCGCTTTCGGCGGGCGCGGAAGGGCATGGAGCGCGCGCGACGACATGGAATTGAGCGATCAGGCCCTGGAGCGCTACGCCCGCCACATCGTCCTCAGGGAGGTCGGCGGACCGGGGCAGGTGCGGCTTCTGCAGTCGCGCGTGCTCCTCGTCGGTGCCGGCGGGATCGGCTCGCCGGCCGCGCTCTATCTCGCCGCCGCCGGCATCGGGCGCATCGGCATCGTCGACGACGATCGCGTCAGCCTGTCCAATCTGCAGCGGCAGATCCTGCACCGCTGTGCCGATATCGGCCGTCCCAAGACCGAGTCCGCGGTCGCGGCGCTCACGGCGCTCAATCCCGGGATCGCGGTGGTGCCGCACGCCGTGCGCCTGACGGGGGAGAATGCCCGCGCGCTCGTCCGCGATTATGATCTGGTGCTCGACGGTTCGGACAGTTTCGCCACCCGGCTCGACGTCAATGCGGCGGCGGTGGCGGAGCGCAAGACCCTGGTGTCGGCGGCGCTCGGCCCCTTCGAGGGACAGCTCGCGGTCTTCCGCGGGCACGCGGCCGGTCAGCCCTGCTATCGCTGCTTTCTGGGCGGCGAGCCGCCCGCCGCGACGGCGCGGAGCTGCGCCGAGATCGGCATCCTGGGCGCGGTCGCGGGCGTCATGGGTGCCTGGGCGGCACTCGAGGTTCTGCGTGAAATCCTCGGCATCGGCGACAGCCTCGCGGGGCGCCTGCTGCTCTTCGATGCCCGCACACCGGGCACCCGCACCGTGCGCCTGCGCAAGGATCCGGCCTGTCCGGTCTGCGGCGGCGACGGCCGGCGCGAGCGGGCGGATGCCCCTAGAGCCACTCGCTGAGAACCCGGTCGGGCGGCGCGTGACCGTCGACGAAGGAGCGGATGTTGATCAGCACCTTCTCGCCCATGGCGATGCGCCCTTCCTCGGTGGCCGAGCCCATATGCGGCAGGGCGACGACGTTGGGCAGGGCCACGAGCGCCGGTTCGACCGCCGGTTCGTGCTCATAGACGTCGAGCCCGGCTCCGGCGAGCGCGCCCGCCGCGAGCCGTTCGGCAAGCGCGGCCTCGTCGACGATTTCCCCGCGGGCGGTATTGATCAGGATGGCGTGCGCGGGCAGGCGGGCGAGCCGCTCGGCCGAGAGCAGATGATGGGTGTCCGGGGTGAGCGGGCAGTGAATGCTGACGATATCGCTCGCCGCCAGCATGGCGTCGAGATCGTCCCAGTATTGCGCCGCGAGGTCGGCGGCGACAGCATCGGGAAGCGGTCGCCGGTTGTGATAGTGAATCTCCATGCCGAAGACACGGGCACGACGCGCCACCGCCCGCCCGATCCGTCCCATGCCGACGATCGCGAGGCGGCGGCCCTTCAACCGCCGGCCGAGCAGGCCGGTCGGCGACCAGCCCGACCATTTCCCCCCGGCGAGCAGGCGCGCCCCTTCGAAGATGCGGCGGGCGACGGCGAGAATGAGGGCGATCGTCATGTCGGCCGTATCCTCGGTCAGCACGCCCGGCGTGTTGGTGACGACGAGGCCGCGGGCACGCGCCGCATTGAGGTCGATATGGTCGACCCCGGTGCCGAAATTGGCGATCAGCCGGAGCTCCGGTCCGGCATGCGCAAGCACCGCGGCGTCGATCCGGTCGGTCACCGTGGGCACCAGAATCTCGCAGGTGGCGACGGCCTCCTCGAGGGCGCGCGCATCGAGCGGACGATCGTCGCGATTGAGCGTGACGTCGAAAAGCTCCCGCATCCGCGCCTCGATCGGCCGCGGCAGCCGACGGGTCACGAACACGCACGGTTTCGCCTTCGTGGTCATGAACGCTCCTTCGCTGTCCGGCCGGGATCGGCTATAAAGCCCGATCACATCCATCCTTGCAAGAGTCCGTGCCGCGATGCCCCGTCGTTTCCTGTTGCCGTGTCTCGTCCTCCTTCTCGGCATCTTCGCAGGCGCCGCCGGCGCGCAGGACCTGCCACCTCCGGAGCGTCGGCCCGGGACCTCGGGACTGCCGCTGCCGCGCTTCGTCTCGCTGGCCGCCGACGCCGCCAACATGCGCACCGGGCCGGGACGCCGCTATCCCATCCTGTGGCGCTATGTGCGGCCCCGCCTGCCCCTTCTCGTCATCGCCGAATATGGCAACTGGCGGCGCGTCCGCGATCGCGACGGCAGCGAGGGGTGGATGCATGCGAGCCTGCTTTCGGGGCGACGGACGGGGGTGGTGAGCGGCGCCGTCCGCCCGCTCTATGCCCGTCCGACGCGCGATGCCCGCGTGGTCATGCGGGCCGAACCGGGGGTTCTCGTCGACCTTCTCGCCTGCCGCAAGACGTGGTGCCGGGTGCGGCTCGCCGGTCGCAAGGCCTGGATCCGGCGCGGCGCCCTGTGGGGCCTCTTCCGCGATGAGGTCTTCGACTGAGAGCGGCGCGCGACGCTCAGTCCGGGGCGAGATCGCGGCGCACCTTCTCGCTTTTCAGGAGAGCTTCGATATGATCGCCTTCGGCGAAGCTCTCGTCGATGCGGAAACGAAGCTCGGGCAGGTATTTGAAGGTCACCGCGCGGCCGAGTTGCGCCCGCACGAAACCGGCATGGCGGTTGAGCGCCGCGATCACCGGCCCCGCCTTCTCGCCGAGCAGCGGCATGACGAAGACCGTGGCGTACCGCAGATCCCGGCTCACCTCGACCGCGGACACCGTGATCCGCACGTCGCGCAGGTCGGGATCGCGGAACTCCTCCCGCAGAAAGACGTCCGCGAGCGCGTGGCGGATGGTTTCCCCCACCCGCAGGAGCCTCACATTGCCGCCATGCGCTGTCCGTGACATCGGATCGACCTTTCCGGGCAGACGGTATCGTGTCAGAGCGTCCGCTCGACCTCGCGGGTCTCGAAGACCTCGACCATGTCACCGACCTTGATGTCCTGGTAGTTCTCGAACGCCATGCCGCATTCGGTGCCCGAGCGGACCTCCTCGACATCGTCCTTGAAGCGCCGCAGCGACGACAGCCTGCCGGTGTAGACCACCGTGTCGTCGCGCAGCAGCCGCACATGCGCGCCGCGACGCACCACGCCCTCGGTGACGATGCAGCCGGCCGCCCTGCCCGTCTTGCCGGCGGAGAAGACGTCGCGCACCTCGGCCATGCCGATCACCGTTTCCTCGATCTTCGGTCCGAGCCGGCCGGCCATCGCCGCCTTCACGTCGTCGATGAGATCGTAGATCACGGAATAGTACCTGATCGGCACCCCGTCGCGCTCGGCGGCGTCGCGCGCCTGCTTGTTGGCCCGCACGTTGAAGCCGATGATGATCGCGTCCGAGGCATGCGCGAGCGTCACGTCGCTTTCGGTGATGCCGCCGACGGCGGCGTGCAGGATCTGCGCCTTGATCTCGTCGCCGCCGATCTTCTCGAGCGCCTGCACGATGGCTTCCACCGAGCCTTGCACATCGGCCTTGACGACGACCGGGAAGGACTCCGCCTTCCTCTCCTTGAGCTGCGAGAACAGGCTCTCGATCGAGGCCGGGGTCGCGCGCTGGCGCCGCTTGCGCAGTTCGCTCTGGCGATATTCGGCCACCTCGCGGGCGCGGGCCTCGTTCTCGACCACGGCGAAATCGTCGCCCGCCGCGGGCGTGCCGTTGAAACCGAGAACCTCGACCGGCTGCGAGGGACCGGCGGATTTCAGTTGCCGCCCGCGCTCGTCGATCAGGGCCCGCACCCGCCCCCACTGGGCGCCGCCGACGAACACGTCGCCGACATGCAGGGTGCCGCGCTTGATCAGGACGGTGGCGACCGGGCCGCGCCCCTTCTCGAGCTTGGCCTCGATGATCACGCCCTCCGCCGGACGATCGGGATTGGCCTTGAGCTCGAGCAGCTCGGCCTGGAGCAGGATCGCTTCCTGCAGCTTGTCGAGATTGGTGCGCTTGAGCGCCGAGACCTCGACATCGAGAACGTCGCCGCCCATCGACTCGACCTGCACGTCGTACTGCAGCAGCTCCTGACGCACCCGGTCGGGATCGGC
>CAZAEP010000058.1:0-11897 GCA_964484045.1 uncultured Sphingomonadales bacterium
AGGGATGTCTTTCATCGTAATGCATGAGAACTCCGGCCGATCAGGCGCGTCCGCTGTCCCTCGCCGCGGACGCGATGATAGGCGAGCGCGATCTTGAGGGCCGTCTCCACCGATTCCGATCCGGAATTGGTGAAGAAGACATGATCGAGATCACCGGCCATCAGTTGCGCGAGGCGGCTTGCGAGCTCGAAGGCCTTCGGGTGGCCCATCTGGAAGGCGGGCGAATAGTCGAGCTCGGCGACCTGCCGGCTGACGGCCTCGACGATCGGCTGCCGTCCGTGCCCGGCATTGCAACACCAGAGCCCGGCGATGCCGTCGAGCACCTTTCGGCCGTCGGCGGTGGTGTAATACATGTCCTTGGCGCTGACGAAGAGCCGCGGCGCGGCCTTGAACTGCCGGTTCGCGGTAAAGGGCATCCAGTAGGCCTCGAGGCTGTTGCGCAATCCACCGTCCATTGCCGTGCTCCTTTGATGCTCGTCTCTTCGACCGGTCCTATTCCGCGGCCGCCTTGCGCGCCGGATTTTGCGGATGCTCGGGCCAGGTCACCGCAGGCAGGCCGTTGTCCACCGCTTCCATGGTGATGCAGTCGGGCACGGGGCAGATCATCATGCACAGATTGCAGCCGACGCAATCCTCGTCGATCACCACGAAGCGCCGCCCACCCTCCGCCTTGGGTTCGAGGCGGATCGCCTGATGCGAGGTGTCCTCGCAGGCGATGTGGCAACGGCCGCATTCGATACATGTCGCCTCGTCGATCCGGGCCTTCAGATCGTAATTGAGATTGAGCTGGTTCCAGTCGACGGTGTTGGGCAGCGCACGACCACGAAGCGCGTCGAGCGACCGGTAGCCGTGGCTCGCGAGATAGTGGACGAGTCCGTCGATCATGTCCTCGACGATACGGAAACCGTACAGCATGGCCGCGGTGCAGACCTGCACGCCGGAGGCGCCGAGCGCGATGAATTCGGCGGCGTCGCGCCAGGTCGTGATGCCGCCGATGGCCGAGATCTCAAGACCGCGGGTCGCTTCGGCGCGACCGATCTCGGCCACCATATGCAGCGCGATCGGCTTCACCGCCTCGCCGCAATAGCCGCCATGGGTGCCCTTGCCGTCGATCGTCGGGCGCGGCGCCATGGCATCGAGATCGACGCCGATGATCGAGTTCACCGTATTGATGAGCGATACCGCGGTTGCGCCGCCGACCTTCGCCGCTTCCGCGACCTCGACGATATCGGTGATGTTGGGGGTGAGCTTGGTGAAGACGGGCAGATCCACCGCCTCGCGCACCCAGCGGGTCGCTTTTTCGACGAAGTCCGGCACCTGACCGATGGCCGAGCCCATGCCGCGCTCGCACATGCCGTGCGGACAGCCGAGATTGAGCTCGATCCCCTGCACGCCGGCATTGGCGATACGGATGGCGAGGTCCTTCCAGGCCTGCTCGTCCATCGGCGCCATCATCGAGCCGATGATGACGCGGTCCGGCCATTCGCGGCGCATCTCCTCGATCTCTCTGAGATTGACCTCGAGCGGACGGTCGGAAATGAGCTCGTTGTTGTTGATGCCGATGATGCCGCCGGTGGCGCTCTTGTGGGCGCCGTAGCGGCTCGTCACATTGACCACCGGCGGGTCCTCGCCCAGCGTCTTCCATACCGCGCCGCCCCAGCCGGCGCGAAAGGCGCGCTCGACATTGTACTTCTTGTCGGTTGGCGGGGCGGAGGCGAGCCAGAAGGGATTGATGCTTTCGATCCCGCCGATTCGGCATCTGAGATCCACCATCGTCAGCTTTCCTTTGCTCTGAGAAAGGCATCGGCGCTGCGTGCCGCGCGCTTGCCGTCTTCGACTGCCTGCACCGTGAGATCGACCGTCGTCGCCACGCAGTCGCCGCCGGCGAAAACGCCGGGCAGCGAGGTCCGATAGGCATCGTCGACCCATAATTTTCCATGCTCGCGACGCAAATCCTCCAGGCCATCGGAGGCGAGACGCTGCCCCACGGCCTTGAAGACATGCGCCGCCCTGAGCGCGAATGTGCTGCCGGTGCCCTCCAGCCTGCCGTCCACGATTCGCGTGCGTTCGAACGTGACTTCGGCGTCCGCGCCGCGGTCGGCGATCGAGACCGGGCGCGCCCAGTGACGGATGACGACGTCATTGAGCCGCGCCAGATCCTGTTCCCAGCGGGTGGCGCCCATCTGTGCCGGGCCGCGGCGGTAGACGAGATGGACCATCCCGGCGCCCAGCTTCTTGGCCTGCACGGCGGCATCGATCGCCGTATTGCCGCCGCCGATCACGATCACGTCGCCGGCGAGCGCAAGGTCGGACTTGGGCTCGGTCTGCCGGAGACGCGCGATGAAGTCGATCGCATCCTCGACCTGCGGCGCATCTTCGCCAGGGATCCCGAGTGGTGCCGGCTCCGTCAGGCCGACCCCGATGAAGACGGCATCGTAATCCGCACGCAGCTCGGCGAGAGTCAGATCCGTGCCGAGGCGACAGCCGAGCCTGAGGTCGATGCCGCCGATGCCGAGGATGAAGGCGACTTCCTTCTGGGCGAAGTCATTGACCATCTTGTAGGCGGCAAGGCCGTATTCGTTGAGACCGCCGGGTTTCGGGCGGGCGTCATAGACGGTGACGCTGTGACCGAGCCGCGCCGCCTCATGCGCGAAGGCGAGCCCGGCAGGGCCGGCACCGACGACGGCGAGACGCCTGCCGCTTGCGGGCGCCCGCGTGAAGGGGCGCGGTCCGTCGCTGGCGAGAAGGTGATCGACGGCATGGCGCTGCAGACGCCCGATCTGGACCGGCTCGCCATCGCGCGCGTTGAGCACGCAGGCTTCCTCGCAGAGGATTTCGGTCGGACAGGCGCGGGCGCAGGTGCCGCCCATGATGTTCGCCTCGAGGATCGTCTCCGCCGAGCCCGAGAGATTCTCGGTCCGGATCTGGTGAATGAAGGTGGGGATGTCGATGCCGGTGGGGCAGGCCGAAATGCACGGGGCCTCGTAACAGTAAAGGCAACGATCGGCCTCGACGACCGCCTGACCCGGCGTGAGCGGCGGATGCAGGTCGGCAAATGGTCCGTCCGCCTGCGGATCGAGCGCGGTCGCCGTTGATTCGGCTTTTTGTCGATGAGTCGCCATATGCGCAATCGCCTCCCCGTAGCACCCACTGCATCCGAAGATTGCAGCCCGACGGGCAAACCGGACGCCCTTGTGCTCCCGCTTTCCCGTCATTGCGCAATCTTCCTTCGCGGAAGGCTGTTACAAATCGCTCGCGGGTTCAAGAAAAATTTGGCTAATTGATCAGACTTTGACCGTTTCACCGGCCAGAAATTCCGGAGGGCCCGGGCTTCCGGACGCTTTTCATCCGCGGATTGCGGCGGCCGTGCAAAAAAATGGTTCAACCGATCAAAAATGTGCTATCTGGACAAAATCCGTTATCGATTCGAGTCTCACTGTGTCAGCCAGGCGAACGGAAAATTGTCGCGGCACGAAGGGCTCGGCGCAGCGGCGCGGCGGATGACACGGAGAGGAAACCGCTTGGAGAGGGTGAAAATGGAACAGATGAAGATGGGCGATGTCCCGTTTCGGAGCGGCCTGACCTGGTGGCGGTCGGGTCTCCTGGCTTCGGTCGCGGCCGTGGCCCTGGCGGCGTCGGGAGCCTGGGCGGCGGATGCGGCCGACCAGCAGAGCGCGGCCTCGGATCAGGCCGGGGGCACGGAAGAGTCGGCCGATTCCTACAACATGCTGGAGGAAATCCTGGTGACGGCGCGGCGCCGCACCGAAGGCGTGTTCTCGACGCCGATGGCGATCACGGCGCTGTCGAGCGAGGCGCTGAAGGTACAGGGAATCGATTCGGTCTCCGATCTCGATCATTCCGTGCCCAACCTCAACATCACGCGATTCGGCGTCGGCAACCCGTCGCACGCGGCAATCTTCATCCGCGGCATCGGCATTCAGGACCATATCATCACCACCGACCCCGGTGTCGCGCTTTATGTCGACGGCGTCTATCTCGGGCGCCAGATGGGCGCCAATCTCGACCTCGCCAATGTCGAGCGCGTCGAGGTGCTGCGCGGACCGCAGGGCACGCTCTACGGCCGCAACTCGATCGGCGGCGCGGTGAACATCATCACCCGCAAGCCTGGCGACGAGCAGGGCTTCGAGTTCGATCTGCAGGCCGGTTCGCGCGAACGCGTGGCGGGCAGCTTCTATGGCAATTTCGCACTCGCCGACCGGCTCGACATGTCGGTCTCGGGGCGCGTGACGCGGCGCGATGGCATCGGCCGGGCGCTCCGGATCGTCGAGCCCGTGCGCAAGGTGGGTGAAATCCTCGAGGTTTCGGGTCGGGTCGCCGTGCGCTGGCAGGCGGCGGACAATTTCGAGCTCCTGTGGACCGCCGACGGGGTTCAGGGCGAATACGGCCAGTCGCCGTCGACCGCGGAGATCATCCCGGGCCTCGATCAGCCGGGCGTGTTCGCCGCCACCGGCAACGGCTTCTTCACCGACCCGATCGGACCGGCGACCGGCCTGCCGGGCGGCCCCCTGAAGGCGAGCGACATCGCTCCCGATCCCGACGACACCAATACCTCGGTGGCGCTGCTTCTCAACCAGTCGAACTCCGCCTACGGCACGTCGCTCACCGGGACGCTCGATATCGACGAGCATCTTTCGCTCAAGACGCTCGGCAGCTATCGCCATGAGGACTATCGCGGCGGCCTCGACGACGAAACCGCCTTCCAGGACTTCCAGTCCTTCCCCGAGCGGGGCCAGGCCAACCAGGTGTCGCTCGAGGCTCAGCTCAATGGCGAATACGGCAAACTCGATTTCGTGGCCGGCGCCTACTACTTCAATGAAGACGGCTTTACCTTCTCGGGCGTGAACACCTTCATCAGCCATGGTGATACCTTCGACATCAACCAGACCACGAACTCCTATGCCGGATACTTTCATGCCGGTTATCGATTCACCGATCGACTGAAGCTCGGGGGTGGCGTTCGCTGGACGCACGACAAGAAGCGTGCCGACGCGCTGTTCACCAATTTCCCGTGGTTCCTGGCGCCGCCCGTGGGCAACGGCAACGGCACCCCGGGCTCGGCGCAGCGTGAATTCCGTGTCAACAGCTGGAGCCGGGTCACTTGGGACACTTCGCTGACCTATGATCTGTCGGACGACGTGCACCTCTACTACACCGACTCGAAAGGCTATCAGAACGGCGGCTATCCGGCGCGACCTTTCGGCGGGCCGTCGCAGTTCACGGCCTTCGATCCGACCACCGCGCGCAATCACGAGTTCGGCATCAAGGGGCGGCCGACGGACTTCTGGCGGACGGCGGTCTCGGTGTTTCTCACCAACTACAACGATCTGCCGCTGCAGTTCTCGGCGCCGACCGAGGCGGGTTTCGTGACCATCACGGAGAATGCCGGCAAGTCCCGCTCGAAGGGCTTCGAGCTCGAGAGCACGCTCGTCGCCGGTCCCTTCAGCCTGCAGACCTCGATCGGCTATCTCGACGCCAAGATCCGCAAGGTCAAGCCGGGCACCGTGGGAACCAAGGTCGGTGATCGTCCGACCCTGTCGCCGCGCTGGACACTCAGCATCGGCCCGCAGTTCCGCAACGAACTCGCCAATGGCGACGTCGTGACGGTGCGGGTGGACTATTCCTACCGCAGCGCCATGTTCGGACAGTCCGTCAACAACGAGTTCAATCGCATCGCCGGGCGTGACCTGACGAACGTTCTCGTCAGCTACGAGAATGTCCGCAACGGCTGGACCCTGTCGGCCTATGGCGAGAACATCTTCAACGAGAAATACGATGTCGCGCGGCTCGATCAGTTCTTCTCGGGCTTCACCGAGGTCATCCTGAACAACGATCGCAGCGAGTTCGGCATCAAGTTCTCCAAGCGGTTCGGGGGGCTGTAAGGCGCAGACGCAGCCACCCTCTCGAGTTCCGGCTTCCCGGGAGAAAGCTCCCGGGAAGCCGGGCGGCTTTTCGCCCGGGCCGATCCGTCCGGCTTGCAGGAAGGGGAGGGCGACGAGGAGCGGGGGAAGCCCGTCCCGCAGCGGCGCCCGGAACGAGCGATCCGAGTCGGGGAAAATCGCAGGAAACTTTCTGGAATTGCGCCTCGAGCATGCCATAAGTTACTGATTCTATGTCAGTTGGGATTAGAATCTTGACCTTCTGGTCGGTTCAAATGAGACTTGGCGTGCGAATCGGAAAATGCGGTGTCATACACCTGCAAAGAGGAGCTGGTTTATTCGGTAGAACGGAACCGATTTTGTCGCTGGGCACCCGGGCAACGGGGGCCTTGAAATGAGGAAAGAGGGAGGAAAGACCCAATGCATAGCCCAATGAAGGGTTTGAAGACTACGGCTTACTGCGCAGCGAAGGCATTCTTGCTGTTGTCGGCGTCGGTGCCGGCCATCATGGTTGCCCAGCAGGCGGAGGCCCAACAGGTGACGTCAGGTGTCCGCGGTACGGTTGTCGACGCCGCAGGCAACCCGGTCGCAAATGCGGAGATCACCATCATCGACACGCGCACCGGGCGCGCAACGCCGGCCACGACCGATGGCCAGGGCCGATTCGCGGTTTCGGGCCTCGAAGCCGGCGGTCCCTACAATGTGCTGGTGAAAAGCACCGGCAATTCGACGCAGCGTGTCGAAGGGCTCTTCCTCTCGATTTCGCAGACGGCCAATCTGAACATCACCGTGCAGCCGTCGCAGGCGATCGAGGAGATCGTCGTCACGGCGGCGGCAACGGTGACTTCGGCGCTCGCCATCGGACCCAGTCAGTCGTTCAATCTCGAGACGCTGGAATCCTTCCCGTCGATCACCCGTGACATCCGCGACGTGATCCGGATCGATCCGCGTGTCAGCATCAACGAACGGAATTCCAAGGCGGTGTCCTGTCTCGGCGGGAACAACCGTTTCAACAGCTTCACGATCGACGGCGTGCAGTCGAACGATCCCTTCGGGCTGAATGCCTCCGGGTTCCCGGCCCGCAACAACATGCCGATTCCGTTCGATGCCACGCGCGAGGTGTCGGTCGAATTCGCACCCTATGATGTGACCTACGGCCAGTTTACCGGCTGTAACATCAACCTCGTCACCAAGTCGGGCTCGAACGAGCTGCACGGCTCGGCTTTCTTCGAATTCAACTCGAAGAGCCTCACCGGCACCAAGATCAACGGCGAGACGGTGATCACCGACTCGTTCCATGACAAGCGCTGGGGCGCGGAGCTCGGGGGTCCGATCATCAAGGACAAGCTGTTCCTCTATGTCGCCTATGAAGAGGCGCAGCTCACCAACACGGTGACCCGCGGCCCGATCGGCGCCGGCTTCGCCAACGAGCAGGGGCCGACGCTCGACCTCGTCAATCAGGTGCAGCAGATTCTCGAGAACACCTACGGGATCGAGACGCTGGGCATCGCCCGCTCGCTGCCCGCGGACAATCGCCGCATCCTCACCCGTCTCGACTATTTCATCAATGACGACCATCGCGTCGCCGTCACCTATACGCGGCTGCGCGAGAACAATGGCCGTTCGGACGATTTCGGGTTCGGCAACAACTTCACCTTCAAGAACAATTTCGAGAACCAGGGCAGCGAGATCGAGACCTATTCGGTGCGCTTCTTCGATCAGTGGACCGACAATTTCTCCACCCAGCTCTGGCTTTCGCGTGCCGACAACACCGATATCCAGGACCCGATCGGAGGCGGCGAGGCGCAAAGCGCCAATCCGATTCCGCGCATCGTGGTCAACGAGGGCAGTGCGACGCTGCTGAGCGGCCCGGGTTTCTTCCGTTCCGCCAACGCGCTCGATACGACGATCAATCAGGTGGTGGCGCGCGGCAAGTATCTCGCCGGCGACCACACGATCACCTTCGGCTACGAGCTCAATCAGCTCGATGTCTTCAATCTCTTCGCACCCAATGCGACGGGGACGATCGAGTTCGATTCGCTGGCCGATTTCCAGGCCGGTCTCGCCTCGAGCATCTTCGGCAACGGGTCGTTTACCGGGGACATCAAGGACGCGGCGGCCAAGTTCAACCGCGCCATCCATTCGGTCTATGCCCAGGACGAGTGGCAGGTCGATGCAAATCTGACCCTGCTCTTCGGTCTTCGCTATGACTTCTACACCTCGGGCAGCCAGCCGCGCCTGAGCCAGAATTTCCTGGCGCGGTACGGATTCCCCAACACCAAGGTGTTCGACGGCCTCGACGTCTTCCTGCCGCGTCTGGGCATCACCTACGAGGCGCCGTGGGAGTTCTATGGCGAGACCACCTTCCGCGCCGGTGCCGGCGTCTTCTCCGGCGGCGATCCGACGGTGTGGTTCTCCAACGCCTTTTCGAACTTCGGCTCGGGCATCGCCTTCGCCGACATCACGGATGCCCCCTGTACGGATGCCGACAAGCAGGTTCTGCAAGGCGGCAAGTTCATCGGCATTCCGAGCTGCATCACGCAGGCGCAGATCAATGCGGCGCTCAATTCGGACGGCCGCACCGACGCCATCGATCCGAACTTCAAGGTTCCGTCGGTGGTGCGCGGCAGCTTCGGCTTCACCCATTTCTTCGACTTTGACGGTGCGGCCGGCGGCTTCTTCGACGATTGGCGGCTCGATTTCGACATCATCCACGATCGTCGCCGCAATGCGCCGGACTTCATCGATCTGACGATCACGCCGATCGCGTTTGCGCCCGATGGCCGTATGATCTTCAACGCCATCGATCCGCTGCTGCCGGGTTGCGATGCGCTCTTCCGCGGTCCGCGCCTCGGCTTCTCGGGGAGCACCGAGGAAGGCGGCCCCTGCGATGCCGGCAAGCGGGATCAGGACATCCTTCTGACCAACGTCAAGAAGGGGGCGAAGAACGGCGGCACGACCGCGATCTCCGTGATCCTGAACAAGGAGTGGGACTACACGCTCTTCAACAAGCCGGCGTCCTTCGACCTGACCATCGGTTACGCCTTCACCGATGCCAAGGTGGTCAACCCGACGACGAGTTCGACGGCGACCTCGAACTTCGAGGAGCAGGCGCTGATCAACGTCAACGACCCGCAGATCGCGCCGTCGCAGTTCGCGAACAAGCACAACTTCACGCTCGCCGCGAACTTCCGGCACGAATTCTTCCGTGACCTTGCGACGCGTCTGAGCATTCTCTTCCGGGCCAGGTCGGGTCGTCCGTTCAGCTATGTCTTCGACGACAAGTCGGCACCGACATTCGGCGATACGGACAATGAGGCGCGGCAGCTCTTCTATGTCCCGACCGGACCCAACGATCCGCGGGTCGATTTCTCCGCGATGAGCCAGGAGGACATCGACAAGCTCTTTGCCTTCATCAAGAGCAGCGGGCTCGACAAGTTCGCGGGCCAGATCGCGCCGCGCAACCAGTTCCACGATCCCTGGTTCAAGGACCTTGATCTGCGCTTCTCGCAGGACCTGCCCACGCCGTGGACGGGACACCATCTGCAGGCGTTCATCGACTTCGACAATGTCCTGAACTTCTTCGACAGCGGCTCGAACCTGCTCAAGCGCAAGGATCGTGGCGATGTTGCGGAGGGTGTGCCGATCGTACGTGTCGGATTGACGCCGGACGGCAAGAAGTACACCTACAGCAACCTCAGCGCGCGTGCGAACATCTTCAAGGACGAGATCTTCGTCGACTCCTCGGTGTGGCGCGTGCAGCTCGGTATCCGCTATCGCTTCTGAGCGCGTGCCGATGCATCAGCCAAGCTGACAGTTTCAGGGGAAGGCGGCTTCGGCCGCCTTCCCGCGTTTTGGACGCTTTCCCTATCTGGAGTATCGTAGACATGCCTATTCGTGGCCCCAGGACCTCGCGGCGCGAGCTGATGCGCATGGCCGGTGCGCTGGCACTGGCCTCCTTTGCGCGACCCGTCGCCGCTGCCGGCCTTCTCGATCGAAAGCCGCGGTTTCTGGATGACCCCTTCTCGCTCGGCGTCGCCTCGGGCGATCCGATCACCGACAGCGTCGTTCTCTGGACGCGGCTTGCACCCGATCCCTTCGAGCCTGCGGCGATGGAGCCGGTGCCGGTGGTCGTCGACTGGGAGGTTGCCGCCGACGAGGGCATGCGCAGGACGGTCAGGAAGGGTCGCGCGATCGCGCATCCCGAGAATGCCTTTGCCGTCCATGTGGACGTCCGCGGGCTCGCGCCGGATCGCGACTATTTCTACCGCTTCCGCGCCGGCGACGCCGAGAGCCCGGTCGGTCGCACGCGCACCGCGCCCTTGCCCGGGGCCGCCATCTCCCGCCTGCGCTTCGCTTTCGGATCCTGTCAGCAATACGAGATGGGCTATTACGGGGCCTATCGCGACATGGTGGCGCAGTCCCCCGATCTCATCATCCATCTCGGCGATTACATCTACGAAAAGCCGTGGGACGGCGGCGTGCGGCGGCATCCCTGGACCGAGGCCTATACGCTCGAGGACTATCGCGCCTATCACGCACTCTACAAGCTCGACCCCGATCTGCAGGCGGCGCACCGGGCGGCACCGTGGCTCGTGACCTGGGACGATCACGAGGTCGACAACGACTATGCCGGTCTGACCTCGGAGGATTACGAGGACCCGGCGGCGTTCCTGAAGCGCCGCACGGCCGCCTATCGGGCCTATTTCGAGCACATGCCCTTGCGGCGGATCGCGACTCCGCATGACGGGCAGGTGTCGCTCTACCAGTCGGTCCGGTATGGCGATCTTCTGACCTTTTTCGTGCTCGACGGGCGGCAGTACCGTTCTCCGGAGGCGTGCCGGCTCCTCGACAATGGCCATGGACGCGTCGTCAATGAATCGGAATGCCGCGCGCTCGCCGACCCGGCGCGCTCACTTCTGGGACTGGATCAGGAGGCCTGGCTCTACCGCGGGCTGCGGAAGACGCGGACGCGCTGGAACGTCATCGCGCAGCAGCTTCTGTTCGCGCCCTTCGATCAGGGCAAGGGACCCGATCGCGGAGTCTATACCGACAGTTGGGGCGGCTATCAGGCAAATCGCAATCGCATCATCGAGACCATCGCGACACGCCGTCCGTCGAACCCGGTCTTCATCGGAGGCGACATCCACAGCTACTGGGTGACCGACATCAAGCGCGAGCCGACGAATCCGGAGTCCGAGACCGTGGCCACCGAGTTCGTCGGTTCGTCGATCACCTCGCCGCTCGACATCTACCCGGCCTTCGAGGCCGCTCTGCCGCGCAATCCGCACGTGCGATTCTTCGAGGGCGCGAAGCGCGGCTATTGTCTTGTGACGGTGACGCCGAAGGCCATGCGGGCCGATCTGCGCACGGTTGCGGATCCGACGCGGCCCGATACGCCGTCTTCGACGCTCGCCTCCTTCATCGTCGAGGACGGCCGGCCGGGGGCGGTCAAGGCATGAAGGCGCCATTTTCCCTGATGCTCGCCGCGGCGCTTTTTCTCGCCGCCTGTGCGGCGCCGTCGACGTCCGCGGCGCCCGAGCCTTCGCTGGTCGAGCGGCAGCCGGGCCTCGTCTGGGTCCGCCGTTCGGCGGAATATGCCCTCGTCACCGCGAAGACCTACGAGGCCGCGTCGCGGATGCTCGATGCGCTGGTGACGGCCCGGGATGCGGGCGCCCCGCCCTGGGTCGTGGTTATGGATGCCGACGAGACCATTCTCGACAATTCGCTCTTCACGCTCGAAGGCCTTCGTGCCGGGCGCAAGGGTTTCGACCCCGACGCCTGGCGGGCCTGGGTGGCGCGCGAGGAGGCCGGCGCCGTGCCCGGCGCCGTTGCCTTCATCCGCCATGTTCTGGCGCGCGGCGGACGGGTGGCGGTGGTCACCAATCGCGATGCCGCCGATGACGGCCACACCCGTGCCAATCTTGTGAAAATCGGCGTGCCGGCGGAGGCCCCGCAGGTCTGCGTGCTCGGCCGCAGCGCCGCCGACAGGAAGCGCAA
>CAZAEP010000059.1:0-11832 GCA_964484045.1 uncultured Sphingomonadales bacterium
CAGGCGCGCACCATCCGCATCCCGGTGCACATGATCGAGACCATCAACAAGCTGGTGCGCACCTCGCGCCAGATGCTGCACGAGAACGGCCGCGAACCGACCCCCGAAGAGCTCGCCGAGCGCCTCTCGATGCCGCTCGAGAAGGTGCGCAAGGTGATGAAGATCGCCAAGGAGCCGATCAGCCTCGAGACCCCGATCGGGGACGAGGAGGACAGCCATCTCGGCGACTTCATCGAGGACAAGAACGCCGTCCTGCCGGTGGATGCGGCGATCCAGTCCAATCTCCGCGAGACCACGACGCGGGTTCTCGCGTCGCTGACGCCGCGCGAGGAGCGCGTGCTCCGGATGCGCTTCGGCATCGGCATGAACACCGATCACACGCTCGAGGAGGTCGGCCAGCAGTTCTCGGTCACCCGCGAGCGCATCCGCCAGATCGAGGCGAAGGCGCTCAGAAAGCTCAAGCACCCGAGCCGCTCGCGCAAGCTCAGAAGCTTCCTCGACACCTGATCGTTCCGGACCCGGAACAGGTCACGACACGCCCCGTTCATCCTTCGGTCCGTTCATCCTTCGACGGGCTGAGGACGAACGGACTGTTCCGGCACCGTTTCCGATCCGTTCGCGCGCCAAGGGATCACGGCCCCTCCTTCCGCGGCGGCATTTCCAGCGCCGGCCGGACGGCAAGCGGCGCCAGCCCGAGCTTCTCGGCCTCTTCCCGCACCTTCGCCACCTCGCCCTCGAAGGCGGCATTGACCCGATCGATCGCCGTCGCCATCGCCCGCTCGGCCGCCGCCAGATAGCCGCGCTGCGCCGGGGTCGGCGCGGCGAACTGCGAGGCGATGGCAAAGCGCGCCCGGTTGATCCTGCTCATGGCGTCGCTGTCCTTCGGGATGCCTCTGGTCTCGGGCGGACGGCGCACCGCCTTCTCGGCCGTGAGCAGGGCCTTTCCGGCCGCTTTCACGGCGTCGAAGAAGGGCGTAAAGCGGTCGCTCTTCGTTGTCGCACCATGTCCCGCGGCGGTGTCTTTCGAGTCGTCCTCGCCGGACGCCTTCTTCTCCGCCGCCCGTGCCGCCTCGGCGAGACGCGTGAGCGCCTTGAGGTCGGCGCGCGTGGCGAGGATGCGCTTGACCGCCTCGACCGCCACGCCCTGCAGGGCCGCGACGCGCTCGAGCGCCGCATGATTGGCCGTCCAGTCGGCGTCCGCGAGCTTGAAGCGCGGATCGGGCCTGACCGTCACATCGCTTTCGGCGGTCGCGTCCCCGAAGCGGATCACGGCATGATAGCGGCCCGGCACGACGGCGAGCCCGCCACCGGTGCGGCGGAAGATCGAGCCCTCCTTGGCATCGGGAAAGCGCGGCAGGGGATCGCCTTCGAGGTCCCAGACGATACGGTTGACGCCCTGCTTCACGGGGGCCTCGATCGTGCGCACGAGCTTGCCCGAAGCGTCGCGAATCTCGATCGTCGCCTTGGGACCCTCGGGCGCCTTCTTCCCGTTCTCCTTTGCCTTCGCCTCGGACACCGCCTCCTCGTCCGCGGTCTTCGCCCGCGTCATCGCCGTCGGCCCCCACTCGGCGGCCCGCTTGGCACGGTCCTTCGCCCGCTTCCGCTCGAGACGCGCGCGCTCCTTCTCGGCATCGGGATGCGGCAGGTCGTCACCGGCGAAATAGAGCGTGAAGATCGCCCCGTAGGGCTCGTTCTTGCCACGGAATTCCTCCGCTCCAGGAAAGCGGCTGGCACCGGTCTGCGCAACCCGATAGCGTTCGCCGTCGGTGACGCCGAGAAGCGTCATGCGTGCGGAAAGATCGATCGATCCAAGGCGCCGCAGGGGCGAAATGTCATCGATGATCCAGGCCGCGCGGCCGTGGGTGGCGATGACGAGATCGTTTTCCGCGGGCTGGATCGCAAGATCCTTGACCGCGACGGTGGGAAAGCCCGCCGTCCATCTGAACCAGCTCCGGCCGCGATCGAGCGAGACATGGAGCCCGAACTCGGTGCCGAGGAAGAGCAGGTCGGGATCCACCGGGTCCTCGGCGAAGGAGAGCGCATAGCCGTCGACATCCCCGGTCGCGAGCCGGCGCCAGCGCTTGCCGTAGTCCTCGACGCGATAGACGTACGGCGTCCAGTCCGAGCGGCGGTGATTGTCGAACGTGACATAGGCCACCGCGGGATCGTGCGCCGAGACCGTGATGCTGCTCACCCAACTGTTCGCGGGCACGCCGCGGGCGCGTTTCTCGAGACTCGTCCAGCTCTTGCCGCCGTCGCGCGTGAGCTGCACGCGGCCATCGTCGGTACCGACCCAGAGCACGCCCTTCTCATGCGGGCTCGGCGTGATGACGACGATGGTGGTGTAGTTCTCGGCGCCGGTCACGTCGGGTGTCAGCCCGCCCGATCGTGCCTGACGCTGCCAAGCGGGATTGTTGGTGGTGAGATCAGGGCTGATGATGCTCCAGCTCTCGCCGCGATCGATCGACTTGTGCACGAACTGGCTGCCGAAATAGATCGTTGCGGGGTCGAAAGGATCCTGCGCAAAGGCGGCATTCCAGTTGAAGCGCAGTTCGGTGCCGTCGGCCGGCGGGGCGGGGCGCACCAGCTTGCGCTCGCCGGTGCGCACGTCCCAGCGGATGATGTTTCCTTCCTGGCTCATGGCGTAGCCGGCGAGCGGGTCTTCCGGGTCGGCGGCGACGTCGAAGCCGTCGCCGAAGCCCACCTCCCGCCAGTGGTGATTGCGGATGCCGCCGTTCTCGCGCAGCTCCGCGGGTCCGCGCCAGGATCCGTTGTCCTGCATGCCGCCCATCACGTGATAGGGGTCCATATGATCGACCCGCACATGATAGAACTGCGCCAGCGGCAGATTGGCGACGAAGTCCCAGGTCCTGCCGCGGTCGCGCGTGATCGCGATGCCGCCGTCATTGCCGTCGACGATATGGCGCCCGTCATGGGGATCGATCCACAGCGCATGATGATCGACATGCACCTGACGCGGCGAGATCCAGGCGTGGAAGCTCTTGCCGCCGTCGTCGGAGACCTGCGCCACCGTCTGCAGCGCATAGACGCGATTGGGGTTTTCGGGGTCGACCATGACGTCGGCATAGTAGAAGGCGCGCGGCACCACATTGGGACCGGCAAGGACGGCTTTCCAGTGATCGCCGCCGTCGGTGGAGCGCAGGACCGCGCTCTTCTCCGCCTCCACCATGGCATAGACGATCTCGGGGTCGCTCGGGGCGAAGGCGACGCCGATGCGGCCGAGATCGCCCTCGGGCAGCCCGTCCTCGGGGGTCAGCTTCTTCCAGTGCTCGCCGCCGTCATAGGTGACATAGAGCCCCGAGCCGGGACCGCCCGAGCGGAAGAAATAGGGCCAGCGGCGGAACTGCCACATGGTGGCGATGAGATGGTCGGGATTGGACGGATCCATGGCGATGTCGGAGGCGCCGGTCCGCGCATCGACATGGAGGATGCGCTTCCAGGTCCTGCCGCCGTCGGTGGTCTTGTAGACGCCGCGTTCGGGGTTCTCGCCCCAGGCGCGCCCGAGCGCGGTGACATAGACGATGTCGGGATCGCTCGGATGGGTGACGATGCGTTTGATGCGCTCGGTCTTCCCGAGCCCCATGAAGCTCCAGGTCCTGCCGCCGTCGAGCGACTTGTAGATACCGCGACCGACGGAGGTGGAATTGCGCGGATTGCCCTCGCCGGTGCCGACCCAGACGATGTCGGGATTGGGAGCGAAGGTGTCGATGGCGCCGATCGAGGCCACCGGCTGGTCGTCGAAGACCGGCTTCCAGGTGAGGCCGCCGTTTTCCGACTTCCACACCCCGCCGCTGGCGGCACCGACATAGAGGATGTTGGGGTCTTGATCGACGCCCTCGATGGCGGCGATGCGTCCCGACATGCCGGCGGGTCCGATGAGTCGCGGTTTCATGCCGTCGAGAAGCGCGGGATCGATCCCCTTGGCGGCCAGCGCCGGGGTCGCCAGCGCGAGGAGTGCGAGAACGGGGATCAGACGGCGTGCGAGCATCGGTGGCCTCCCTTCATGTCCTTATGATGTCCTTATGGGGGGCATCTTCCCCCCTTGACCGCCATTCTGGCAAGCCGATGCGGACACCGGGATACGCCCGGGCCGCATCGGACCTGATACGCTGCCGGCGGCACGAGTCCTGCCCCGGCCATCCGCCGCGCGCCCATTCGCCGCATGTCGCCGCCCCTCGACGTGCGCCGGCCCGTGCCTTATATCCGATGCCGCAAAGAGGCCTTCACGGATGACGGACAAGGAGCGTCGAACGGTGGCGCAAAGCGAATCATCAGGCGCGGCGGAAACCGACTGGCGCGCCCGCGCGAAGGATTTTCCAGTCAACGAGGCGCGGCGCATCGTGATGCGGCTCTCGGGTCCGAAGCCGTCGATCTACTGGCCCGATTTTCTCGCCGCGGCCGTCATCGGCTGGAGCGCATTCGTCTATGCGGTGATCCACGCCTATGCGTGGCCGGACTATGCGATCGCTCTCGTCATTTCCGGTTTTGCGCTCTATCGCGCGGTTCTCTTCATCCACGAGCTGGCGCATATCAGGCAGACGCAGTTCCGCGCCTTTCGCTGGGTGTGGAATCTTCTCGCCGGCATTCCGATGCTGGCCCCGTCCTTCACCTATACGCGGGTGCACAGCGATCACCACCGGACGCGCATCTACGGCACCGCAGCGGACGGCGAGTATCGCCCCTTCGGCGCCGGATCGGTGTGGAACATCGTCTTCTATCCCCTGGAATCGCTCTTCCTCCCGGCGCTCTTCGTGCTCCGTTTCGTCCTGCTGACGCCGCTTGGCTGGATCTCGCCGGCGATCCGCCGCCTGGTGTGGGCGCGCTTTTCCTCGCTGACCATCGATCTCGGCTACCGCCGGCCGCCGCCCGGCAAGGGCGACGACCCCCACTGGAAGACCGAGGAGGCGCTGGCCTTTCTCTTCGGCACCGGCGCCCTTGCCGCGATGGCGAGCGGGCGCCTGCCCTGGTCGGCGGGCGTCACCTGGTACCTCGTCGCCGTGTTCATCTTCTTCGTCAATTCGCTGCGCACGCTGGCCGCACACGCCTATCGCAACCCGGAGGACGGCGCCCCGATGAGCCGCGCCGAGGAATTCCTCGATTCGGTCGACGTGCCGACGCCCCTCGGCGTGCTCTGGGCGCCGGTGGGCCTGCGTTTCCACGCCACCCACCATCTTTTTCCCTCGCTCCCCTATCACGAGCTGCCCAAGGCGCACCGGCTTCTCAAGGCCGAGCTTTCGGACAACAGCCTCTATCTCGCCGCCCGCCGCCGGAACCTGTTCGACGCGCTCCGCCGTCTCTGGCGCGACGCCCGGGCGCAGCGGACGCGGGGCGCCTGAGCCTCAGTCCGCGTCCCGGAAGGGCGGCACCGCGAGGCCCGGCTCCCCCTTTTCCGCAAACAGCCGGTTGAAGTCGGCGACGGCGCCGGAGATGATCTCGTCGCGCGCCGCCATGGCATCGTCGAAGCGGCCGCGCACATCGGCGAGCCGGTCCTTCATGCCCCGGGTCACCCGCGGTTGCGCGCCGTTGATGTCGCCATAGATCATCTGCAGCTCGGAATAGAGCCGGTCGGGCCAGTTGAGCACGTCCTGGAAGAACGCGCGTTCGGTGGAGATGTTCCCCTTCTCCCAGTCGTCGACGGCCTTGACCACCGCGGCGGCGGCCTTCGCCAGCGCCTCCTTCTTCGCCTTGTCCGCCAGCTTCTTGCGCAGCTTCGCCTGCGCCCGCACGTCGCGCAGCGCGAGCACCGAGCGCTGGAACTCGTCGAGCATGGCCATGGCGTCGCGGACGAGCGTCTGCTGCTCGGCCATATCGGCGGGATCATAGGCGATACGGGGGTCGAACCGGACCTCGAGCGGCGCCTCGAGCGTCGTCTCGCCGAGCGTGAGGCGAACCGTATAGGTGCCCGGCGCCACCGTGGCCCCGGCGATCCTGCCGCCGCCGCGCGCGGCGATGGCGAAGCCGCCGAGCTTCTGCGGCAGGGGATCGCGGGCGAAGTCCCAGACCGCGCGATTGAGCCCCGCCTTCGCCGGCAGCGCATAATCGACCCCGCGGCCGCCGCCCTCGGCGCCCTTCTTGTCGCTCGTCCTCAATGTCCGCACCACCGTGCCTTCGGCGTCGAGGATCGTGATCTCGACCGGCGTCTTTTCGAGATCCGGCGCCGCTCCGAGCGCATAATAGAGGATCGCCCCGCGCGGCGGATTGGGGCTCGTGTGGCGCCCGCCGCCACGCCCGCCCGAACGCACGATGACCGCCGGAGCGGGGGCGAAGAGGTGCGCCTCCGCCTTGGGGACATCCTCCGACATCTGGCGCAGGGGCGCGATATCGTCGAGCACCCAGAAGGCACGCCCCTGCGTGGCGGCGACGAGATCGTCCTCATGCACCTGAAGATCGGTCACCGGCACCACCGGGAACTCGCCGGCGGCCAGCGACTGCCAGTCGCGGCCGTCGTTCCACGAAACATAAATGCCGAGCTCGGTGCCGGCATAAAGGAGGCCGCGGCGCGTCGGGTCCTCGCGCACCACCCGCACCCAGTGCCCCTCGGGGAGCGCCTTGCCGATGTTCTTCCAGTGCCGGCCGTAATCGGTGGTCCTGAAGATGAGCGGCGTGTGGTCGTTGTACTTGTAGCGGCTGAAGGCGACATAGGCGGTCGCCGGGTCGTGCGGGCTCACCTCGATGGCGTTCACCAGACCCTTGCCGGCCGCTTTCGGCGTCACCTTCGTCCAGGTGGCGCCCCCGTCGCGGGTGAGCTGCACCAGACCGTCGTCGGTCCCCACCCACAGCGTTCTCGCGTCGTGCGGGCTCTCGGCGAGAGCGAAGATGGTGTTGTAGTTCTCGCTCACTTCATTGGTGATGGGAAAGCCGCCCGGGCCCTGCTTGTCGGTTTCGTTGCGCGTGAGGTCGGGGCTGATCGCGGTCCAGCTCTGGCCGCGGTCGGTGGAGCGGAAGAGCACATTGCCGGCGTGATAGATCACCTTCGGATCATGCTGCGAGACCAGGATCGGGGCATTCCAGTTGAAGCGGAATTTGCGCTCCTTCGCCGGCACGCCGAAGGCGAGCTCGGGATAGACGCGGATGTCGCGGGCGGTATGGGTCGCGCGGTCGTATTCCTCGATCTGGCCGAGATAGCAGCCGGAATAGACGAGGCGCGGATGGTCCGGATCGAAGGCGACATGAGCGCTTTCGCAGCCGCCGACCGGCTCGTAGTCCTCGCGACCGATGCTGCCGTCGGGCGCGACGGCGCGGATGGCGACCGTGGAATTGTCCTGCTGGCCGCCATAGACGCGGTAGAAGAACGCGTTGTCGGTATTGACGCGATAGAACTGTCCGGTCGGCTGATTGTGCTGCGTCGTCCAGCCCTTGCCGCCGTCATATGTGATGGCGACGCCGCCGTCATTGGCTCCGGCCATGATACGCGGGTCGCGCGGATTGATCCACAGATCGTGATGATCGCCATGGATCGCGCGCGCCACGGCGTGGAAGGTCTTGCCGCCGTCGATCGACTTCAGCATCGCCGAATTGGCGACATAGACCGTGTCGGGATCCTTGGGGTCGGCGAAGATGTGCATGTAGTACCAGGAGCGCGCCTGCGCCTGCCGCGTCTTATTCACCCGCTTCCAGCTCTCGCCATAGTCGTCGGAGCGGTAGACGCCGCCCTTCTCCTTGGCCTCGATCACCGCATAGACGCGGCCCGGCGCCGCCGGCGAGGGCGCGACCCCGATCTTGCCCATGAGCTCGGGCAGGCCCTTCTCAAGCCGTTCCCAGGTCTTGCCGCCGTCCTTCGAGCGCCAGATGCCCGAGCCCGGACCGCCCGAGCGGACGGCCCAGGGCGTGCGCCCCCAGTCCCACATGGCGGCATAGAGAATGCGCGGATTGCCCGCATCATAGGCGAGATCGATGGCGCCCGTATTCTCGTCGACATAAAGCACGCGGCGGAAGCTCCTGCCGCCGTCGGTGGTCTTGTAGACCCCGCGCTCTTTCGTCGGGGCATAGGCCGCACCCTGCACCGCGACCCAGAAGATGTCGGGGTTCGTGGGGTGGATGCGGACGGTCGAGATGTGACGGCTGTCGCGGAAGCCGTCGAGATGGGTCCAGGAGCGGCCGCCGTCGGTGGAGCGATAGACGCCGTCGCCATGGCTCGAGGCGACGCCGCGCACCGGACTCTCGCCCATGCCGACGACGATGACATTGGGGTCCGAGGGGGCGATCTCGATGGCGCCCACCGAGGCGGTGGAGAAATCCTCGTCCGAGACCGCCGTCCAGTTCTCGCCGCCGTCGCGGGTGATCCACACCCCGCCGGTCGCCCCCATGACGAAGAAGAGCGGCTTGTCGGGATGCCCCGCCACCGCCGTCGCCCGGCCACCGCGCCAGGGGCCGATCATGCGCCATTCGAGGCCCTCGAGATAGGCCTCCGGCACCGCCGCCGGCGCGGCGGCGTGCGCGATGGCGATCCAGCCTGCCGGCGCGGGCCGGAGCAGAAGGGCGGGAAGAGCGAAAAGGATGGACAGGACGATCGTGCGCATGGCGGTCCGCATGGCATTCCCCTTTGCAAGCCGCGCCCGCTTGGGCGGCTCCGCCCGCGCGCCCCCCGTTCTCGGGGGCGCGCGGGCCTTTTCCGTGCGAGCCTATGGCCTTTCGCGAGCAAAGACAATGCGGGGAACGGCGCCCCGCGATGTTCCGGCGCTCCCCCGCGAAGACGGCTTGCATCGCGGCCGTTTCGCGTCTATGATATATCGTAACGATATATTTCACGGAAAGGCAGCGAGTCCCCCCATGATCCGTCTTCTCGCCATCCTCTTCGGCAGCCTGCTGATGCTGTTGGGCATCGTCCTGTGGATTCTGCCGATTCCCTTCGGGCTTCTCGTCATGGCGGCGGCGCTGATGATCCTCATCGCCGCGTCCGACCGCGTCGCACGGGCCGTCGGCGGCGTGCGCCGGCGCTCGCCGCGGACCGACCGCGCCTTCGATGGCCTCGGACGCCGCATGCCGCATCCCTATCGCCGCATCCTCAGGCGTACCGAGCCCCGCGCGCGGCACCGGTTTTGAAGATCCGCCTCACGCTCTGGACAGGACCTCGTGGTGCGCCCTATCTTGCCCGCCACAGGGCGCAATCCGGCTTGAGAAGGAGTTTTCGATGAGCATTCGCGAAGGTGACGCACTCCCCGATGTGACTCTCACCCGAATGACCGCGAACGGACCCGAACAGGTCTCCACCGGAGAGCTGTTCGGGAAGGGCAGGGCCGTGCTCTTCGCCGTCCCCGGGGCCTTCACGCCGACCTGCTCGGCGAAGCATCTGCCGGGCTTCATCGCCCATGCCGACGCGATCCGCGCCAAGGGCGTCGATCTCGTCGCCTGCGTTGCGGTGAACGACGCCTTCGTCATGGGCGCCTGGGGCAAGGCGCAGGGCGCGGACGGCGCGGTCGAGATGCTCGCCGACGGCAATGGCGAATTCGCCCGCGCGCTCGGCCTCGAGATGGACGCCTCGGGCTTCGGCATGGGGACGCGCTCGCAGCGCTTCGCCATGATCATCGAGGACGGGGTGGTGAAGAAGCTCTTCGTCGAGGCGCCGGGCGCGTTCGAGGTCTCGAGCGCCGAGCACGTGCTCGCCAATCTCTGATCAGGTCCCGCGCGTAGCTTTTCCTCGGGATTCCGGTCCGTCCGCTTCGGTTTCGGCATGCAGGCGGTCTACGAGCGTCCGGCCGGATTCCGCAATGTGATTCATTTTTTCCTCCAGCACGGCCATCTCGCCGACCAGCCGTTCGAAATCATGAAATTCGCCTGCCAACGTATCGAGCCCCTCCTCGACCGCCATATGCGATGACGGCATATCCCGAACGCGTTCGCCGGTCGCATCGAGATGCGTGACCACAGCGTCGAGTGCCGCGCCCACTTCCGCACCCTGCGGATGGTCGGCGACGATCCTCTTCATCGCGGCGCGCAGTGCGGACACCGTCTGGCGCCATTCGGGGGAAAGCAGAGGCTCGCCTCGCACGGCCTTGCGGGCGTGCGCCCGCACGTCCCTGAGGTGACCTTGCAGACCGGTCAGACTGCGCCGCATGTGTTCCTGGATCGCCTCGATTCTCTGATTCAGCGTGGCGACCTTATCGAGGACGGCCCGCAGATCGACAACGATCTGATCGACGCGGTCGAGAAAATGATTGAGGTTGGCGGCAAGCTCGCCGAATTCGTCGCTCGATTTCACCGGTGCACGCAAGGAGAGATCCGAGCCGCCGCGAGCAAGGCCGGCGACGACCGCGCGCAGGGACAACAGCGGCTCCATCCGGATGCGCAGGAGAAAGAACAGGATCGTTGTGTGCAACATGATCTTGACGAGCCCCATCAGGCCGGTCAGCCGCACCTCTCCCCACCAGTGATCGATATGCGTGGCGAGGTAGTTTCTTACCGTCACCGTCCCAAGAATGTCGCCGGGCACCGCCTCGGTATGGCAGCTTGTGCAAAATTTCTCCGCTTCGATCGGCACCGCCGCAGAGAGATAGGTGCCGTCGGGAAAATCCGCCGGAACGCCCTGCGGCGTAAAACCGAAGGTCGCCTCGATCGACCGCACCGTCACGTCGGATGGTTCGATCGCGATGGACAGCCCTCTCTCGGCATGGCCACGACGAAGAAGGGGGTATACGGTGCGCGCCGCCACCGGGCCGCCCGTATTGAGCATGATCCGGCGAACATCGGACGCCAACTGCTCCGCCGCCGCCTCGGTCGCCTGCTCTTCCACGGAGTAGAAATCATAGACCACGATGACGAAACGCAGGCCGAGCTCGGCAATCGAGACGAGCAGGAGAAGAAGAAAGAAATCCAGAATCATGCGAACGACGAAGGAGTGATCGAATCGACCATGTTTCAAGAGATGGTCGCTCATGGTGCAGCCCCCTTCCCCTTATAGCGGATGCGCATGCCGCCAAGGACGGCGTGCCTGCATTCAAGACCGTCGAGGCGGCGGCATCGGGCACCGCGCCGCTGCGCGCGATTGGATTCAGGACGAAGCCTCGCCGCAACCTGCCGGCCGATCACCGCCGGCGGCCGTGCGCGCCATCTCCTTGATGCGCTCGAGCATCGAGAAAAGGCCGTTGGCGCGCATGGGCGAAAGGTGCGCCCTGAGATCGAGGCGGTCGAGAACGGCCTGCGCGTCGATGGCGAGGATCTCCTGCGGCGTCCTCCCCGAGAAGATGAGCAGCATCAGCGCCACCAGTCCCTTGACGATATGCGCATCGCTGTCGCCGCGGAAGACGAGACGGCCGTCTTGCCCGTCGGGCATGGCGACGAGCCAGACCCGGCTCGTGCAGCCGCGGACCCTGTTCTCGTCGCGATAGGCGCTCTCCGGCAGGGGCGGCAGCTTGCGGCCGAGCTCGATGATGTAGCGATAGCGATCCTCCCATTCGTCGAGGAGCGCAAAGGTGTCGAGCACGTCGTCAAGCGTCGTGCCATCGAGCGCGATCGCGTTCGTTCTCTCGGGCAAGGCGTCCATCATTCCCACACCAGGATCCCTTCCGGTCGTAATCGCCATGTGGGCCGCTTCGCCGGCAAAGTCAACGCACGGATCACGGCATCCGCCGCCCCGGGCCACGAAAAACGGGGCCGCCCGAAGGCGGCCCCGCCGGTTTCGCGACCGGCCGCATGCGCCGATCAGAATTTCCCGGTCACACCTAGGAAGAAGAAGCGGCCGGTAAAGCCCGCCGGACGGGTCAGACTGGCCAGGAACGGCTTCCGGTCGGCGACATTGTTGACGCCGCCATAGACCTGCAGATTGTCGAGCAGGTCGTAGTTGAAGGAAGCGTCGTGCACGAAGGCGTTGCCGGT
>CAZAEP010000060.1:0-11760 GCA_964484045.1 uncultured Sphingomonadales bacterium
CATTGCCGAAGGCACCGTGAAGGCACATATCCATGCCGTCTTCCGCGCACTCGGGGTGACCAACCGGACACAGGCCGTGGTCCGCTACGGACCGGCTCTGCGCGCCGCGGCGGGCTGAGGTCGCATCCGTTCCGACATAGGAAGGTCGCTCCGGATCCGCCACTTCCGCGCCCGTCTGCCCGGCGGGCGGGCGCGCGACGGCTTCGGTCGTAACCGGATTCGGCATCGAACTGTAGTCCTCGGCTTCTCCTTTGTGTATGTCATCCCTTTGTGGAGACGGCCATAGGGAGCGGAACGAGACCATGATCGGGCAGGAGGGCCATGTCGGGGGCGGTCGTGCGCGCGTCGAGCCGGTTCCGAATTTCTTCATCGTCGGGGCACCGAAATGTGCGACCACGGCGATGGATGCCTATCTGGCGGCGCATCCGGACATTTACATGTGTCCGCACAAGGAGATGCATTTCTTCGCGCGCGATCTCAAGCCCGACCCCGACGGCGTTCTGCAAGAACGGTACCGACGTGCCTTCTCCGGGGCGGGGAACGAGACGATCGTCGGCGAAAGCTCGGTCTTCTATATGCTTTCGGAGGTTGCGGCGCGGGAAATCGCGGCTTTCCAGCCGCGGGCGAAGATCCTCATCATGCTGCGCGACCCGATCGACGTGATCGCTTCACACCATTCGCAAATCATCTATGAGGGGTATGAGACGGAGAAGGATCTTGCACGTGCCCTGGCGCTGGAAGAGTCGCGTCGCGCTGCCCATGCCGGTCGTTCGCTGACCATTCCGGAGAAGGTTCTCCACTATCGCGATGTCGTTCGGTTCGCCGATCAGATCGAGCGTTTCTACGCGCATTTCCCGCGGGAACAGGTTCATGTCGTGTTCTTCGACGATGTCCGGCGGGACGTGGCGGCGGCCTATGAGGGTGTTCTCCGGTTCCTGGGCGTGGATCCCGGTTTTCGGCCGGAATTCCAGGTCAGGAATGCGAACAAGGAGGTGCGCTATCGGGCGATGCACCGGTTTCTGCGGAAAACGCCGGACTGGTTTACCCGCATGGCGCGGCTTTTTCTGCCCTCGGCACGGAGCCGGCAACGACTTCGCACGGCCCTGAAGCGCCTCAATACACGATATACGCCGCGCTCCCCGATTCCGCCGGACCTCAGACGGCGGCTTGCCGCGGAGCTGCGCCCCGAGATCGCGCGTCTCGAGCGGCTTCTCGATCGGGATCTGTCCCACTGGTGCCGGTGCGACAGCGGAGACGATTCGGTGCGGCCGATGCCATGACGGACGCGGGAATGTCCAGCGATCGCCAGATGGCGCGCGGCGGCGCTTGGATGGTCCTCATGCGCTGGACCATGCGCGGCATCGGCCTTCTGAGCACGCTCATCCTCGCGCGTCTTCTTACGCCGGGGGATTTCGGCGTCATCGCCATGGCCATGATCGTCGTCGGGCTTCTCGAGATTCTCGCGCAGACCGGCGTCGATCTCGCGCTGATCCGCGAGCCGGAGCCGAGCCGCGAGGATTTCGATTCCGCATGGACCCTGCAGATCCTGATTTCGCTCACCATCGGGATTCTGCTGTTTCTCATTGCGCCATTTGCCGCGGACGCATTCAGCGAACCGAAGATCCGGCCTGTGATTCAGGCGCTCGCCCTGCGATCGGCGATGTCGGGATTCAGCAATGTCGGCACCATCGAATTCCGCCGAAAGCTCGATTTCCGCATGGAATTTCGCTACAACATCGCCAAGCGCCTGTCGAATTTCATGATCATCGTCATCGCCGCCATCGTCCTGAGAAGTTACTGGGCGCTGGTCATCGGCATGATCATGGCACAGGTCGTCGAGGTGGGATTCAGCTACGCCTTCCACCCCTATCGCCCGCGTCCGTGTCTGCGGAAGGTGAAGCAGCTCTTTTCCTTTTCGGCCTGGCTCGTTTTTTATCGTACCGCGCGCTTTCTCAGCCGGCGGGTCGATCAGTTCGTCGTCGGCGGCTTCGCCGGGACGACCTTCATGGGCAATTACTATATCGCCTATGATCTCGCGACCTCGCCGACGAACGAGCTCGTGGTGCCGATGGGACGCGGGCTTTACCCGGTCTATGCGCGGCTCAGGGAGGAGCCGGGAAAGCTGGTGGAAGCGTATCTGAAGGCTTTGGGCACCGTCGCCCTGCTTCTCGTGCCCCTCGGCTTCGGCCTTGCGGCGGTGGCCCCCGATGCGGTGCCGGTCGTGCTCGGCGCGAAATGGCGCGCCGCCATTCCGCTGGTCGAGATCCTCGCCGTCTTCGGCGTTTTTTTCGGGCTCTCGAACACGATCGAGGCGGTGTTGACCGTGATCGGGCGGGTCCGGCTTCTGGCGGCGCTCAGCTTTTCGCAGATCGGAACGCTTGCCCTGGCGCTGTATCTGGTGGCGAAATATGTCGGGGTCGATGCCATTGCCGCGGTCCGCTGTGCCGTGGCCATCCTGACGCTCCCCTTCGTCTTTCTGGTGCTCCGGCGCGTGCTGCCGGTCGGCATCGGAGCGACCGTGCGCGTGCTCTGGCCGCCCTTTGCAGCGGGCCTCGCCATGGTCGCCTGCGTGCTAGCGGTGCAGGCGCTCGACATGCCCGGACCCGTGCGGCTGGTGCTCGAGATCGCCGCCGGCGGTCTGAGCTATATGGCGGCGGTTCTCGCGATCTGGCATCTGCGCGCCTGTCCCGACGGTGCCGAGAAGGCGGTCGTCGCCTGGTGTCGCGCCCGCCTCGTGCGGCGCGCGCCGGCCGGACCGGCTTAGGGCCGCTTGTAGACGACCCCCGCCTTCATCACGAAATCGACATGCTCGAGCCGGCTCACGTCCGCAAGCGGATCGCCCTTGACGGCGATGAGATCGGCGCGCAGGCCGGGCCTGATCCGGCCGCGATCGGGCCGCCTGATGAGCTCGGCGGCAACGATGGTCGCGCTCCGGATGGCGCCGATCGGGGTCTGCCCGAGCGCCACCTGCGCCGCGAATTCGCGCGCGTTCTCGCCATGCGGATAGACCCCGGCGTCGGTGCCGAAGGCGATCTTGAGGCCGTATTTGAGCGCCCGCTTGTAGCTATTCACCATGGCCTTCGAGATGGTGCGCATCTTGGCCTGGATGGGGGCGGGGAGCGCGCTCATGTCGATCGCTTTCGTCAGATAGATGTTGGGCACCACATAGGCGCCGGCGCGCTTGATGATCTTCGCCGCCTCGTCGGTCATCATGCTGTCGTGCTCGATCGAATCGATCCCCGCTTTGGCGGCGGCGATGATGCCCTGGGTGCCATGCGCATGGGCGGCGATGACGAGGCCGTGGCGATGGGCCTCCTCGGCGGCGGCCTTGAGTTCGGCCAAGCTGTACTGCTGGGCGCCCGCGGGGCCCTCGAAGGAAAGCACGCCGGCGGTGGCGCAGATCTTGATGGTTTTCGCTCCGTGCTTGATCTGGTAGCGCACGGCTTTGAGCACTTCGTCGACACCGTCAGCGACCCCTTCGGCCGGAGTCTGTTCGGCGATTCCCGGGGCGAAGCCGGTGACGTCGCAATGCCCGCCGGTGATCGAGAGCGCGTGCGCCGCCGGCAGCATGTCGGGTCCGATCACCCACCCCTTCTCGATGGCATGCATGAGCGCGACGTCGGCAAAGCCGCCGCCGCCGAGATCGCGCACGGTGGTGAAGCCGGCGAGCAGCGTCTTTCGCGCATTGCGCGCCCCCCGGAGCGCGAGGTCGCCGGCGGTATCCCGCACGGGCGAGTCCTCCCAGCCGGGCTCGATGTCGTAGACGAGATGGGTGTGCACGTCGATGAGCCCGGGCAGCAGCGTGCGATCGCCGAGGTCGACGGTCTCGGCGTCGGCGGGCAGGGTGTCGGGATTGATCGCGGCGATGCGCCCCTCGTGGACAACCACCGTTGCCGGCGCGACGAGCCGCCCCGCGGCGACGTCGAGATAGCTTGCGGCCTTGATGACGGTATCGCCGGCTGTGGCGGCGCCCGCAAGGGCGAGGGCGGCAAGCCCCGCGAGCAACAGTCCGATGGCGCGTTTCATGATGGCCCTCCCGCGTTCCCGGTTCCGGTTTGGCGGCGAGTATGACGCCGCGACCGGTCCCTCGCAAGCGGCTGTTCGGCCGCCGCGTCTTGTGCTTCAATCCGCACCGGCGCGCAGAGACGTGCAGGACGAGAAGAGAGGGGAGGCCGGATGGACGCGGTGCATGCCTTTATCGGGGAATTCACGGGCACGATGCTTCTCGTGCTGCTCGGCGACGGCGTGGTGGCCAATGTCGTGCTCGCGCGCTCGAAGGGTGCGGGCGGCGGCTGGATCGTCATCACCGCCGGCTGGGGCGTGGCGGTGGCCATCGCCGTCTATGTCGCCGGCTGGGTCTCCGGCGCCCATATCAATCCCGCCGTCACCATCGCCTTTTATGCGCTCGGAACGACTCCGGCGGCGCTTCTGCCCGCCTATCTCGCGGGGCAGTTCCTCGGCGCTTTCGTCGGTGCGGTCCTGGTCTGGCTCGTCTATCTGCCGCACTGGCGCGAGACCCCCGATGCCGAGGCGAAACGCGCCATCTTCTGCACCGCGCCGGCGATCCGGGCGCCGCTCGCCAATCTGGCGACGGAAATCATCGGCACCGCGGTGCTGCTCATCGGCGTGCTCGGAATCTTTCACGCCAACAACGGCATCGGTGCCGGGCTCGGGCCCTATCTCGTGGGGCTTCTCGTCTTCGGCATCGGCCTTTCGCTCGGTGGGCCGACGGGCTATGCCATCAATCCGGCGCGCGATCTCGCGCCGCGTGTGGCGCATGCGCTCCTGCCCATCGCCGGCAAGGGGTCCTCGGACTGGGGCTATGCCTGGATCCCGGTCATCGGACCGCTGGTCGGCGGCGCCTTGGGAGCGCTTCTTTATGACCGCCTGATCGCCGGGCTTTGAAGCCCGGGAAAAAATAATCGCCCCGCCGGCGGACCGATGGGGCGAGTGCTTGTCGATCGTGAAGGGACCGAAATGATGCGCCTTACGCGGCGCGGGCCATTATGCTGCCCGAACTTGCCGGCTTGCGGATGACGAGGTCGTAATCCACATAGCGGTCGAGGTCCTCGGGCAGGCTGCCCATGCTGCGCAGAAAATCGAAGTAATCGAAGCGCGGACCGAACAGCCCCTCGAAGGCAAGTGCGGCGTCGGACTTGAGCTTTTTCAACACGTTCATCTCCTTTCTCTCGCTGGCCGTGACCCATCTTGTTGCACCGCACAATATGGGGATTTTCCTTTCCCGGAGTACCTCCGGGAAGCGCCAATGAGCCATGCGCTGAGCGCATGGCTCGCTCGGGGGCGAACCGCAAGCGCCTGGTCGCCCGGGTGGAATCGCCGCTCCCGCCGGCCATGTTTCCGATGCGGCGTCACGGGCGATCTCCGGCTTGACTTCGCGGCGTTCGTGCCAATCTCCAAAGGCCGCATGTCATCCCGGAGGAGGCGCCTTCTCCGCATTCCTGGACGGCGGGGGACAGGTTCTGTAGCGTTTCCGGGTTGCATGGCCCCGTGCTGTCCGGGCGATTTCGTGCCGACAGCCAGGATGCGAGGACGGTCGTTATGGGTGTGCCGATTCGAGGACGAGCGGAGCAGGACGGCCCGTTCCGTCATGCCGGGCAGCCGACGGAGCCGCGTCCACATGGCGCGGAGCCGCTCTGATGTCGCTCTCTGCGCTTCGCGATTTCTTTCGGCTGGAATCGTCGGCCGGCATCCTTCTCGTCCTGGCCGCCATGGTGGCGATCATCGTCGACAACTCCCCTCTCGCGCCATATTACGATACGCTTCTGACGCTGCCGGCGGGGATCCGTGTCGGCCCTGTGGGTCTTAGCAAACCGCTGTTGCTGTGGGTCAATGACGGCCTGATGGCGATTTTCTTCCTGCTGGTCACGCTCGAGATCAAGCGGGAAGTGCTGGACGGCGAGCTGTCGACGAAAGCCCAGATCATGTTGCCGGCCGTCGCGGCGATCGGCGGCATGGCTCTGCCGGCGGCGATCTTCATCGGCATCAATCGGCATGATCCGGTCGCCCTCGCGGGCTGGGCGGTTCCCACGGCGACGGATATCGCCTTCGCGCTCGGCGTGATGTCGCTGCTCGGATCGCGCGTCCCGACGGCGCTGAAGGTGTTGCTGACGGCGATCGCGATCATCGACGATCTGGGCGCCATCGTCATCATCGCGATTTTCTACACGGCGCAATTGTCGGTCCTCTCCCTCGCTCTCGCGAGCGCGGCTCTGATCGTCCTCGCACTTCTCAACCGCCTTCGCGTGGTGCGCCTTGCGCCCTATCTTCTGGTCGGTCTGCTGCTCTGGGTTTTCGTCCTCAAATCGGGTGTTCATGCGACGCTTGCGGGGGTGGCGATCGGCCTCGCGATCCCGATGGCGGGGAAGGAGGGGGCGGCGCCGGGACCCCTGCGCCATCTCGAGCACATTCTTCACCCCTGGGTCGCATACGGCATCCTGCCTCTTTTCGCCTTTGCCAATGCGGGCGTCTCCCTTGGCGGTTTCGGATGGGCTGCTCTCGTCGATCCGCTTTCCATCGGGGTCGCTCTTGCCCTTTTCGCCGGCAAGCAGATCGGCGTCTTCGGCGGCCTTGCGCTCGCCCTCGCCACCAGACTGGCGCACCGGTCGCGGACGACGAACTGGCAGGGCCTTTACGGGATGAGCCTGCTGACCGGGATCGGCTTTACCATGAGTCTCTTCATCGCCTCATTGGCCTTTGCCGATCCCGAACACGTCAATGCGGTGCGGCTGGGCATTCTCCTCGGCTCCTTCGCCTCCGGCGCGCTGGGATATCTGATGCTGGCACGGGCCTATCCCCGGAGGTGAAGGAGCGCCATGCTCACGGCGCCTTGCCGCCGTACTCCTCCATCCAGCGATCGAGCGGCGGGCGTTCGTCCCACACCCCCATCGCGGCCTCGAGCGCACGGCCGAGGGTCAGGAGCCTCCGTTCCTCGAAGAGCGGTCCCCACAAGGTGACGTTTTCCGGCACGCGGAAGGTCGGTGCCGGCGCGGCCCCGTCCTGTTCGCCGGAGCCGCCGCCGAGGCCGCGGGTCGGGCTGTCGATGAAGCCGACGCGCTGCGTCAGGCAGGGATGGCCGGTGAAATTCGTGATCACGAGAAGGCCATCGGCGAAACTGGGACTGAAAATGGCGTCGAGCCCCGCCATCTTCTCCGCCATCATGGCCATCACCCTGCGCCGGAAGCGATCGATCTGAACGTAATCGACGGCGGAAAAGAAGCGCACGCGTCGCCAGGTATTGGGCCAGGCGCGATCCTCCTGCCAGACCATCTCGTCGTCGCGATCGCTGAGCGTCAGCTCCGCGAACGCGGCCGCGGCCTCCGCCTCGACGACGGTAAAGAGCGTATTGTAGGGCCAGTCCGGGAGGTCGATCTCGACGAGCTCCACGGGCATCGCCCTCAGCGCCTCGAGCGCCTGTCGGTCGGGCCCGGCGGCGTCCTCGAACCATTTCGGCGAATAGCCGACACGCAGACCGTCGACCGCCGCCGCGGCATCCCATGAGAATCCCGCATCGAGCGCACTGGGGTCGCTGAAATCGCCGCCGTTGAGCACCTCGAGCACGAGGGCGGTATCGGCGGCGGTGCGGCAGATGGGGCCGATCTTGTCGAGCGACCAGCAAAGGGCCATCGCTCCCGTGCGCGGGACACGGCCGAAGGTGGGTCTGAGACCGGTGGTGCCGTTGCGCGCCGAAGGACTGACGATCGAGCCCAGGGTCTCGGTGCCGATGGAGAAGCTGCACAGACCGGCGGCGGTGGCCGAGGCCGAGCCCGCCGACGAGCCCGACGAGCCTTCGAGCGGGTTCCACGGGCTGCGCGTCCTGCCGCCGAACCAGATGTCGCCATAGGCGATGGCGCCCGCGGTGGTCTTGCCGAGCAGCACCGCGCCGGCTTCATCGAGGCGGTTGACGATGAGCGCGTCGCGCTCGGGCACGCGGTCCTTGTAGGGCGTGGCGCCCCAGGTGGTACGGATGCCGGCGGTGTCGACGAGGTCCTTGAGCCCGTAGGGGATACCGTGCAGGGGGCCGCGATAGCGCCCGGCGGCGATCTCCGCGTCGGCGCGCGCCGCCTGCTTGCGGGCGCGCTCTTCGGTGACCGTGACGAAGTTGGCGAGCAGCGGCTGATAGCGGGCGATGCGTTCGAGATAGAGCCCGGTGAGTTCGCGCGCGGAGATCTGCTTTGTGCGGATCCAGTGCGCCTGTCGGCTGACCGGTGCGAAGGCGATATCCTCTTCGCTCGCGGGCAGCGTCCCCGTCGTCGCCACTGCATTCCGGACACCGCCCGCCTGCTCGGGGACCGTGCGGCCGGGGAGCAGGGGGTTGAAGACCAGCGCGGGAGCATCGCCATTGGCGAAATCGACGGCGCGGATGGCGCGGATCGCTTCGAGCTGATCGTCGATGGTGGCGACGACCTGTGCCCGTTCCTCGTCGGTATAGGCGAGATCGAGCATCTTCTCGCACTGTGCGACGACGGTCTTGTCGATCCCCGCATCACTTCCCTCGGATGCGGTCTTCTGCCCGCAGGCCGCCGCCGCGCCGGCGAGCGTCAGCGCCGCGCCGCCGGCGATCATCGAGCGACGGGAAAGTCCGTGGCTCTCCGCGGCGATCGGTGAGCGCGGTATCTTCCTGTCCATTTTCCCCTCCCCATGTCGTGCGTGATTATGGCGTGGAAGCTTGGCAGCCGAAGAGGAGGAAGACAAGGGCGCCGGTCAGCCGCGGAGCAGCCGCGCCGCACGCGGCGCGAAATAGGTGAGGACACCGTCGGCGCCGGCGCGTTTGAAGGCCATGAGCGATTCCATCATCACCGTGTCGAGATCGAAGGCGCCTTGCGCCGCGGCGGCGTGCAGCATCGCGTATTCGCCGGAAACCTGATAGGCGAAGGTGGGAACGCGGAATTCCGCCTTCACCCGCGCGAGGACGTCGAGACAGGGCATGCCGGGTTTGACGATCACCGAGTCCGCGCCTTCGGCGATGTCCAGGGCCACTTCGCGCAGGGCCTCGTCGGAGTTCGCCGGGTCCATCTGATAGGTCTTCTTGTCGCCCCGGAGGACGCCGCGCGAGCCCACCGCATCGCGGAAGGGGCCGTAGAAGGCGGAGGCGTATTTGGCGGCATAGGACATGATCTGGACGTCGGTGAATCCCGCCGCGTCGAGTCCGGCGCGGATGGCGCCCACGCGACCGTCCATCATGTCCGACGGCGCGATGATGTCGCAGCCCGCGGCAGCCTGCACCTTCGCCTGTTCGACGAGGACTTCGACGGTCTCGTCATTGGGGATGCGTCCCGTCTCGTCGAGAAGACCGTCCTGTCCGTGGCTGGTATAGGGGTCGAGCGCGACGTCGGCGAGAAGTCCGATGTCCGGCACCGCACGCTTGATCGCGCGCAGGGCGCGGCAGACCAGATTGTCCGGATTGAGCGCCTCCTCGCCGCGCTCGCTGCGCTTTTCGGAGGGGGTGTAGGGAAAGAGCGCCATCACCGGAATTCCGAGGTCCGCCGCTTCACGCGCCGCCTCGACGATGCTCGCAAGCGTCTGTCGCGCGACGCCGGGGAGAGAGGCGACGGGCTCGGGCGCCTCGGCTTCGGTCACGAAGACCGGCCAGATCAGGTCGTCGACCGAAAGACGCGACTCGCGCACCAGCCGGCGCGACCAGTCCTGCGCGCGCAGGCGCCTCAGGCGGGTCGCGGGGAAGGACTGAACAGGAGGGGTCATCGCATGTTTCCCATCGAATGCGGAGCGATCGGCCAGACCCTAGGCAGCGCTCGCGGGCCTGTCCAGCATGTGCTGCCAAATGCCGCGCTCGGCAGGCCGCCGACAGCGTTTGCAGCCTGCGTTCAAGGGTCTATAACCGCTGCAAACGCGCACGCTATTGTATCGGGAGCAAGCCATGACCAGGGATTTGACGCATTTCATCGCCGGCGAACCGGCGGCCGGGCAGTCGGGGCGCTTTCTCGATGTCTATGACCCCGCGGTGGGCGAGGTGCAGGCGCGCACGCCGCTGGCGACAGCCGACGAGGTGGATCGCGCCGTTGCGGCCGCGCGGGATGCCTTTCCCGGCTGGGCGGGAACCTCTCCCGCCAAGCGCGCGCAGGTGCTCTTCGCCTTCCGCGATCTTGTGCGCCGCGAGCATGATGAGCTGGCGCGTCTGCTCTCGAGCGAGCACGGCAAGGTCTTCGCCGACGCGAAGGGTGACGTGCAGCGCGGCCTCGAGGTCATCGAGTTCGCCTGCGGCATCCCGCATTTCCTCAAGGGCGAGTTCGCCGACAATGTCGCCGGCGGTATCGACGTCTACTCGATGCGCAAGCCCCTCGGCGTTTGCGCCGCGATCACGCCGTTCAACTTTCCGGCGATGATACCGATGTGGATGTTCGGCATTGCCATCGCCTGCGGCAACACCGTCGTCGTCAAGCCCTCGGAAAAGGACCCGAGCGTGCCCCTGCGCCTCGCCGAACTGATGCGCGAGGCGGGCGCGCCGGCGGGGGTTCTGAACGTCGTCAATGGTGACAAGGAAGCAGTCGACGCCCTGCTCGCACATCCCGACGTCAAGGCGGTGAGCTTCGTCGGCTCGACACCGATCGCGAGATACGTCTACGCCACCGCGGCGGCCAACGGCAAGCGCGCACAGGCCATGGGCGGCGCCAAGAATCACATGGTGATCATGCCCGACGCCGACCTCGATCAGGTGGTCGACGCCCTGATGGGCTCCGCCTTCGGCTCTGCCGGTGAACGCTGCATGGCCAATCCGGTGGCGGTGCCGGTGGGCGACGAACTGGCGGACGAGATCATCCGCCGCCTGGTGCCGCGCATCGAGGCGCTCAGGATCGGTCCGCCGCTCGACCCGGAGTCCGAGATGGGGCCGCTCGTCACCGCCGCCCATCGCGACCGCGTCGTCTCCTATATCGAGATGTGTGCGCGTGAAGGCGGCAAGCTTGTCGTTGACGGGCGCGACTTCCGCCCGACGGCGCAGGGCTACGAGAAGGGCTTCTTCCTCGGGGCCACGCTGTTCGACCATGTGACGCCCGGGATGCAGTCCTATCAGGACGAGATTTTCGGCCCCGTGCTGCAGATCGTGCGCGCGAAATCCTTCGACGAGGCCATGGCCCTGCCGTCGAGGCACCGCTACGGCAACGGCACCTCGATCTTCACCCGCGACGGCGACACGGCGCGCGAGTTTGCCGACAGGGTGAATGTCGGGCAGGTGGGCATCAATGTGCCGATCCCGGTGCCGGCATCCTTCTTCAGCTTCGGTGGCTGGAAGGAAAGCGCTTTCGGCGACCTCAATCAGTACGGCACCGAGGGCGTGCGCTTCTATACCGAGCTCAAGAAGATCACCAGCCGCTGGCCGACGGGCATTCGCGCCGGCGCGGACTTCCACATCCCGACGCTGGGCGGTTGAGCGGAGCGGCATGCAGGGCGCCGTCCGTGCGCTCTTCGCCTGCTCGGGGACAGGGCGTCTGCGGGACCCCCGGCGGTCCGAAAGAGGGGAGGAACACGGATGTCCGAGGCGCGTCGCTCCTTCGCCGCCATTCTGGTGAGCGCTCTGATGGTGCTGTTCGCCATGAAGGGGGGGCGGCTTCTGGAGACGCTGCCGGGCTGGGACGCCTTGACCATGGCGCTGCGCCGGATCGATCCGCAGGCCCCCGCCGCCGTCCTTGCGCTGCTCGAGATTCTTCTCGCGGGCCTTTTCGTTTTCGGGATGCTTCGCCTTGACCGCGACGATGAGGCCGCTGCCGGACGGAGCGTTCCGGACTG
>CAZAEP010000061.1:0-11466 GCA_964484045.1 uncultured Sphingomonadales bacterium
CGCGTGGTCGTGATCATGGATCACACGGCCAAGGACGGGACGCCGAAGATTCTCGAGGCCTGCGATCTGCCGCTGACCGGCGTTGCCTGCGTCGACCGCATCATCACCAATCTCGCGGTGTTCGATATCGACGCCGCGGGCCTGCGTCTCGTCGAGCTCGCGCCCGGGGCGAGCGTGGACGAGGTGCGCCGGCGAACCGCCGCGGATTTCATTGCCGCCGGGAATCCTGCCGCCTGACGGACTTGCGCCGCAGGGCCTGCGTCCAGTCGAGCGCATAGGCGATACCGCTCAGGACGGTCAGCACCGCCGCGAGCGCGAGCAGGGCGTCGCGTCCGCCGGCGGGCGGCCAGGCATAAGCGCCGGTCGCGAGTGCGGCGCTGCAGGCGGCAACCTGAACGCCGGTCGAGATCTTGCCGATCCGCAGGGGCATGGGGACGATGTCCGGCCGCATGACGTGCGTCGCGCCGGCGATCAGCAGGATCGCGATGTCGCGGCCGACGACGAGCCAGGCCAGCCACCAGGGAAGGAGACCGGCGCCGGCCGCGGCCAGATAGCCGCTGCCGATGAGGAGCTTGTCGGCGCTGGGATCGAGGACCGCTCCGAAGCGCGTGACCACGTCGAGCCGGCGGGCGATCTCGCCGTCGAGAGCGTCGCTGAGGCCGGCAAGGAGGAAGATCCAGAAGGCCTCCGCGAGCCGTCCGCCGAGAAGCAGCCAGACGACGAGCGGGGCGGCGAGAATGCGGGCGAAGCCGAGCAGATTGGGCACATGCCGGGCCGCACCGCGCACCGCCTGGAGCCCGCGTTCTCCCGCCGCGCCCATGGTTCAGCCCTTGACCTCCAGCAGTTCGAGGGTGAAGACGAGTGCCGAGTCGGGCGGAATGACGTCCCCCGCGCCGCGTTTCCCATAGGCGAGGGCGGCGGGTATCGCGATCTCCCACTTCCCGCCCTCGTGCATCATGGTCAGGATTTCCTGCCAGCCCTTGATCAGGCGATCGCTGGGGAACTCGGCCGGCTCGCCGCGGTCATAGGAGCTGTCGAAGACGACGCCATTGACGAGGCGCCCTTCATAATGGACGCGGACCACGTCGCCGCGCTGCGGCACCCGTCCTTCGCCGGCCCGGAGGACACGGTAATAGACGCCGCCCGGACTGACCGCGACTCCGTCCCGTGACGCGAAGTCCGCGAGAAAACGCTGCTGCTCGCGGACCCAGTCGGCGGCTTCACCGGCGGGCGCCTCGCGGACGCCCTCGCCGTGGCTTGCGGCGGGGTCCTCCCCGGCCGTGTCGCGGGCCGTCGCCGCTTTCTCGTCCGGTTTGTCGCAGGCTGCAAGGAAGAGGCCCAGCACGGCGGCCAATGGCAGCAGAAATCGAGACGAACGCATGTCTTGCTCCCTCTTTTGCGGCGGGTGACTCCGGAACGGACATCCCGACGACTGGTCCGGGAGTCCCCTTCCGCATGGTGGACGCGCGCTCCACGGGGCGGGAAAGCGCTGTCGCACCCATAGCACATTCGTGCGCATGTTCACTGTTTCTTGACGCGTATCGCGAGACACTTATGCTCCTGGAATGCGTTCGATCGGGGACGCGCATGGGGGTGCGCACCCGACCGGAGCGGAGGAGTGTCCGCCGGGGGCGTGCGAGGGTGTCGCTCGGCCGGTCGACGAGAGAGTTGCGATGGCAAGATGGCCGCGCTCCACACATGCCCGGGAGGCATGGCAAGGCGTGCGCGGGGCGTTTTCCTGGATGACCGGCATCTCGTCGGGAAGCCGTCCGGTCGGTGAAGACGATATCCTCGACGAGGACGGCCGCACGCGCCTGACGTCGCAGCAGCTCCTGCTGGCGGCCCGCGGCCTCGTCGGCGGCAGCCTGCTGCACATCACGCTCGCCGGCATCCTCGCCTATGTGCTGGCAACCGAGAAGGACGCAACCGCGGTCTATATCTGGTTCGCCGCATTGAGCACGGCGGCGCTCATCCGCCTCTTCAGCGCCTACTGGTATACCCGCCACCATGCCGGCGATATCGTGCTCGGCCGGATCATCCTCGTCGGTTCGGCATTCCTTGTCGGCTGCGCCTGGGGCTCGCTCGCGGTGTTCTTCTTCGTCGGCGGGCCGATGCCCTTCGAGGTCATGATCACCTTCACGCTGGGGGGCGTTTCCCTGGGCGCGCTCACCGTCTCGGGCTATTATCTGCCCTCCTTCTTCGCGCTCTATTTTCCCACCTTCCTGCCCGTCATCCCGGTGCATTTCCTGGTCGGCGATCGCATGCACGCCGCGATGGGTTCGATGCTGGCGATCTTCTTCGTCGCCGTCATCATTCTGGGGCTTCGCTTCGGCCGCACCCTGAGCGGCATGCTCAGGCTGCAGATCCTGCGCGACAATCTGCTCGAGCGCCTGCGCGGCACCAAGGAGATCCTCGAAAGCGCCCTGCAGAGCCGGCATGACAGCTTCGCGATCTTCGATCGCGAGGACCGGCTGCTGCTCTGGAACGATGTCTTCGCCGAGCTGGTGATGAAACTCGACGGCACGATCGAGGCGGGAACGCCCTTTACCGACCTGATCAGGGGGGGCGCCGTACGGCGTGCCGATCCGATCACCGGCGAGCCCGACTGGGACTGGTTCAATGAACGTCTGCGCCGGCACCGCAATCCCGGCGCGCCATTCGAGGAGGAGGTCGACGGGCGCTGGCTTCTGGTGCAGGAGTTCAAGACCCCCGCCGGTTACACGGTGTCCGTCCACACCGACGTCACCGGGCTCAAGGAGCGCGAGCTCGCTCTCCGCGATTCGGAGGCCCAGAAGGCGGGCATCCTGAAAGCCGCGATCGACGGTGTGGTGACCATCGACGAGGAGGGAACGGTCCTCGAGTTCAACGAGGCCGCCGAGGAGATGTTCGGCTGGAAGGCGGACGAGATCATCGGCCGCAATATCGGCGAGGTTCTCGTGCCCGAACATCTCCGTCCCATGTTCGAGACCATCATGGAGAATTACCGCCTCAAGGGAGCGGCCCCCCTCGTCGGTCGCCGGACCGTGGGCCGCGCGATGCGCAGGGACGGCTCGCACTTCCCCATGGAGATCAGTGTCGTCAAGGTGGAAACGGCGGGCGGCGCCCTGTTCTCGGGCTTCATCCGGGATATTTCCGACCGCATCGCCGCCGAGCGGCGCCTGACGCATGCGCGGGACGAGGCGCAGGCGGCGAGCCGCGCCAAGTCCGACTTCCTGGCCACCATCAGTCATGAAATCCGGACCCCGATGAACGGCGTTCTGGGAGCCATCGACCTGCTTTTGGACAGCTCGCTCAAGCCCGATCAGGAGCGCCTCGCCAGGACCGCGAAGGGCGCCGGCGAGACGCTGCGCATGCTGCTCGATGATCTGCTCGACTTCTCCAAGCTGGAGGCGGGCAAGCTCGAAATCGCCCCGGCACCGTTCGCACCGGGCGAGGTGGTGGAGAGCTGCGTCGACGTCTTCCGCGCGCAGGCGGAAATGAAGGGTCTCGAACTGAGGGCGGAGGTCGATCCCGACGTGCCGCCGGTGATCAGCGGCGACGCCCCCCGCTTGCGCCAGATTCTGATGAATCTGATCGCCAATGCGGTGAAGTTCACGTCCCGGGGTCACATCACCACGACCGTGCGCCGCCTGGCGGGCGACGAGGAATTCGTCGTGCTGCGTTTCGGCGTTCGCGACACCGGGATCGGGATCAAGCCCGAATTCAGGGAGAAGATCTTCTCCAAATTCAGTCAGGCGGAGCCATCGACCTCGCGCCGTTTCGGCGGTTCGGGCCTGGGGCTCGCCATCGTCAAGGGCCTGACGGAGCTGATGCAGGGGCAGGTGGGCTATGAGAGCGAGCTCGGGCATGGCAGCCATTTCTGGTGCGACATCCCCTTCGTCCAGGTCGATGCGGGGGTGCCCGTCGAGGCGAAGCGCAAGCCCGTGTCCGGCGACGCCCTGACCGGGATCCGGGTGCTTGCGGTCGACGACAGCCAGGCCAATCGCCTGATCACGAGCGAAATGCTGCGCCGCGCCGGCGCCGAGGTGATCGAGGCGGAGTCCGGGCGGGAGGCGGTGCGTCTCGTCGACGACGAGGCGTTCGATGTCGTCCTGATGGACATTTCCATGCCGGGGATGGATGGGGTCGAGGCCCTGAGCTGCATCCGCAGGGCCGGTCATGTCGACCTGCCGGTCGTGGCGCTGACCGCCCATGCCGAGGAGCGGAGCCGGTATTCGTTCGCCGAACTCGGCTTTACCGCCTATCTGCCCAAGCCGATCCGGCGCCGGACGCTGATCGGGATGGTGCGAACGCTTGCCGAAGACGGGGCGGCCCCGTCGCAGTCGGTCAAGTCCGACGCCGGCCTCGACAGCGCGGCGCTTGCCGCCGTGCGCGAGGACGTCGGCCCGGAGATCCTCTCGCGACTGCTGGGAACCTTCTTCCGGGAATCGCGGGAACGTCGGAACGCCATCGCGAAGGGGCTTGAAGATGGTCTGCTGGAGGCGGTCGAACTCAATGCGCACGCGCTGAAAAGCGCGGCGATGACCTTGGGCGCCACCGTTCTCGCAAGCAAGGCGGCGGCAATGGAGCGGGCGGCGCGCGACGGCGACCTGACGCTTTCCCACGAAACCTTCGCGGAGCTCGACAAGGCGCTCTTCGCTGCGTTGAGAGACATCGAGGAGCCGCCCGAACAGGCGCACCCGCCGGCATGAGCGCGTCAGTCCCTGACGAAGACGAGGGAAAGATTGTTGGCCGGCATGGCGTGGCGGGCCTTGAAGCGCAGCCCCGCCTCCGCCGCGGCGGCGACGACCTCGTCGAGGTCGCGCACGCCCCAGTCGGGGTTCTGCGCCCTGAGCCGGGCGTCGAACGCGGCATTCGAGGGCGCGGTGTGGCGGCCGTCGATGCGGTAGGGGCCGTAGAGATAAAGGATGCCGCCGGCGGGCAGGATGCGGGCCGCGCCGGCCATCAGGGCGGGGGTCGCCGCCCACGGCGCGATATGGACGAGATTGATGGCGACGACGGCCGAAACGGGAGCCGGCGGGGGTTGCTCTTCCACCGGCCAGGGCGTCTCGCGGACGTCGAGTCGGACGGGTGCGAGCAGGGTGTCGACCGGACATTCGGCGCGCCAGGCCGCGATGCTTGCCAGATTGTCGGGATCGCGGTCGCTCGGCAGCCAGTATCGCGGGGCGAGCGCGGGGGCGAAGGCGACCGCGTGCTCGCCGGTTCCGGAGGCGATTTCGAGCACCGTTCCGGTGCCCGGCAGGCAATCGCGCAGCACGCCCAGGATCGGCTCCCGGTTTCGCGCTGTCGCGGGGGCGTGTTTCTTTGTCATGGGCGCGAGCTTGACATCGCGCGGGCGGGGGCGCAAATGCGGACCGGTAGCCGATCTAACGAATCGCGAAAGGCGACCTTGCTTGCATTCCCGCCGGGCCTTTGCTCAAGTGGGCGCCTCTGGCGCGATCGACGGAGACGGATGGGATCGCGTTCGCGAACGACGATCACGGGACTGCGAGAATCGCCGGCAGCGACTTGTCCGGGCCGGCTATGAGGGACGGCAACAGCATCATGGACACATTCGAAGCGGCCGACCGCCTTGAGGCGCTCGAAAGCGTCGTCGTACGCTTCGCCGGCGATTCCGGCGACGGCGTGCAGCTTACCGGCAGCCAGTTCACCTCGGCGACGGCGCTCGCCGGCAACGATCTCGCGACGTTTCCGGATTTCCCGGCGGAAATCCGGGCCCCGGCGGGCACCACCTTCGGCGTGTCCGCCTTCCAGATCAATTTCGGCTCCTCGACGATTCTCACCGCCGGCGACGATCCCGACGTGCTGGTGGCGCTCAATCCGGCCGCGCTCAAGGTCAATCTGCCAAGCTTGCGCGACGGGGCGCTGATCGTCGTCGACACCGGCTCCTTCACCCGGCGCAATCTGCAGAAGGCCGGGTTCGAGAGCGATCCGCTCGAGGACGACACGCTGGCCCGCTTCCGCGTTCTCAAATTCGACATCTCGCGGCATACGCTCGAGTCGGTGAAGAAGTTCGGCCTCTCGCAGAAGGAGGCCCTGCGCTGCAAGAACATGTGGACGCTCGGGCTCATGCTGTGGATGTTCACCCGTCCGCGCGAGCCGGTGGTCCGCTGGCTGAAGGCGAAATTCGCCGACAAGCCGACCATCCGCGACGCCAATATCGCGGCATTGAATGCCGGCCACGCCTTCGGCGACACCGCCGAGCTCGGCATGGAGATCAAGCGCTATCGCATCGATCGCGCGCAGGCCGAGCCCGGCGAATACCGCACCGTCACCGGCAGCCAGACCATGGCCTGGGGCATCGCGGCGGCGGGGCGGCTCGCCGGTCTGCCGGTTTTCTTCGGCTCCTATCCGATCACCCCCGCCTCGCCGATCCTGCACGAGCTCAGCCGGATGAAGGAGTTCGACGTCCTCACCTTCCAGGCCGAGGACGAGATCGCCGCCATCTGTTCGGCGATCGGAGCGGCGTTCGCCGGCCAGCTCGGGGTGACCTCGAGTTCGGGACCCGGCATCGCGCTCAAGACCGAGGCGATGGGGCTGGCGATCGCGGTCGAACTGCCGCTTCTCATCATCAATTCGCAACGCGGCGGACCGTCGACCGGCCTGCCGACGAAGACCGAGCAGTCGGATCTCTATCAGGCGATCTACGGTCGCAATGCCGACGCGCCGCTGCCGGTGCTCGCCGCCGCGTCGCCCGGCGACTGTTTCGACGTCGCCATCGAGGCGGCGCGCATCGCGCTCAAATACATGACCCCGGTGGTGCTTCTGAGCGACGGCTACATCGTCAATGCGGCGGAGCCCTGGAGGCTGCCCGACATCGACGCCTATCCCCCGATCGCGGTCGAGAAATGGACGAAGGCGCCGGCGGAGGGCGACTTCAACCCCTTCCAGCGCATTCCCGGGACCCTTGCCCGCCCATGGGCGGTGCCCGGCACGCCGGGGCTCGAGCACCGCATCGGCGGCATCGAGAAGTCGGCCGAGACCGGCAACATCTCCTACGCGCCGGACAATCACCAGAAGATGAGCGAGCTTCGGCACGACAAGATCGCGCGGATCGCCGACGACATCCCGCTCCAGGAGGTGGCGCTGGGCAATGATCGCGGACGGCTGGCGGTGGTCGGCTGGGGCTCGACCTTCGGCCCCATTGATCAGGCGGTGCGCCGCGCCCGGCGCGAGGGTCTCGATGTCAGCCACATCCATCTGCGCTATCTCAACCCCTTCCCGCGCAATCTCGGCGAGCTTCTCGGTCGCTTCGAGCGGGTGATCGTGGCGGAGATGAACATGGGGCAACTGATGACCGTGCTGCGCGATCACTTTCTCCTCGATGCGCGCCCGGTGACCAAGGTCTCGGGCCAGCCCTTCAAGATCCGCGAGCTCCTGGAGGCGATCCACGAGGAGGTGAGCGCCGGAGCCGAGGCACAGGAGGTGCGGCGATGAACAAGCCCCTCGGTCCCCTGACGGCGAAGGATTTCGCCACCGACCAGGAAGTCCGCTGGTGCCCCGGCTGCGGCGACTACTCCATCCTGAAGTGCATGCAGCGCACGCTGCCCGAGATCGGCGCCCGGCCGGAGACCACGGTCTTCATTTCCGGTATCGGCTGCTCCTCGCGCTTTCCCTATTACATGGCGACCTACGGCTTCCACACCATCCACGGACGCGCGCCGGCGATCGCCACCGGCGTCAAGCTCGCCAATCCCGGTCTCGATGTCTGGGTCATCACCGGCGACGGCGACGGCCTGTCGATCGGCGGCGACCATCTGCTGCATGCCCTGAGGCGCAATGTCGATCTCAACATTCTCCTCTTCAACAACGAGATCTACGGTCTGACCAAGGGCCAGTACTCGCCGACGAGCCGGCCCGGCACGCGCTCGCCCTCGACGCCCTACGGATCGGTCGACCGGCCCGTCGATCCCTGCCGCTTCGCCCTCGGTTCCGGCGGCCGCTTCATCGCCCGCACCATCGACACGGCGCAAAAGCACATGGCCGAGGTCTTCCGGCGCGCCCATGCCCACAAGGGGGCGAGCTTCGTCGAGATCTTCCAGAACTGCATCGTCTACAATGACGGGGTGTTCGCCGACTTCGCCGAGAAGACGGTGCGCGCCGAGAACACGATCGACGTCCGCCATGGCGAACCGCTCGTTTTCGGCGCCGCGCGCGACAAGGGACTCGTCTTCAACCCGAAGACCTTCGCGCTCGAGGTGGCGAAGATCGGCGAGGGCGGCGTGGGCGAGGACGACATTCTCGTCCATGACGAGACCAACGGCGAGCTCGCCCACATGCTGATGGCGCTCAAGCGGCCCGACTTCCCGATGGTCATCGGCGTCATCTACTGCGACCCGCGCTCGAGCTACGAGCACGACATGCTGGCGCAGATGGACGCGGTGAAGAAGGAGAAGGGCACGCCCGATTTCAACGCCTTCCTGCGCCGCGGCTACACATGGACCGTCGCCCCGGCCTAGCTGCGGGCCCTCGACAGCCTGTCCCCGGCCCGGCCGGGCCGGCCGATGGGAGGTTCCGCATTCGGACCGGCGTCGGATGTGCCGGATGGCCCCTGGCACGGGTCATATCCGCGCGATTATGCTTGGCCGTCACCCAGCAACTTGTCATATCGGGAGGGCCCGACGCGGAGGGTGTCGCAGGGCGGCGCCGGGGTGATGCGTATCAGTCGATAAAGAGGCGACGGTGTGAAGGAAAGAACGCCCGGGTCGCGCAGCGGGACCAAGGTGGCAGCGGCGGCAATGAGCGACGAGGCGCTCGTTGCGCGGGTCGCCATGGAGGATGCGACGGCGTTCGCCGAGCTGGTGCGGCGCCATGCCGATCGCTATATCGCCATGGCCGAGCGCATGCTCGGCGAGCGGACGGAGGCGGAGGACGCGCTGCAGGATGCCTTTTCGCGGCTGTGGATGCATGCCGGCCGGTTCGACCCCGCGGCGGCGCGGTTCACCACCTGGTTCTATCGCGTCGTCGCCAATGCCTGCACCGATCGTCTGCGCCGACGCGGGCGCACGCGTCCGTTGCCCGAGAACTGGGACATGCCGGACGGAGCGCCGGGCGCGGAGGCCGGTCTTGCGAAGGCGCAAGCCGCGATGGCGGTGCGCCGTGCGCTCGACCGCCTGCCGGCACGGCAGAGGCTGGCGATCATATTGTGCTATTATGAAGGCGTGACGAACAAGGAGGCGGCGGTGGTTCTGGGGGTGAGTGTGAAGGCGCTCGAATCGCTGCTCGTGCGGGCGCGGCGGCGCCTCAGGATCGATCTTGTCGCGGAGTCCGAACGATGACGCGGAGACTGTCGAAAAAGCGCTTTGCCAGGATCGTCGCCGCCTATGGCGGTGATCCGGCGCGCTGGCCGGCGGCCGAGCGCGCGGCGGCACGGGCCCTTGCCGCCGGCACGGACGGCGTGCGGCTTCTTCCCGTCGCCGACGCTCTCGATCGCAGACTCGCCGCCCTGCCCGTTCCGGCGCCGGCGTCGCCGCGGCTGCGGAGCGAACTTGCGGCCATTCCGGCCGCCGGCGCGGGCCGCTTCCGCTCCGGCACCGGCATGGAGCGCCTCGTCGCGGGGCTGGCGGCGATCCTCACCCCGCGCGCGCTGATCGGCGAGGTGACGGCGTTGGCGCTCGCTGTCGCCGCCGGCCTGTGGCTCGGGGCGAATGCGGGCGGCGCGCAGGCCGAGACGGTCGATCTGTCTCCCTATGTGCTCGGCGGCGCCATCGATCTCATGCGCGAGGAAGGCGAATGAACGGCTCCACCAGGTGGCTCGCTGCGGCGCTCGTCGCCTCGATCATCCTCAACATCTTTTTCGCCGCCTTCCTGGTCGGCCGGCATTTCTGGCACGACGGGGAGCGCCATGGCCACGAGCGGCACGGCGAGACGCTGACGATGCGGCTCGAGCTCAAGGCGCTTGGTGCCGCCCTGTCGGAGGAGGCGCGCCGGGCATTGCGCGAGAGCATGCGCGCCCGCCGCGACGAGGTGTTGCCGAAGATCGAGGCCATTCACGCCGCGCGGGACGAGATCATTCGCCTGCTGTCCGCCGAGGAGCTCGACGCGGCAGCGCTCGAGGCCGCCTTCGATCGTCTGGCCCGGGGTCTCGTCGATCTGCAACGGCCGCTTGAGGAGACGATCCTCGAGGCCGCAGGGCGAATGACCCCCGCGGAGCGCCGGCGCATGGCGGCGGCGTTGGCGCGGCTCGAGCAGGAGACCGCCTGGCGCCGGCACGAGAAGGCGCGGCACGACGCCGGGGAGAAGAGGCGGGCGACCGGGACGCGCGACGGCAAGAAGGAGTGAGCGCCCTATATCGGGCGCCGCGCCTTCAAGGCCGCGGCGAGCGTGCCGTCGTCGAGATAGTCGAGCTCGCCGCCGACCGGCACACCGTGGGCGAGCGCGGTCACCCGGACCGGACACCCGGCGAGGCGCTCGGTGATGTAATGGGCGGTCGTCTGACCGTCGACGGTGGCGTTGAGCGCCAGGATCACTTCGTCAACGGTGCCGTCCTGCACGCGCGCGACGAGGCCGGCGATGGCGAGGTCCTCGGGGCCCACCCCGTCGAGCGCCGAGAGCGTGCCACCGAGCACGTGATAGCGACCGCGGAAGAGTCCCGAGCGCTCGAGCGCCCAGAGATCGGCGACATCCTCGACGACGCAGAGTTGCGCGTCCTCACGACGCGGATCACGGCAGATGGCGCAGGGGTCGACGGTATCCATGTTGCCGCAGGTGGCGCAGATGCGGATGCGTGCCGCGACGTCCGCGAGGGCCTGCGTCAGCGGCTGCATCAGCGCCTCCCGCTTCTTGATCAGATGCAGCACCACGCGGCGCGCCGAGCGCGGCCCGAGCCCCGGCAGTCCGGCGAAGAGCCGGATGAGCGTGTCGATGCCGGCCCCTTGCATCATCCCGTCGCCGCCGCGCTCCGCCATTTCCGCCTCCCTTCCCGAGTGCTTCAGAAGGGAAGCTGGAAGCCTTCGGGGAGATTGAGCCCGCCGGTGATCTTGGCCATTTCCTCCTGCATCCGCGTCTGCGCCTTTTCGCGGGCGTCATGATGGGCGGCGATGACGAGGTCCTCGACGAGGCCGGGGTCCTCTTCCTTGAAGAGGGCGGGATCGATCCGGAGCCCGCGCAGCTCGCCCTTGGCGCTCAGGCGCACGCGCACTAGGCCGCCGCCGGCCTCGCCCTCGACCTCGATCTTTTCCAGTTCGGCCTGCATGTCGGCCATCTTCTGCTGCATGGCCTGGGCCTGTTTGAGCATCTGGCTCAGGTTCTTCATTCCACGCTCTCCTCGCCATCAGGACCGATCATGTTCCCACCGGGGGCGGGGCCATCCGCCTCCTGACGCTCGCGGACCTCGGCGAGCGCGGCGCCGGGGAAGGTGTCGAGAACCGCCCGGACCAGCGGATGGGAGAGCGCTTCCTCGCGCAGCCGGGCGCGATGTGCAAGCTCTTTCTGCCGCAGCGGTTCCTCGCCCACCTCGCGCGAGAT
>CAZAEP010000062.1:0-11434 GCA_964484045.1 uncultured Sphingomonadales bacterium
ATCGCCCAGCGTGCGGGCCACCGTCAGGCGGGCGACCGACGTCGAGAGGAGCTCGGAGAAATGGCGGGCCGCACGGCCGATCACCTGCGCTTCGGGCATAAGCGGCGCGTCGGCAAGCCAGATCGTCGCCTCCTCGCGGGAGAGGGAAATCGCGCGCACCCGCATGCCTTCGCGTGCAAGCTTCTCGAAAAGAGCTGCAGCGACACCGTCTCGCTCGATGGCCGTCGGCGCCCCTTCGCCCCGATCGGCAAACAGCACCTGTGCGACACCGGCCTGATGGCTGAGCCGTTCGATTTTCCGGTCGAGTGCCGGGGTCGCGGGGCTGTTCCGGGTCGTGACCTCCAGGAGGCGGCGCCCCTCGAGACGGATTTCCGCCACCGCAAGCCCGTCGATCGCGGCGAGGATCGCATCCGCTTCGGCCGCCGGACGGACCGTCTTCAGTCGCACCTCGTCGAGCACGCGCGCGCCGTGCCGCCAGCGCAGGCTCTCGATATCGCGCGGCAGGGCGGCGATGACGTCCGCCGGAAGGGTCCATTCCGCCTTTCCATCCGGACCCGTGATCTCGATATCGAGACGGTGGCCGCTGAGACGGATCGCCGCGCCGCTTCCGCTCTCCCCGAGAACGGCGGCGATCCGCGCGGCATCCCACGCCGGTTCGCTGTCGCGCAGGAAGAGCCGCGCCGCTTCGTTCGGCTGCCCCTGCCAGGCGAGCCACAGTCGTTCCACCCTGTCGGGAAGCAGCGCAAGGAGGCCTTCTGCCAACCGGTGGACGGCGGCGGCGGCGGGAGCCTCGCCACCGATCCGCAGGGCGGCGGCATCCGCGTCCATGTCGAAAGCGACGAGCGCCATTCCCCGTCGCTCGAGCCAGTCCTCGAGCCGCAGCTCCAGGGGTTGCACGGGTCTCGACCCCGCTTCGGCCGTCGCCGCGCCATCCGGTATACCGTCGGGGAGATCGCCGAGATCGCGGGAGCCGTCGATGAGGCGGGGCGGGTCGAAAAGGTCGAAACGCAGCGCGGTCCGCGCCATCACCGTGTTGCCGCGCAAGAAGCCCAGTCCGATATCGAGCCAGGGGCGCGGGCGGTAGGTGAGCGCGAAATTGAACGGCAGGTCCTCGACGAGGCGGTTGCCGAGCGGCTCGCGCGCCGGATCGCCCCCGCTGTAATCGGCCTTGAGACTGAGACCGGCGAGCGGCGTGAACCATTCGACACCGCCGAAGACGGCCAATTCGCGGCCCGAGAAATAGCTGCCGAAATTGAAGGTCCCGCGACCCGGATCGAGTTCGCGGCGCCTGAAGCCGTTGCCGAGCACCGAGAGCGGATTGCCGAACTGATCGCGCGAGCCGAAATAGCCCCAGCCGATCCCGAGGTGGAAATCGAAGGCGCCGACGCGCTTGCTCGCCACCACATATTCGCCGCCGAAGCGGGCGCGCCCGAACATGTCCTGCAGCCCGATCGCGATCTCCGGCATGAAGCGCCCTTCCCGCCCGAGACGAATCTTCATGTCGAAGCCGCGATCCCGAACGGTCCCGGTACCATTGAAATCGAAGAGATCGGACAGGAAATCGCGATCGGCGGGGGAGATCACCGTACCGTCCTGCAGCACATTGGTGATGTCGGTATAGCGGAAATCGACCTCCAGCCAGTCGAGAAGCTGCATCAGCGCATAGATGCGGCGATAGGGATTGGCGGCAACGACGCCGACCTCGAAGGACCCCGCGGGCATCATGCGCGCCGTCGGCGTCTCGACGAGCCCGATGCTGCCGAAATCGTCGGCCGAGGGCATGTCCGCGGTCTGCCGTGCCAGGGCCGACGCGGACGCCGCGATCAGTGGCAGTGCACCCGCGATGCCGAGAGCCCGAAAGAGCGCGGATGGGGCTCGCATCCCCCTCCCCTTGTCAGCGGCTGATCACCGCGATGGATGCCGCGGACACCGCAAGGCTGCTCAGCACCTGCGTGATGTCGCGCACGATGTTCAGGGTCTCGAAGGGATTGACGTCCTTGGGCACGACGATGGTGGTGCCCGGCACGATCTCGATATTCGAGCGCGTCCAGAGCGACATCGTCACCGGTTTCGCCACCCCGTTCGGATAGACCACGAAGACCCGCCCCTTGTCGGCCGTTTCCTGAAAGCCGCCGGCCTCGTCGAGATAGTCCTCGACCTGCTTGCCTGGCTCGAACTGAAGCGCGCCCGGGTTCAGGACGTCTCCCGCCACGATCACGAAATTCGGGCGCTTGGGCATGAAGAGGGCGTCCCCGCCTTCGAGCACGATGTCCTTCGCCGGCTCGAGCTCGAGCACGGCGGGATCGGCCTCGACGACCACCCGGCCCGCCGCCTCGACCGAGGCGAAGGCCCCGATCAGCCCCCGCGCGGCATTCAGGACATCGCCGGAAACATTGTTCTTCAGCATGGCCAGCGCCAACGCATTGTTGAGCTCGCGCGCGGTGCGGCGGAAACCCGCCTCCTGCTCCTGCTTGACGCGGGCCCGCGTGAAGACGGCACCGAAGGGATAGGCCTGATCGGTCAGTCCGCCGGCGCGTTCGATGACGCTCCGCAGGGTCTCTCCCTTGCGGATCGTGTAGACGCCGGGCCGCCTGAACTCGCCGGACAGCAGAACCGTGCCGCTCTCCAGTGCAGCCGAGCGCGCCGCGAATCGCACGACGCTCCCCGGTGCCACCTCGACCGCAGCCAGGGACACATCGTGCAGGTCGACATACCGTCGCTCGCCGGCCCGCCGGCCTGCACGCCCGCCGCCCCGGAAAGTCGTGATCTCGACCGAAGACGGATCGGCGCTGAGGCTGAGCCCGTCCGCGGCGACCACGAGATCGCGCAAGGTGGCCTGATCGGCGATGGGATAAAGCCCCGGCTCGCGGACCGCTCCGGTGACGATCACCGCATGTTCGACGGCGAGCGGCAGCAGGCCCGGATCGCCGTCGAACAGGGGATTGCACTCCTGACCTCCCTTTGCCTGCGCTGCGATCTCGCCCACCGAGACGACCTCGTCCGCGGACGCCGCCTCCGCCCGCTTCACGTTTTGCGAGCGCCGGGATTCCTCGACGACGAACACCGACCGGGCGGCAGCGGCCAGCCGTTCGGTGTCCGCCTGCTTGGCACGTTTGGCCAGCTCGACGACCGCCTTGCAGGCCCCCGGCGGCACCGCACCGGGCGCAAGAATCACGCCGCGCACCGCCTCCGAGGAGAGATAGGCGATCTCGTCCGGCCCGAAGACAATGAGACGATCGCGGTCTCTCAGCGTGATGTCCTCGGCTCCTGCGAGGATCGGCCCCAGATCGATCACCCGTTGCACCCGTTGCAGGGACCGCTCATCGGTGGTCTCGAGGACGGCGAAGGGAAGATAGGGGGCCTCTTCGAGCGCTTCTCCGTCCGCCAGAAGACCGGCCACCGTGGGGGCCGCTGCAAGCATATGCACGGCATCCTGCCGCACATGCCCCTCAAGACGGACATAGCCCGTTTGCAGGTCGCGTGCCGGATAGACGGCAAAGGCGTCGTTCGCCTCCACCGTGGTCTTCGGCCCCACCGGCTCCAGATGCTGTCGTCCGGCCGCATCGATGCGGTTCCGCTGCACGACATAACCCCGCGGACGCAAGGGTCCCCCGGCAAGCGCCATGAGGTCGGCGACGCTCACCTTCTCGCCCTCCGCGAGCTCATAGATCGCCGGCCGCACGACGAGGCCGGTGATCGCCGTCGTGCGCCCGATCAGCGGCACGATCACGCGGTCGCCGTCGCGCAGGCGAAGGTCGGTATCCGCCGTGCCCGCCATCAGGCGATAGAGATCGACACGACGACGCTTGCCGTTGTCGTCGATCACGATATTGCGCAGCGTACCGCTTTTCTCAACACCGCCCGCGATTGCCAGAAGCCGGATGACGTCGGTGAGATTGGTGACCTGATACACGCCGGGCGCGGCCACCTCACCGACCACGGTGACGCCGATCTGCCGCAGCGCCCCGACCGAGATGAACACGTCGGTGCCGAGCAGGGCCTGCCCGACCGTCCGTTCGAGATCGTCGCGAAAGTCGGCGAACGTCCGTCCCGCCGCCGGCAGGGGCGGCAACTCCGGAAGAACGACCCGTCCCTCTCGATCGACGCGGGTCACGAGCGTGCGATTGGTCGATCCGACCAGAGAAACCACGAGCTCGTCACCGACGCCCAGTACATAATCGTCCGGGATGCGTCCGGTGATGCTGTCCGGCGCCGGCGGCAGATCGCGAAACATGGCATAGCCGAATTGACGAAGATACTTCTTCTCGCCTTCTTCGTCCGGCCGCGCGTCCATGGGACGTTCTTCCTGATCTCGCACTTCATCTTCTTCTTCGTCCTCGAGCAGACCAAGGCGCCGGTTGTAGTCTTCCTCGATCAGCGACAGCGGCTCCGCTCCCGGGTGCGGAACCATGCTCCCTTCCAGCCCTTGCCCCTCCTGTCGGGCCCGTTCGCGCGCGCGATCGAGCGGCGATGGCGTCACAACCGGCCGGCCCTCGCTCTGCTGGCGCTGGCGATCGAGGAGGTCCCGGATCTGTTCGGGCGTCGGGACCTGCGCCATCGTCGGCAACGCCGTGACGAACGTCAGCACAAGCACCAGCCCCAACCGAATCCACCCTCGCATGGCCGTTCCCTTCACGTTCGAGTTCGCCGCTTTCATGCTCATGAGTTTTTCGCTCGCACCCCGCCTTGCCGCCGTTCACGCCCTCACCGGAACCGCTCTCCCGGCTGCGCTCGCACATCATTAGCGGGGGCGGTGCGATCGGACAATGCTCGTTTCATGGAGACGGAAAGAAGCCCCCCGAAAAGACCCACCAGTCGCGATGCGCTTCCCGGATCCCCTGTGCCGCCGCGGCGGCTGCGACGGTGCTGTCGTAAAGTCCGAAACAGGTGGCGCCGCTACCGCTCATGCGGGCCAGACGACATCCTGCGCTCGCGGCAATGCTGTCGAGAACGCTGCCGATCGCGGGGGCGAGAGCGCGTGCCGGAGCCTCGAGGTCATTGGCCGTTTCGCTCCGGATCCAGTCGATATCCTGCCACTCGATCCGCTCCGGCAACGGCGACCGAAAATCCGCCCTGGCCTCACGAAAAGCGGCGAAGACCCTGGCCGTCGGAACGGCGACGCGCGGATTGACGAGGACGATGCCCCAATCGGGCGCGGCGGAAAGGGGCGTCAGTTCCTCTCCGATCCCGCCAATCCTCTGCGGACGCGGGTCGAGGCAGGCCGGCACGTCGGCGCCGAGTTCGAGGGCCAGCGAGAGAATCGTCTGAACGTCGATATCGACGTTCCAGAGCCGCACCAGCGCCTTGAGCGCGGCGGCCGCATCGCTCGAGCCCCCGCCGAGACCGCCGGCGACCGGAATCACCTTTTCCAGCGTCATCCGCACTCCCGACGGCGCTTCGACACGCGCCATCAGGGCGCGCGCCGCCTTGACGACGAGATTGCCGTCCGTGTCCCGCTCGAGCCCTTCTCCCCATGGCCCCTTGACGGCAAGCTCGAGGGTGCCGGACGGCGCGCGCTCGGCGGACAGCCTGTCGGCGAGGTCGAGGTAGAGAAAGATGCTGTCGAGAAGGTGGTAGCCATCCGCGCGCCGCCCCGTCACATGCAGGAAGAGATTGATCTTGGCGGGGGCGAAAATTGCGGCCGCCTCGCGTCCGTCGGCCATCGATCAGGGCGTCCCGGCATCCGCGAATTCGAGCCCGTATTCGAGCTTCTCGGCGATGCGCCGGCGATCGGACTCCTTTTGCGGCTTGAAGGTCAGCGCATGGCGCCACTGGAAGCGCGCCTCCATGTGCCGCCCGACCTGCCAATAGGCATCGCCGAGATGGTCGTTGATCGTGGGGTCGGTGGGCTCGAGTTCGACCGCACGTTCCAGATGCTTGACGGCCTCGTCATAGTTGCCACGCAGATAATGGGCCCAGCCGAGACTGTCGACGATGAAGCCGTCGTTCGGACGCAGGGAGGCGGCCTTCTCGATCAATTCGGTTCCACGTTCGAGATTGAGGCCGCGGTCGATCCAGCTATAGCCGAGATAGTTGAGAAGTTGCGGCTCCTCGGGATTGAGGTCGAGCGCCTTGAGAAGGTCGGCTTCGGCGATCGCCCATTCGCCCATGCGCTCATAGGCGATGCCGCGGGTGAAATAGAGAAACCAGGGATCGACCTCTTTCGACCGCGGCAGCAAGGCGATGGCTCTCGTATAGGCGCGCGCCGCCTCACGGAATCTTTCCTCGGTGCGATAGATATCGCCCAGCGTCGCCCAACCGCGCACATTGTCGGGATGGCCCGCGAGAAAATCGGTCAGCGCCCCGATCGCGGCCTCGACATCGCCCGACTGCTGGTAGATCCAGGCCGCTTGCAGGCGCGCCATGGCATAGTCGCCGTCATCGCGCCCGACGGGATCGAGAACGCCGAGCGCCGCATCGTAGAACCCGGCGTCGGCAAGCATGCTGGACAGGCGCAGACGCGCCTCGTTCGATTGCGGCGTGAGAAGCATCGCCAGGCGCGCATAGATGATCGCCGGCTGATGCACGTCCTGGCGCTCAAGCTCGCTCGCGGCGCGGAACAGCACGAGACCCACGGCGCCCTGGGGCGTCGCGGTCACCGGCTCGATGGGCTGTGCGGCGAGAAGACGGTTTCGCGTCCTGTCGAGATAGGCGCTGTTGGGGAAGAGGAGCGCATATTTCTCGATCAGCGCCAGGGCCTCGGTGCTTTCGCCCCGACGCTGCAGGAAGGCCGCATAGGACAGGACCGGTTGCAGGGAGGAAAGACGGGCGCCTTCGAGCACCTCCTGATAGGCCGCTTTCGCGCTCTCCTGATCCCCGAGATAATCGAGAATGTAGGCGCGGTGGGAAAGCGCGAAGGGGCGCAGGGCGACCATCGCGCGCAACGGATCGAGAGCGCCCAGGGCCTGCGCGCGCTCTCCCTTCACGGCGAGGAGCCAGGCCCTGAGGATGGGCGAGATCAGGGCCTCGAACCCGCCGCCGCCGATCCGTGCCTGCCAGGCCATCGCGGTTGCGTAATCCTGTCGCTTGAAGGCATCGAGCGCAAGCACCAGCGCCGCGATGGAGTTCGTCGTCCCCCGCCGCTCGAGGTCCGCGGCCACCTGCACCGCTTCGGAAATGCGCCCGGCCGTGATCAGAGCCAGAAAGGCGCGGTTGAGGATCGCCGCATTGTCGGGAGCGCGACGCGCCGCCTCGAGAAGAAAATCGGCCGCGCGCGGGTCCCCCGTCTCATCGGCGAAACGCCCCGCGACATAGGCGGCGAAGTTCTCGCCCCCGCCTGCAGCCGGCGCCTCGAAGCGCGGCTCTTCGGTTGAGACCGCGCAGGACCCGACAAGCCATGATGCCAGCGCCACCGCAAAGGCCGCGGATACTCTGCCTCGCCCGTGCGGCCCCATCGTCCTGCTCCTCGATACGCGACTCGTCACCAAGCGAGCGATCATACCACATCCCGCCCGACGTCACATGTTGGGGTAGTTGGGCCCACCGCCGCCTTCGGGCACCACCCAGTCGATGTTCTGTTTCGGGTCCTTGATGTCGCAGGTCTTGCAGTGAACGCAGTTCTGCGCGTTGATCTGCAGGCGCGGCTGTCCCTCCTCGACACCCACGAACTCATAGACCCCCGCCGGGCAATAGCGTTCCTCGGGACCGGCATAAACCGGCAGATTGACCTTGACCGGCACCTCGGGGTCCTTGAGCCGGAGATGGACTGGCTGGTCCTCCTCGTGATTGGTGTTCGACAGGAAGACCGAGGACAATCGGTCGAAGGTGATGACGCCATCGGGTTTCGGATAGTCGATCGGCCGGAACTCCTTGGCCGGACGGGTGGCCTCATGGTCGGCACGGCCATGCCGGAAGGTCCAGGGAACGAGAAAGCCGAGCCCCAGGGCGTGCAGCCACATGTCGATGCCGGAATAGATCGTCCCCGCCATGATGCCGAACTTGTTGAGCGCCGGCCGCGAATTGCGCACGCGATAGAGGTCCTTCCAGACATGGGAGTGCCGAAGCGCCTCGGGATAGGCGTCGAGCTCGTCGCCGCCGTCGCTGCCGGCGAAGATCGCCGTCGCCGCCGCCTCGGCCGCCAGCATGCCGCTCTTCATTGCATTGTGCGAGCCCTTGATGCGCGGCACATTGACGAAACCGGCCGAGCAGCCGATGAGGGCGCCGCCTGGGAAAACCAGCTTCGGAATCGATTGCACGCCGCCCTCGTTGATCACCCGCGCACCGTAGCAGACCCGGCGTCCGCCTTCGAGCACGGGCCGGATCGCGGGGTGCTGCTTCCAGCGCTGCATTTCCCGGAACGGCGAAAGATAGGGATTTTCGTAGTCCAGCGCGACGACGAATCCCAGGGCCACCTGACCCTTTTCCTGATGATAGAGAAAGCCGCCGCCGGCGACGTCCTCGAGCGGCCAGCCCTGGGTGTGGATGACGGTTCCGGGCCGGTGCTTTTCCGGCGCCACGTCCCAAAGCTCCTTCACCCCCAGCGCGAAGGTCTGCGGCTCCACGCCCTTGCGCAGGCCGAATTTCTCGAACAGACGCTTGGTCAGGGAGCCGCGTGCGCCCTCGGCGAAGAAGGTGTATCTGGCGTGCAGTTCGACCCCGGGCGTGTAGCTCGGCTTTTTCGAGCCGTCCCGCGCAATGCCCATGTCGCCGGTCGCCACGCCCCTGACCGCGCCATTGTCGTCATAAAGCACTTCCGCGGCCGCAAATCCGGGAAAAATCTCGACCCCCAGCGTCTCCGCTTCGGCCGCCAGCCAACGGCAGAGATTGCCCAGACTCCCGGTGTAGCACCCCTTGTTGTTCAGGAAAGGCGGCAGCAGGAAATGCGGGATGGAGAAGGCACCGCGCTTGCTGAGAAACAGGTGCCGGTTCTCGGTCACCGCGACCTTCAAGGGGCAGTCACGCTCACGCCAGTCGGGAATCAGCTCATCGAGTGCGACCGGATCGACAACGGCGCCCGAGAGGATGTGCGCGCCCACTTCCGAACCCTTCTCGAGCACGCAGACGGCGATCTCCTTGCCGGCGTCGGCGGCCAACTGCTTGAGGCGAATGGCGGCGGCAAGGCCGGCCGGGCCGGCGCCGACGATGACAACGTCGAATTCCATGGAGTCGCGTTCCATAGGGGCGTCCTTTCTCGGCACAGACGGAACGATGGGCCGGGCATTTCCGATATGCCCCGGCTTCCTGCTTATGCCTTCTTATCGCGCACGCCGTCAAACCTGCCGAATCCGTTGCTCACGATAGTGACAGCGCGGCATTCTTCGTGCTAACGCCCGATCTCGGAGGAAGCCACGGGGTAAAGGCGACATGGCAGGAGCAGAGGGCCGGAAGGAGGCGCAATCGCCGCTCACAGGCGCCGCTCTGCTTGCCTGGTATCTCGAAGCCGGAGTCGACGAGGCGGTCGGCGAAGCGGCGATCGACCGCTTCGCCGCCGGTTCCGCGACCTCCTCTCCGAAGAGCGCCCGACCCGCACCCGCCGTCGCGCGACCACGCGCCGTTCCCCGGCCGTCCCCACCGATGGCACCGGCCGCCTCGCAGGAGGAAGCGGTCCGCTCGGCGGCGGCATGCCGGACTCTCGAGGAACTGCGCGCGGCGCTCGAAGCCTTCGACGGCTGCGGTCTCAAGCACATGGCGATGAACACGGTCTTCGCGGACGGCATCGCCGGCGCGCCGGTCATGCTGGTCGGCGAGGCACCGGGCGCGGACGAGGACCGGCAGGGCAAGCCGTTCGTCGGCGCCGCCGGCCGGCTGCTCGACCGCATGCTCGCGGCCATCGATCTCGACCGTCGCGAGAACGCCTATATCAGCAATATTCTGCCTTGGCGTCCCCCGGGAAACCGCAAGCCGACGCCGGTGGAAACCGCGCTCTGCCTGCCCTTCATTCGCCGCCATATCGAACTCGCCCAACCGCGCGTTCTGGTTCTCCTCGGCGGGACGGCGGCCTCCACCCTGCTCGAGACCACGCAAGGCATCACCCGCCTGCGCGGACGCTGGATGCGCTACGAGACGGCGGCGATCTCGCTGCCCTGTCTGCCCATGTTCCATCCCGCCTATCTTCTGCGCACGCCGCAGGCCAAGGCCGCGGCCTGGCAGGACCTACTCGCACTGTCGGCGCATCTTGATGGCGAGGGCTGAGATGCGCGTCTCGGTCCGTCTTGCCATCGCGGCGCTGGCGCTCGTCCCCGGCCTGATACGGCCGGCCATCGCAAGCGATGTTCCGTCACCGCCGCCGGCGAACGGGGTGACGCCGCAGGCGGTCACGCTCCCCGCCATCCTCTCGCCGGCCGATCGCGACCGCTATCGCCGGATTTTCTCCCTGCAGTCGACGGGCAAATGGCGCCGGGCGGACAAGCTGATCAAGGCGCTCGAGAACAGGCTTCTCATGGGCCATGTCCTCTATCAGCGCTACATGCATCCGACCGCCTATCGCTCGCGCTATCGCGAGCTCAAGGCATGGCTCAAGGCCTATCGCGACCATCCCGGTGCGCGGCGAATCTACCGCCTGGCCAAACGTCGCCAAGGGCGAGCCGCGCCGCCGCCACGGCCGTTGCCGGTGCGCGGCATCGTCGGGAACGCCGCCGAATCCTATGTTCCGCCACGGGCGCCGAAACGCTCGCGCATGGCGGCGCGGCAGGTGGCGGCATTCGAAAGGATCATCGCCCGCGAACTGAGGCGGCAACGCCCGGGACGCGCCGAGAAGCGCTATTGGGCGATCGAGCGTGTCGGCCTTCTCACTCCCTTCGAGGCGGCGCAGGCGCTCGGAGCCATCGCCGAATCGTACTTTCTCCTCGGCAAGGACGAGAAGGCGCAGGCGCTCGGGGCCATGGCCTCGGACCTCGCGCCCCGGATCGCGGATGCGGCCAACTGGGCGGGCGGGCTTGCCGCCTGGCGCCTCGGGGACTGTAACGCCGCGATACAACTCTTCGCCCGCCTCTCCACGTCTCCGCGCGCCGGCTCCTGGCAGCGCGCGGCCGGCGGATTCTGGGCCGCTCGGGCGGCGCTCGTCTGTCGCGAACCGGCACGCGTCGAGGCGTTTCTGCGCACGGCGGCGCAGGAATCCGAGACCTTCTACGGCATCCTCGCCGCCCGCCAACTCGGACTCACCCTCGAATATGACTGGAGTCGCCCCAGCCTCATCGCCGACGCCCTGGCACCGATCATCAAGCGTCCCGCCGTCCGCCGCGCCATCGCGCTCGTCGAGGTCGGAGAAAGCTTTCGCGCGGATGCCGAGTTTCGCCTCGTGCTCGGCCGCAGCAAGCGCACCGAATGGCGTGCCCTGTCGGCGCTCGCGGCTGCCCTCAAGCTGCCGGCAAGCCAGCTCCGCATCGCCCGCGCCATGGCCGATGCCGACCTTCCGGCCGCCATGCGCTATCCGCTCCCCGATTGGGAACCGGCGGGCGGCTTCGTCATCGATCGTGCGCTTCTGTTCGCGGTGATC
>CAZAEP010000063.1:0-11425 GCA_964484045.1 uncultured Sphingomonadales bacterium
TCGATGAGCGGCACCCTCCGCTTCATTCCCAATGCGCCCGATCCGGGCGCCATCGCCGCCGCCGCCGGCGGGCAGCTTTCCGACACCCGCAAGGGAGGCACGAACGCCAAGTTCGACGCGATGATCAATCTGCCCATCGTCGAGGACAGGCTGGCGCTGCGCGCGGTCGGCTGGTACACGAACGAATCGGGCTATATCGACAATGTCCGGCTGGGCGAGAAGAACATCAACGACAACGAGGTCGCGGGCGGCCGCTTCGCGCTGCGCTGGCTGCCGACGCCGGCGCTCGATCTCACCGCCTCCGCACTGATCCAGAGCCGCGACGTCGGCGGGTCCTCGCGCTTTTCGCCCCGCTATCAGCCGGGATATCTCGCCGATCTGCAGGCGTTCGGCTTCGCCACCCCGCCGCTCGGCGATCTCACGAATCAGGATTTCACCGTCAACAACTGGAACGAGGATCTCAGGCTTTACAGCGTCAAGGGCAGCTATGACGCCGGCTGGGGCACCTTTTTCACGACCACCAGTTTCTTCGATCGCGAGATCGATTTCCGCTTCGACTCGACGCCGATCCTGCTCTTCTTCGGGGCGCCGGTGCCGGGGCTCACCTTCGAACCGCAGGAGCGCAAGGTGCGCAGCTCCGAGGTCCGCTTCGCCTCGAAGTTCGACGGTCCGGTGAATGTCGTCGTCGGCGGTTTCAATTCGCACGAGAAGAAGAATTTCGAGGTCCAGGTGCTGGCCACCGGTCTCGACAGCGGCCTGCCGCTCGGGCCCTTCGACGTGACCAAGGATTTCTTCCTCGACGGCCCGCCCAACGCCGCCATCTTCGGCCGCTTCGTCAATGACAGCATCGACGAATGGGCGGGCTTCGGCGAGATCACGATCGAGCTCGGCGAGCGCCTGAGCATCATCGGCGGCTTCCGCTATTACAGCTTCGATTTCTCCTCGGTGGGCAAGGAAACCAAGCCCTTCGTCGGTTTCGACACCGGCACCCGCGAGGTCAATATCGCGACCGACGGCAATACCTCGCAGGTCAAGGCCAATGCGTCCTATCGGGTGAGCGACGACCATCTCGTCTATTTCACCGCCGCCGAGGGGTTCCGCATCGGCGGCACCAACGATGCCGCGATCAACCCCTTCAACGTGACCGTGCCCGAGGGCTTCGATCCCGATTCGCTGTGGAACTACGAGCTCGGCTGGAAGGGCGCGCTGCTCGAGGGCCGCGTGGTCTTCAACCTCGCCGCCTATCTCATCTTCTGGAACGACATCCAGGTCGAGGGCGTCGATCCTTCGGGCGCCTTCCCGATCATCTCCAATGCCGGCAAGGCGCGCATCGACGGCTTCGAGTTCGACGTCACGCTCCGCCCCGCGCCCGGGCTCGAGCTCGCCTTCGGCGGCTCGCTGCAGAACGCGCGGCTGACCGAGGATCAGCCGCTCGCCGATCCGGCGGCGCCCGGCTTCGATCCCAATGCCGGCCTCAAGGGCGATCCGATCCCCAATGTTCCCGATTTCCAGGGCTTCGCCGCGGCCGAGTACCGGCATGGGGTCGCGCCGGAAATCGACGGCATCGTGCGGTTCGACATCAGCTATCGCGGCAGGACGCAGACCCAGTTCCGCCGCGCCAGTCCGTTCAATGTCGATCTCGACAATTACGCGCTCGTCAATCTCAAGATCGGGGTCACGTCGGAGCGGTGGGACCTCGTCCTGTTCGCCCGCAATCTCGGCGACACGCGGGCGCAGGTCGATGCCATCAACTCGGCGCAGGACCCGCTTGCCTTCATCACCGTGCGGCCGCGTACATTCGGTCTTGATGCACGCGTCCGGTTCTGAGATGCCGGGACGCGCGGAGGTCTGAGCGTCGGCGGAGAGATGCCATGGCGGAAGCGGTGATCGCACGGACGAAGCCCTGCCTGGTGCGGCTCGGGAAGACGGGGCGGCGCTATGCCTGGTGCGCCTGCGGGCGCAGCGCCAACCAGCCCTTCTGCGATGGGACGCACAAGGGCACCGGCATCGAGCCCGTCCTCTTCCGCGCCCGCGCCGATGGCGAGGAGGTGCTGCTCTGCGGCTGCAAGCGCACGCGCACCCCGCCCTATTGCGACGGCAGCCACAATGCGCTCTCGGCGAGCTATACGCCGGCGAGCGAGGACGAGCGGCGGGCGACCGCGAATATCCCCGTCACGCCGCGTGACGATGCGAGCGGCAAGGCGCCGCTCGACGGCGGGGCCTTCGTGCGGACGCCCGACCCGGCGGCGGCCGAGGAGACGGGGGGCTGGCGCGTCCTGCCGCTGGTCACGCCCGCCGACGGCGCCCGCCTGCTTGCGCTCCATCGCCTCGAGGTCGGAACCGAGACGCCCGCCCCGCTCGGCTTCGGCGAAGGCGAGGCGGTTCTCTTCGTCGCCGCGGGTCGCGGCACGGTGACCATCGCCGGCCGATCCTTCGCGGTGGCGCCCGAGAGCGGCCTTCATGTGCGTCCGGGGGAGACGCTCATGGCGGCGGCGGACGACGGCGCGCTCGTCTTTTTCGCCACCGTCCGCCCGGCCGGCATGCGCCCGGCGGTGGGGATCGCGGGCCGCGCCTTCGACGCCGCCCTTCCGGAGCGCGTTCATGGCGTCGACCCGGCGCACCGCAAACGCATGGCCGACCGCTTCTACCAGGTGCTCGTCGGCGCCGAGACCGGATCCCGCGAGATCACGCTCTTCATCGGCGAGATCCCGCGCTCGCGCGCCGCGCCGCACCATCATCTCTATGAGGAGACCATCCTCATCCTCTCGGGTGCGGGCCATATGTGGACGGAGGGCGCCCGCGCCGCGGTGCGGGCCGGCGACGTCATCTTCCTGCCGCGAAAGCAGCGCCACAGCCTCGAATGCACCGATCCCGCGGGCATGCGCCTTGCCGGCAGCTTCTGTCCCGCGGGCAGTCCGGCGGTGAACTACTGAAGGCGCCGGGCCGCCTGTCGCGGCTTTCGCACCATCCGCCGCAAACGCCTCCCCTCCCGTCCCCGCGCGCCGTAGCGTCGTGTTCGCGACAAGGAGCGGGAGCGACCGGAGTCATGACGACAGCCCTTTCGGCCGGGCCGGCGGGTCGCCGTCGCGGCGCTCCGCGGCCGGTGCTTTCCTCGCCCGGCGCGGCGTTCCATAATACGCCCCATGATGCCGCGATGCCGAGCCACATGATGACACCGCTTTTCCGCTCGCGCGAGCAGACCTTCTGGATATTCCAGGGCCTGGGCTGGCTCGGTTATGCCGCCGTGCGCTTCTTCCACGGGCTGACCATCGGCTGGGGCTGGGACTATATCGACACCACCATGGTGGCGACGGTGACCGGCTTTCTCCTTACCACCGTCCTGCGCTATCTCTACCGCCCGGTGCGCAATCGCGGCCTGCCGCTCGTGGTCGCGGCGACCATCTTCTTCTGCGGCGTGTTCGCCCTCGTCTTCTCGGCCATCGAGGTGACCGCGGTCGCCTGGTACGACCCCCGCGGCATCGTCGATCTCGGCCTTTTCGAGAACGCCATGTTCGACGGCTTCGTGCTGCTCGCCTGGTCGGGGCTCTATTTCGGCTTCAACTACTACCAGCAGCTCCAGGCCCAGCGCGAAGCGACGCTCAAGGCCGCCGCGATGGCGCATCAGGCGCAGCTCGCCATGCTGCGCTACCAGCTCAAGCCGCACTTCCTGTTCAACACCCTGAACGCGGTCTCGACGCTCGTTCTCGCGCGCGAGGCCGAGCTCGCCAATCGCATGCTCACCAAGCTCGCCGCCTTCCTGCGCCACACGCTGGTGAACGAGCCCGACCAGAAGGTGACGCTGGAGCAGGAACTCGCCGCGCTCTCGCTCTATCTCGACATCGAGGCGGTCCGCTTCGCCGATCGTCTGAAGACGCGCTTCGAGATCGAGGAGCGGGCGCGCCAGGCGTTGATTCCCAGCCTTCTCCTGCAGCCGCTGATCGAGAATGCGATCAAATACGCCGTCGCCCCGCGCGAGGAAGGCGGCCTGATCACATTGCGCGCCGGCATTCGCGATCGCCGCCTGCGTCTCGTGCTCACCGACGACGGCCCCGGCCTCGGTGGTGCAGGAACAACCCGGCCCGGTCCGGCATCCTCGGGTGTCGGGCTGAGGAACACGCGCGCCCGCCTGCGCGAGCTCTACGGCGCCGATCACGCATTCACCCTCGAGCCGCATCGGCCGCGCGGCCTGCGCATCACCATCAGCCTGCCGTGCGAATTCGCTCCCCGCAAGACCAGCCGGACGGTTGCCGCATGACGATCCGAACGCTTCTTGTCGATGACGAACCGCTCGCCCTGCGCGGGCTCGAGATCCGCCTGTCCGCGATCGCGGATGTCGAGGTGGTGGGCACCTGCGCCAATGGCCGCGAAGCGATCAGGGCGATCCGCGCGCGGCGCCCCGATCTCGTCTTTCTCGATATCCAGATGCCGGGCCTCGACGGCTTCGCCGTCGTGCGCGCGCTTCTCGGCACGGCGGAGCAGCCGCTCTTCATCTTCGTCACCGCCTTCGATCGCTATGCCATCGACGCCTTCGAGACCCACGCGCTCGACTATCTCCTCAAGCCCGTCGACGAGGCGCGGCTTGTCGAGACCGTCCGTCTCGCCCGCGACCGTCTCGCGGCGGCGCGGGCGCTGGAGCAGAATGCGCGCCTCAGAGCCCTGCTCGCCAGGATGGGCGGGCCGGCGCAGGACGCGGCGGCGGCGATTCTCGCGGACTCGGCACCGCCCGGCGAAAGCGCCTATGACCGCCGGCTTCACATCAAGGACCGGGGGCGCATCGTCATCGTCGATGTCGCCGAGATCGATTTTATCGACGCTGCCGGCGACTATATGTGCATCCATGTCGGCGACGAGACGCACATTCTGCGCGAGACCATGAAGGCGCTCGAACGGCGTCTCGATCCGGCGCGCTTCCAGCGCATCCATCGCTCGGCCATCGTCAATCTCGAGCGCATCGCCGAGGTGCGCCCGCACGCCAATGGCGAATGCTTCCTCAAGCTCCGTTCGGGGCACGAACTCAAGGTCAGCCGCAGCTACAAGAGCGTCGTCATGCGCTTCGCGTGAGGGAGCGACGGGTGTCCTGGCGGAAGGCCTCCTCCCAGGTGCCGCGGGTCGCGGCCTTGGAGTATTCGGTGGCCCGGTTCTCGAAGAAATTGGTGTGCTCGACGGCATTGAGCATGGTGTCGAGCCAGGGCAGCGGGTTGCTCGCGACATGCCACAGGGGATCGAGTCCGAGCTGCTTGAGACGCCGGTCGGCGATATAGCGGATGTAGCGCTTGACCTCCTCGGCCGTGAGGCCCTCGACGGGACCGAGCGCGAAGGCGAGATCGATGAAGGCGTCCTCGTGGGCGACGATGGTCCGGCACGCCTCGGTCAGGGTGGCGCGCAGCGCGTCGTCCCAGAGCCCGGGGTTTTCCGCGATGAAGGTGCGAAAGAGGGTGAGGATGGAATCGCAGTGCAGGCTCTCGTCGCGCACCGACCAGGAGATGATCTGGCCCATGCCCTTCATCTTCCCGAAGCGGGGAAAATTGAGCAGCATGGCGAAGCTGGCGAAAAGCTGCAGACCTTCGGTAAAGCCGCCGAAGACCGCCAATGTGGTCGCGATGTCGCGTTTGCTGTCGGCGGAAAAGCCCTGCATGTAGTCGTATTTGGCCTTCATCTCGCGGTAGCGGAGAAAGGCCGAATATTCCGATTCGGGCATGCCGATGGTGTCGAGGAGATGGGCGTAGGCGGCGATGTGCACGGTCTCCATATTGGAAAACGCGGCGAGCATCATCTGCACCTCGGTGGGCTTGAAGACCCGCGCATAGTGCCGCATGTAGCAGTTGTTCACCTCGATGTCGGACTGGGTGAAGAAGCGGAAGATCTGGGTCAGCAGATTGCGCTCGGCGTCCGAAAGCCGGGTCTGCCAGTCCTTGACGTCGTCCGCCAGCGGCACCTCCTCGGGCAGCCAGTGGATGCGCTGCTGGACGAGCCAGGCCTCATAGGCCCAGGGATAGCGGAAGGGCTTGTAGGCGATGCGTTCTTCGAGAAGGGACATGGGGCGCGCACCCGAACCGGTGTGAAGGAAGGATGTCGTCAAGCGGGCCTTACTGGCAGGAAAGGCACGTCTCGTAATCGAGCAGCGGTTCCCTGTCCGACGGTGCCGGGGCGGCGGTCGCATCCGGGCCGTCGCGCGAGACCACCTCGGCGCGCTGCAGCGACTGCGAGCGGCAGTAGTAGAGGCTTTTCAGACCCTTCTTCCAGGCCAGGAAATGGATCTGGTGCAGGTCGCGCTTGTGGACATCGGCGGGGAGAAAGATATTGACCGACTGCGCCTGGTCGACGAGCGGCGCGCGATCGCCGGCGAGCTCGATCACCCAGCGCTGGTCGAGCTCGAAAGCGGTCTTGAACACCGCTTTCTCCGTCGCGTCGAGGAAATCGAGATGCTGCACCGAGCCCTCATGGGTGGTGATCGACGACCAGACGTCGTCCTCGTCGCGCCCCTTGGCCGCGAGCAGCGCTTTCAGATGCCGGTTGCGGACATTGAAGCTTCCCGACAAGGTCTTGTGGACATAGGAATTTCCGACGATCGGCTCGATCCCCGGCGAGGTTCCGCCGCAGATCGTCGAGATCGATGCCGTGGGAGCGATCGCGGTCTTGTTCGAGAAGCGCTCCATGAGACCGTAGTCGGCGGCGTCGGGACAGGGGCCGCGCTCCTCGGCGAGCGCGCGGCTCGCGGCGTCGACGGCCGTCTTGATATGGGTGAAGATCTTGCGGTTCCAGGCCTTGGCCAGCGCCGATTCGAAGGGCACCATGCGGCTTTGCAGGAAGGAGTGGAAGCCCATCACGCCGAGCCCCACCGAGCGTTCGCGCATCGCCGCATAGCGCGCCCGGGCATGGCCGTCCATGCCTTCGCTCTTGACGATATAGTCCTCGAGCACATTGTCGAGAAAGCGCATCACGTCGGGGATGAAGAGCGGATCGTCGCGCCAGTCGGGGAATTTCTCGAGATTGAGCGAGGACAGGCAGCAGACCGCGGTGCGCATGCGCCCGTGATGGTCGCGCCCCGTGGGCAGGGTGATCTCGGCGCAGAGATTGGAGGTCTTGATCGTCAGGCCGGCGAGCTTGTGATGCTCGGGGATGGCGCGGTTCACGGTGTCCGAGAAGACGAGATAGGGCTCGCCGGTCTCGACGCGGGCGGTGAGAAGCCGGATCCAGATGGCGCGCGCCGATACCGTGCGCACCACATGCCCGTCCCTGGGACTCGTCAGCGGCCAGTCCTCGTCGGCCTCGACCGCGCGCATGAAGGCGTCGGGGATGAGCACGCCGTGATGCAGATTGAGCGCCTTCCGGTTGGGGTCGCCGCCGGTGGGGCGGCGAAGCTCGATGAACTCCTCGATCTCGGGGTGCGAGACCGGCAGATAGACCGCCGCCGAACCGCGCCGCAGGGAGCCTTGGCTGATGGCCAGTGTCAGCGAGTCCATGACCCGCACGAAGGGAATGATGCCCGAGGTCTTGCCGACGCCGCCGATGCTCTCGCCGATCGAGCGCAGATTGCCCCAGTAGCTGCCGATGCCGCCCCCCTTGGCCGCGAGCCAGACATTCTCGGTCCATAGAGAGACGATCGAGCCGAGGCTGTCCTCGGCCTCGTTCAGAAAGCAGGAGATGGGCAGACCGCGATGGGTGCCGCCGTTCGAGAGCACCGGCGTCGCCGGCATGAACCAGAGCTTCGAGATATAGTCGTAGAGCCGCTGCGCATGCGCCGTGTCGTCGCCGTAATAGCTGGCCACGCGGGCGAAGAGATCCTGATAGGATTCGCCGGGCATCAGATAGCGGTCGCCGAGCGTCGCCTTGCCGAATTCGGTGAGAAGCGCATCGCGGCTGCGGTCGATGGGCACCGCCGCACGATGCTCGAAATGGGTGACTTCAAACACGGCTGCCTGATCCCCTTGTCCTGGCCCGTTCCTGCGTGACCGCGCAGTCTCTCAAATGGCGGAACATTTGTCGAACGGAGCGTCCCGCCACGGTGCATCGGAGAGACGGGCCGGCCGAGCCCGTTGCGCGGCCGATGATCCTAGAATGCACGGGACAAAGGGTCAATATATGGCGTTCGGCGCGATACGGCCCACGACATGTTGTGGAAAAGCCGGCGTGAATCCTGTGGACAAGAGGGGGATAAAGAGCGGAGAAAGCGGCAAAAGAGAGGCCGCCGGCGTGGTTTATCAAAGACGCGCCTCGGCGCGGCCGATGGCCAGGAACTTCTCCCGGCGCAGCGCCCTGAGTCGCGCCGGCGCGAGTCCCTGCATCTCGGCCAGGGCCTCGGAAATCGCGTCGCCGAGCGCGGCGACGGCACGGTCGGGCTCGCGATGGGCGCCGCCCAGCGGTTCGGGAACGATGCGGTCGATGACCCCCAGCTTGTGGAGATCCTGCGCCGTGATCCTGAGCGCTTCGGCGGCCTCCTGCGCCTTCTCGGCCGTGCGCCAGAGGATCGAGGCGCAGCCCTCGGGAGAAATCACCGAATAGATGGCGTGCTCGAACATCAACACGCGATTGCCGGCGGCGAGCGCCACCGCGCCGCCCGATCCGCCTTCGCCGACGATGGTCGCGACGAGCGGCACCTCGAGGGCCAGGCAGCGTTCGGTGCATCGCGCGATCGCCTCCGCCTGGCCGCGCTCTTCGGCTCCGACGCCGGGATAGGCGCCGGGCGTATCGACGAGGGTGACCACCGGCAGATGAAAGCGGTCGGCGAGATCCATCAGGCGGATCGCCTTGCGGTAGCCTTCGGGCCGCGCCATGCCGAAATTGTGGTGGATGCGCGAGGCGGTGTCGGCGCCCTTCTCATGGCCGATGAGCATCACCGGCCGCCCGCGAAAGCGGGCCGGTCCGCCCTGGATGGCGGTGTCCTCACCGAAGCCGCGATCGCCGGCAAGCGGCGTGAAGTCGGTAAAAAGCCGCGCCGCGATATCGGAAAAGTGCGGCCGCTCGGGATGGCGCGCGACCTGGGTTTTCTGCCATGGCGTGAGCGTCGCATAGGCCTGTCTGAGCAGACGGTCGCGCTTGCTCGCCAGGCGGTCGACCTCATCGCTGAGATCGACGCCGGCATCGCTGCCGGACAGCTTCTCGAGGTCGCGGATGCGGCCTTCGAGCTCGGCGATCGGCTTTTCGAAATCGAGAAAGGTGATCATCTGCGTCGCGTTCGGTCCCCAGGGAGGCTCAAGGTGAGCAAAGCCCGAGGCAGAGTCAAGGCCGGCCCGGGGCCACCGGAATGCAGGTCTGGCCTGCCGCCTCGAGGGCGTGGCACTGCTTGATCGCCGCTGCGCGCGAGGCGAAGGGTCCGATCTGCAGGCGGTGGAAGCGTCCCTTCTCGCCGAGATCGATGGTGGCCACCCGGTGCTGCAGTCCGGCGACCAGATCCGGGGCCTCGGCGGCGAGCGTCCGCCACAGCTTTTCCGCCGCTTGCGGGCTGCGGAAAGCGGCGAGCTGCAGGCGCCAGGAGGCGCCGAGATCGGGCGCCGGTGCGGCGGCGGGGGCCGTCCGCGGTGCCGCCTTCGCCGCGTCCGTCGTCGTGGAGGGCGCTTGCGGCAGCGGTTCCGGCGCCGCGGCGGGCGGCGCGCGGCGCGTCCCCTCCGCCGCCCGCGGCGGTGACGGTGAGGGCGCGGCATCGTCGTCGGCCGCGACCAGACGGCGGCGCAGCGACTCCGCCCGCGCGCGCTGCGTCCCGCTCAGATAGCGGGCCATCGTCGCCCGCGCCGTTTCGGCGTCGCCCAGTCCCTGCGCCGCGGCGAGCGCCATCCAGGCATAGCCGCGCACGAGATCGCGGGCCACCGCCTCGCCGTTCCAGTAGAGCAGCGCGAGGCGGTATTGCGACAGGGCATGACCCTGGCGGGCGGCGGCGAGCCAGTACCCTACGGCCTCCTGGCGCTGCGCCTCGTCGGCGCCTGTCGCTTCGAACAGGCGGCTGGCGAGAAGATACTGGGCCTCGGCGAATCCCTTGTCGGCGGCGGTGCGCAGCAGGCGGTCGGCCTCCTGCGGGTCCGCGGGAACGCCCAGCCCGCGCCGATAAAGCGTCGCCATATTGTACATCGCCCGCGGATCCCCGGCCTCGGCGAGAGGTCGCCAGACAGCGGCGGCGCCTTCGTAGTCGCCGGCGAAATAAAGCCGCCGCCCCTCCTCGAGCGGCGATGCGGACCGGGCCCACGCCGCCCCGAGGACGAGAACGAAAACCGCGATCAGCACAAGTCGCCGCAATTCGAAAGCTCCCCCATCGCCGCGGGCCGGCCCGGGCGCGGATTGTCGCACCGTGGATTCCGCTATTAGAGCATGTTGCGGTCATATGGAACCATTGTCCCGGAGTCCTGTTTCGCCATGACCGGGAAGGGCCGGCGCGGCGGTATCGTCGGCAAGGAGGACGTCGTGGCCGGAGACCGGCCCGGGACCGCGCCTAAAATTTTATGAAGAAATGCCTCCAACTGTTTGTGATTCAAGAGTCGGTTTCATCGCCGTTTTACGTTTCTTTAAGTCGCGTTCCGTAAGTTAACCTTCACCTGTCGGATGAAGAACAGCACACGCATTCGACCTCAGGCCCGTGAGACAAAGGAATGCATGCATGCAGGTTTTGGCCTTCGCCTCGCAAAAGGGCGGTTCCGGCAAGACGACCCTGAGCGGTCATGTCGCCGTCGCCGCCGACCGTGCCGGAGCCGGTCCGGTCGCGCTCATTGACGCCGACCCGCAGGGGTCCCTGTCGGACTGGTGGAACGAACGCGAGGCGCCGACACCGGTCTTCGCCCGCACGCTCATTTCCCGACTCGTCCATGATCTCGACGAATTGCGCACGCGGGGCTTCAAGATCGCGGTCATCGATACGCCGCCGGCCATCACCATGGCGATCCAGAGCGTGATCGCGGTCGCCGACATGGTGGTGATCCCGACCCGCCCCTCGCCGCACGATCTGCGGGCCGCGGGGGCCACGGTCGAGCTCGTCGATCGCGCCGGCAAGCCGCTCGTCTTCGTGGTCAATGCCGCGACGCCGCGCGCGCGCATCACCGCCGACGCCGCGATCGCGCTGTCGCAGCACGGCACGGTGGCGCCGGTGACCATCCACCAGCGCACGGAGTTCGCCTCCAGCATGATCGACGGCCGCACGGTGATGGAGATCAATCCCAACGGCCGGTCGGCCCAGGAGGTGATGGCCCTGTGGAGCTATCTTCGCGATCGGCTCGATCGCTGTCATCGTCGCACCATCTTCAGTCGTCGCGACACCAGCCGGCTGTCGCCGGCGCCGTCCGGGCGCAGCTTCGGCCGCAAATCCGAGCAGCCGGACCGGTCGCTCGTCTAGTCGCGTGGGGGACCAAGAGACCATGAAAGACACTGCCCGCCTCTCCGCCAGCCTTCTCGTGCGCAAGGGGGATGCCGCGCCCGCCGTGATGGCGGATGCCCGGCTCGGATA
>CAZAEP010000064.1:0-11277 GCA_964484045.1 uncultured Sphingomonadales bacterium
CCGGCGAATCCATGGTCGTGCCGGGCGCCCTGCGTCCCGGTGGACCCGCCGGTCAAGCCGGCGGTGAGGAAAGAGGGAGCGGCGGATAGATGGCGAGGAACTGCCGCACCGATCGCGCCACATGATCGGCGATGAGCTCTTCGTCCACCTCCTCGAGCAGGCCGAGCACCGCCTGCAGGAAGAGATCGCCACGCAGCAGCGTGCAGAAAGTGGCGCAGCCTTCGGCGGGATCCGGACAGGCGAGAAGGCCCTCTTCCACGGCACGTCGGATCGGCTCCTCGATGGCCTGCATCAGCCGTCCCGGTCCTTCCTCGAAGAAGAGCGCCACCATCCTCGGGTGGGTCTCCGCATTGGCGGCGAGGATGCGGAACATCGCCGCCGTTTCGTGCGAGAGGATCAGCCGCACATATTGTCGACCGATGGCGTCGAGCATGTGCGCCAGCGGCCGCAGGCCCGCGAGACGGATCGGATCGTCGGGGAAGTAGGCCGCGACGCGATCGGCGATGACGGCCCGGAAGAGTCCCTCCTTGTTCCGGAAATGGCCGTAGACGGTCTGTTTCGAGACACCCGCTGCGCGCGCCACGTCGTCCATCGCCGTGCGCTCGAAACCCTGCGTGAGGAACAGGTTCGCCGCCGCGTCGAGGATCGCGCGCGCCTTGTCGCGGCTGCGCCGGCGGCCGCGACGCCGGCTCCCCCCCATTTGGCTTGGTGCATCAGCCTGCATTTGTCACTAAGCTCTTAGCAAATGATCGAATCTTAAATATTGGACTGAGCCGTCCAGTTTGGTATAAAGGATTCGTCCGGATTCGGCAAGGACCGTTTTCCGGCTCAGGCAACTGCGGTTTGGTGTGTGATGACGCCGTCCTCTTTTCTTCGTTGGCGCGTGGTGATTGCGGCGCTCGTGCTGCTGCTCGGTACGCTCGCCATTTTCGGCTTCGCCGGGCTTCGCGAACGCGGGGCCGATGCGGTGGCGGGACAGGGCGAACGTGCCTTGCCGGTCTCGGTGCTGCGGGTCAAACTGGTGCACAGCTACGAGATGCTGCGCGGGTTCACGGGGCGCGTGATCTCGCGCCGGCGCTCGGAGCTCGGCTTCGAACTGGCCGGTCAGGTGGCGAAGATCCTTGTCGACGACGGGGATCGCGTCGCCGCCGGTGAACTGCTCGCGCGTCTCGATACCGCGCGTCTCGACGCCAGACGACGGGAACTGGCGGCGCAACTCGATGAAGCGGAGGCGCAGCGGGTTCTTGCGGAGAAGACCCGCGCCCGCAACGCGACGCTCTTCCGCCAGGGACATGTGACGGCGCAGCGGCTCGACGAGGCGGTGGCGCAGGCGACCGCGGCGGCGGCGAGGGTGGCGGCGATCAAGGCCTCGATCGCGGCGCTCGACGTCGATCTCGCGAAGGCGGCGCTCAGGGCCCCCTTCGACGGCACCATCGAACGCCGCCTGATCGACGAGGGGACCGTCGTCGCCGCCGGGACCCCGGTCCTGCGGCTTGTCGAGGCGCAATCGCTCGAGGCCGAGGTCGGCCTGCCCCTGCGCTTTGCCCAGAAGCTCGCGCCCGGCGACCATGTCCCGCTCGAAACCGTCAACAATGATGTCCTGTTCGCCCGCGTCAAGGGCGTCGTGCCCGTGGTGCGCGGCGAGACGCGCACCGCGCTCGTGACGCTCGCTCTCGTGGGCAGCGCGGCCGCCGGCGTCAGCGACGGCTCGCTCGTCACCGTCGAGATGCGCGACCGCATCGAGGCCGACGGCTTCTGGCTGCCGGTGCGCGCGCTGACCGCCGATGTGCGCGGCCTGTGGCGCGTCTACAAGGTAAATCGCACGCCCGACGGCAGCCGGCGCGTCGTTTTCGAGAATGTGCAGATCCTGTACAGCGAGGACGCTCGCGCCTTCGTCTCCGGGACGGTGAAGGATGGCGATCTGATCATCGACGGCGGCGTCGCGCGGGTGACGCCGGGCAAGAAGGTCGAGGTCGTCAGGATCGACGGCGCGCCGGTGGCGGTGGCCGGAAACGGCGGCATCTGAGCCATGCGCAGCTTCTACAATTATCCGCGACTCGTCATTCTCCTGCTGCTCCTGATCATCGTTGCCGGTGCGGCGGCCCTGAAAACCATGCCGCGGCTTGAAGATCCGCACATGCGCAATCGCGTCGCCTTCGTGCTCACGCCCTTTCCCGGCGCGAGCGCGGAACGCGTCGAAGCGCTGGTCACCGAGAAGATCGAAAAGAAGATGCGCGAGGTCGCCGAAGTGAAGAATATCAGCTCGGTGTCCCGGCTCGGGCTTTCCTTCATCACCATCGAGCTCAAGGACGAGGTGAAGGACGTCGGCCGCGTCTCCTCGCTGCTTCGCGACAAGCTCGGCGAGGTCACCGATCTGCCGCGCGGCGCCGGGACACCGGTCTATGACGACGAGCGCCTTTATGCGTTCACCGCCCTGATCGCGCTCGTCTGGCACGGCGCCGGCGATCCCAATTACGCCATCCTCGGGCGCCATGCGCGGGAGCTTGACACGCGGCTGCGCAATATATCCGGCACCGACTTCGTGCGTATCTTCGGCCTGCCGTCGGAAGAGATCACGATCACCGTCGACAACGACCTGCTCTCCGCCATCGGCCTGTCGGCGGACGCGGTGGCGGCGCGCATCTTCGGCGGCGATGCCAAGAACAGCTCCGGCGTGCTTTCCGGCGCCGACGACCGCTATGTCGTCGAGGTTGCCGGCGCCTTCGACAGCTTGGCGCGCATCCGCGCGATTCCGCTTGCGGTGTCGCCGCGCACCGGCTTCGTCACCGTGGGCGACGTCGCGACGGTCGAGCGGCGCCATCGCGATCCGCCGGAATCCTTCGCTTATCTCGCCGGCGACTACGGGGTCGTCGTTGCCGCGCGCATGCTCGAGACCACGCGGATCGACCGCTGGATGAAGAAGGTCAAGCGCGAGCTGGCCGATTACCAGGCGCGTCTGCCGGAGAACATCGAAGCCCGGATCATCTTCGATCAGGCGAAATACACCCGCGCCCGGCTGTCGAATCTGATGGGCAATCTCGCCTACAGCGCGCTGATCGTCTTCGTCACCCTGCTGGTGACGCTCGGCTGGCGCGCCAGCATTCTCGCCGGATCGATCCTGCCGCTGGCGGCGCTCGCCGCGCTCGCGATCCTCGATCTTCTCGGCTTTCAGATCGAGCAGATGGTGGTGACCGGCATGATCGTCGCGCTCGGCATCATGGTCGACAATGCCATCGTCGTCACCGACGAGGTGCAGACCCGGCTCCTGCGCGGCGAGCGCCGCAGCCATGCGGTGGCGCGCACGGTGCGGAAATTGTGGCTGCCGCTGCTCGGTTCGACCGCGACCACGGTCATCGCCTTCCTGCCGATCATCCTGATGCCCGGCAGCGCCGGCGAATTCGTCGGCGGTATCTCGGCAAGCGTCATCGCCGCTCTGGTCGCGAGCTATGTCATCTCCTTCACCATCATCTCGACACTCGCCGGTCGCCTGCTCGAGCGCAACGAGACCGCGGTGGCGATCGACAGTCCGCGCAGCGAGCCCGTCCGTCGCTGGTGGCGCGACGGCATCGATGCGCGTCCCGTCCGCAAGGCCTTCCGGCGCTCGCTCGAATGGTCGATCGCCCATCCCGGACGCTCCATCCTTCTTGCCGGCATCCTGCCGATGCTCGGGCTCGTCCTGCTCTTTACCGGCCTGACCGAGCAGTTCTTCCCGGCCTCGGACCGCGACCAGTTTCATATCGAGCTGACCTTGCCCGGAAGTGCCTCGATCGAGGAGACACGTCGCGTCGTGGAAGAGATCGACCGCCTTGTGCGGGCCGATCCCGATGTCGTCGACGCCGACTGGTTCATCGGTGAGAGCGCGCCCAAGTTCTTCTATAATCTGCTCACCAACCGCGACGGCGTCGCCAATTATGCCCAAGGCATGATCACCGCCACGAGCGAGGAAGCGACCGACGGCCTGATCGCGCGTTTCCAGGATATGCTCGATCGGCGGTATCCGCAGATTCTGACGCTGGTGCGCAAGCTCGAGCAGGGCCCGCCCTTCGACGCGCCGATCGAGCTCCGCATCTTCGGTCCCGATCTCGAGACCTTGCGCCAGCTCGGCGAAGAGATCGAAAAGGTGCTCGCGAGCGTTCCCAGCGTGATCCATACGCGGACCAGCCTCTCGGTGGGCCGTCCGCAGATCGTTGTCGAGGCCGACGAGGAGACGGCGGCGACGCCCGGGCTCGACTTGCGCCATGTCGCCGCCCAGTTGCGCGCGGCCGTCGTCGGCGCCGATGCCGGTTCGGTGCTGGAAGAAACCGAGAAGGTGCCGGTCCGGGTGCGCACCGACCTGCTCGCACGACGCAATCTCTCGGGCCTGCGGACGATCGAGATCGTGCCCGCCAGGCCGGGCCGCGAGAGCGACGAGAGCTATGCCGGCGTCCCTCTGACGGCGCTGGCGAAGGTGCATCTCGAGCCCTCGGTCGGCGCCATCCCGCGCCGCGACGGCGAGCGCGTGAATACGGTGCAGGGGTTCCTCCGGCCGAACGTCCTTCCGGAGACCGCGTTCCGGCAGCTCATGGAGCGGCTGGAGGCGACGGGTTTCACGGTGCCGCCCGGTTATCGCCTCGACACCGGAGGGGAAAGCGAGAAACGCAATGAGACGGTGGGCAAGCTGCTCGCCCGCGCCTATGTGCTGGCCGTCCTCATGGTGATCGCCATCGTGCTCACCTTCAACTCCTTCCGCCTCGCCGGCATCACCTTCGGCTCGGCGCTGCAGGCGGGAGGACTGGGTCTGCTCTCGGTGTGGATCTTCGGCTACCCGCTCGGCTTCGTCGTCATTGTCGGCCTGATGGGTCTCGTCGGACTCGCCATCAACGCCTCGATCGTCATTCTCTCGGAGCTCAAGGGCGATCCGGCGGCGGCGGCCGGGGACGATGCGGCGATCGTCCATGCGGTGATGTCCACCGGACGCCATATCGTGTCGACGACCCTCACCACCGTCGGCGGCTTCATGCCGCTGATGCTCGCGTCGAGCGATTTCTGGCCGCCCTTCGCGGTCGCCATCGCCGGCGGCACATTGCTGACCATGATCGTGTCATTCTATTTCGCGCCGGCTGCGTTCAAGCTGCTGCTCAGGGACCGCCCCCTGCGCGGGCGTGACCGTCCGGCCGCCGCACCGCTGCCGTCCGGGACCGCCGCCGCGACGTGAAATGCCTTACAGGGCGTCGATTTCGCGCTGCAGCCTGTTGGTCGAATCGGTGACAATTCGCTCGAGCGTCCGCACCCGTTTCTCGAGGGCGTCGATGCGCGCGAGCTGGTCGGCGACGCCCAGATTCCTGAGCTGTTCTTCGAGCTCCCCAAGCCGGAGCCGGCTCTGGGCCCGGTATTTGAAGATGCTGCCGATGGTGGCGATGAGCACGATCAGCACCACCATTTCAAAAACGTCCATCCGCTCCTCCTTTGCGCTGTCGTGGCCCGTCCTTTCGTTCCCGTCGCTGGCACGATCGGGTTCAGTCTAGTTCACGGACTCGCTGACGGGAACATATTCCCGGAACGCGATCTCGGTTCGGGCCTCGACCGAGACCACCCACAGCGTGGTGACGGCGAGGTCGACGAGAATCTCGCTGGGAAGGATCTCCCCCGTTTCCGGATGCGGCGCATAGCGGAAACGGGTCTCGAAGCGCTCGATCCGGGCCGCCATCGCGGGACGGAAGGGTTCGGGCGCCACGATGTCGAGTTCCGATACATAGGGTACCGGGCCGCGACGATCGACGACAAGGCGGCTGTCGAGATATTGCGCGAACTCCTTTTCGTCCTCGTCGAGAAACGCGGCCCTGGTTTGTTTGAGGCGGTAGATCGCCCGTTCCGGCGTCAGGTCGACGAGTTCCGCCTCGTCGGGATCGAGATCGCCGATGACATCGGAATAGAGGCGAAAGGCACGCCCGTCATGATCGCCGCCGTCATAGTCGGCAAGTTCGTCCGCGCTCGGTTCGCGGCCCTCGATTTTCAGCAGGCGCCACCGTGCGCCGACCGGCGACGTCGGATCAAAGCGCTCGACACGGTCGATCCGTTCGCCGGCGGCGACAAGTCGCAGCGATCGCGTATAGGCGTAGTCGTGTTCGGCCCGATGACGAACGGCGAAGGCGATCGCCGCGGCGAGCGTATCGCGCGTTTCCCGCTCCTCCGCACGCGCGACGTCGGGCATCGACCCCGAAATCAGTCCGATGAGCAGAAGAACTCCGATCGTCCGCATGCCACGCTCTCCCTTTTTCCGTTCCCGGTGCGTCCCGGGCCTGAATATATCCAATAGATATATATCGAATGCAAGTACAATCAAGTCCGCCCGCGCCCCCGAACGCGTCCCGCCCATCATGTTGCTGCCCCCACCGGCATGTTGTGGTATCCTCGGGCGTCTTTCGACAAGGAGGGGCAAGCGATGAGACAGCATATACGGTACGTTGCCCTTGCCGTCGCTCTTTCGGTCCTGGCGATGTTTCCGGGCGGGCTCGAGGCGCAGACCACCGGCAGTCGCGTGAGTTCGGCCCCGCCTTATCCGATGGCCCGCATACGCTTCGGCGAACCCTCGGAGCTCGGCGCCATACGGGCCGCCTTGGCCGACGGCGAGATCGCCAAGGCGCGCAAGATCGCGAAGAAGTTTCTCGCCAGCGATCTCTCTCCCGACATGCAGTATGTCGGACTGAATGCGCTCTGCGCGGTGGAGAGCGCCGGCAAGGAATGGCAGACGGCCCTCGATGCCTGCAATCAGGCGATCCGGATTCGTCCGAATTTCTGGATGGCGATCAATACGCGCGGCACGGTCTATCTCATGACCGGCGACGTGGCGAAGGCACGGGCCGATTTCGAGCGTGCCTACCGCCTCGTGCCCGACAGAGGCGACAACAGGGACATCGTGCGGCACAATCTCTCGCTCGTCGGCGAGGACCCGGACGAGGGGAGTAGCTGAAGGGGGGGGCTGCGGGCCGCGGTTTTTCCGCAGAAATGGCCGTCTCGGGCGACGTTCACGATTTGTGATAAAATTTGAAATATAAGATTTTCAGGATATCGTTTATCTCTGATAAGCAAAATTCGTGAGTGAACGAGGGTAGTGTTTCTGCAGTATGAATAGCGCACGGCTGACGCCCGACTGGAAATCCTGTTTCGGATCCTTGTGTGACAGTCCGGTCGAGCCCATTTCGCGAGACGATATCGACGCCGCTCATCCGGTGGTCGCGTTCGATGCGCACTGGCGGACACTGGCGACCGACGGGCCGCCGCTGCGCACCGCATTGCACGCGCCGGACATCCCGCATCTTCTGAAATGGCTGATGATCCTCGAGGCGGGCGAGGAGGCCGGGCGGCCGACATTTCATGTGCGTCTCGAAGGGACGGCGGCATGTGCCCTCAGCCACAGCGATCTGACGGGACTCGAACTGGCGGAGTTCACCACCGGCGACTCCTATCACAGTCGTCTTGCGGCCCTGCAAGAGGTGATCGCCAGGGGCGAGCCCCGCTTCGGCCGCGCCCTGCTCCGCGAGGAAGGGCATGCCGGCGTGCTGACGTCGGTCGGCATGTTCCCTTTCCGCACATCCATGGAGGGGGGGCATCAGGTCGTCGTCGTCGCCGCACCCGACGATCTCGAATTGCGCCAGATGCTTTAGGAGCCGCGCGGACGTGATCGGGGGCCCGCTCTGGTAATTCCACCATCACCGACTATATGAAAACCGGGAAGGTTTCGAGCGTCTCGAGGTGACCGGCCGGTCGTGTCGACCCTCTCGCCAGAGAGTGTGAAGGGCGCCGCGAATACCGATCATCCGGCGACGATATCACGCCCGCCGCCGTGCCGCGTGCGACGGGGGCAGCGATCGTGACGAAGAGGGGAATGAAGAGAACGCGTGCGGACTTGCCGGCCCGTCGGGCCGTTCTCGGGGATAGCCCTCTGCGGCCGTGCGCCAAGGCGGATCTCGACAGGGATCATCCGGCGGTCCTGTTCGATCAGTACTGGCGTTCCCTGGCGGAAGACGGATTGCCGTCGCGCGGTGACCTCGATCCGGCGGTCATCGCCCGCCTTCTGAAATGGATCATGATCCTCGAGCAAGGCGGCGATCCGGAGGGGCGGACCTTTACGGTTCGCCTGCATGGAACTGCGGAGGTCGCGTTCACCCGCGGCGACATGACCGGACGCGAACTGTCGGAATTCGTTGCCGACGATGCCTATCGTACGCGCCTCGAGATGATGAAGGAGGCCATCCTGTCAGGAAGGCCGAAATTCGGCACGACCGTGGTTCGCGGGGAAGGGTTTGTGGATGTTCCCGTCTGCTTGGGGATGTTCCCCTTCCGCGCTGGTCCGCAGGGCGGTTATCAGGTGATTGTCGTCGCCGCGCCGGCCGAGCGCGAGCTGCGCAGATCCCTTTGACGGGCCCCCTTGCGCAAGGCGAGGCTGACCCAGCCCGCCTCGAGATGGCGTCGTTCGAGCACGAGTCCCCGTGTTCGATAGGCGGCGCGGAGGCGGGCCTCCTGCGATCTCAGCAAACCCGAGAGAATGAGCCGCCCGCCGGGCGCCAGCGCGGCGGCCAGCGGCGTCGCCATGGCTAGAAGCGGGGCGGCGAGGATATTGGCGACGACAAGATCGAAGGGGGCGGCGCCCCGCAGATACCGGTGCGCGAGCCCGCTCGCGACGACGGGCGCGATGGCCGGGCCTTTCGCCGGACCGACGGTGGCCCTGACGGGGACGGCATTGCGCCGCGCGGTCTTGCGCGCAACGTCGATCGCGATGGGGTCGATATCGCTGGCAATCACCGGGCGTCCACCGGCACGGGCGAGCGCGAGGGCGAGGATGCCGGAGCCGCAGCCGAGATCGAGGATGCGGCGCGGCGACGGGTGACGTCTGAGGAGGCCGTCGATGAGGAGAAGGCAGCCGCGCGTGGTCGCGTGCTGACCGGTGCCGAAGGCCTGTCCGGCATCCACCTCGAGCGCGATCCCGGCTTGCGGACGACGATGGCGGTCATGCGAGCCGTGGATGAAGAAGCGTCCGGCGCGCACCGGCGCCAGCAGCTTCTGGCTTTCGCTCACCCAGTCGCGATCTTCGATCGGGGCCACCTGCAAGCGCGCCGGCGGGGTGTCGAGGACGCCCGAAAGCCGTGCCTTCATGGCCGCGTGCAGGCGCGTATCCGGGAGTTCGGTGAAATAGACGGTGAACTCCCACAGGCGTACGTCCGCGCATTCGCGGCTCGACAGCGCGGGCGGCGCGGGAAGCCCGGCGAAGACCGCGTCGAGCGCCGCCTCCACGGCTTCGCGCCGTCCTGCAGGGACATGAAAGCAAAGCTGCCAGCCGCTCATGCCGGGGTCACGAAGCTCGCCAGCACCCGCTTCTCGCCCGCATGTTCGAAGGCGATGGTGAGCTTGCCGTCGTCGATCGCCTCGACGGTGCCGTAGCCGAACTTGTCGTGAAAGACGCGCTGCCCCCTTTCGTACCGCCGTGCCGCGGCATGCTCCGGGCCCGGACGCGAGACGAAACGGGCCGGCGAGTGCTCCTCGAGGCCACGCTTTCGCGGTCGGTATCCGCGCCGCCGCGCGCGTTCCCAGCCCGGTCCGCGGCCGAGTTCCACATCATAGCCCTGATAGGCCCAGCCGGGCCCTTCCTGTGCCGTTCCGCCGTCATGAGAGCCGTAAAGGCCACCGGCGACATCGCGCTCCACATGCGCGGCGTCGAGCTCGTCGAGAAAGCGCGAGGGCAGCGTGCTCTGCCATTGACCGTAGATGCGGCGGTTGGCGGCAAAAAGGATGACCGCACGGCGCTTGGCCCGCGTCAGTCCGACATAGGCGAGCCGCCGTTCCTCCTCGAGCGCCGGCGTGCCGCCCTCGTCGATCGCGCGCTGATTGGGGAAGACGCCTTCTTCCCAGCCGGGCAGGAAGACGGTATCGAACTCGAGCCCCTTGGCGGCATGCAGGGTCATGATCGAGACCTTGTCGCCGCCGGACGCCTCCTCGTTCTCCATCACCAGGCTGATATGCTCGAGGAAGCCGGCGAGGCTGTCGAAGGATTCCATGGCGCGGACGAGCTCCGCGAGATTCTCGAGCCGGCCCGGGGCGTCCGGCGACCGGTCCTTCTGCCACATCTCGACATAGCCCGATTCCTCGAGCACCAGTTCCGTGAGCGCGCTGTGCTCCAGCCGCTCCGCCTCGGCGCGCCAGCGATCGAAATCCTCGAGCAGGCCGGCGAGCGCACGGCGCGCCTGCGGTCGCAATTCCTCCGAGCCGACCAGCATCGCCGCCGCCCGGGTGAGCGGGATTCCCTGCGCCCGGGCGAGCCGGTGCAGACGTTCCGTCGTCGCCGCGCCGAGACCGCGTTTGGGGCGGTTGAGAATGCGCTCGAAGGCGAGATCGTCGTCGGGCTGCGCGACGATGCGCAGATAGGCGAGCGCATCGCGAATCTCGGCGCGCTCGTAGAAGCGCGGTCCCCCGACGACGCGGTAGGGGACGCCGATGGTGATCAGCCGCTCCTCGAACTCGCGGGTCTGAAAACCGGCGCGAACGAGGATGGCGATCTCGCGCAGCGCGTGGCCCTGACGCTGCAGCTCCTCGATCTCCTCGCCGACGCGACGCGCCTCCTCGTCGGCGTCCCAGACCCCGAGGACGCGCACCTTCTCACCCTCTCCGGCGTCGGTAAAGAGCGTCTTGCCGAGCCGTCCCTGATTGGCCGCGATGAGCGTCGAGGCGGCGCCGAGGATGTGGCCTGTGGAGCGGTAGTTCTGCTCCAGCCGGATGATCCTGGCACCGGGATAGTCGGCCTCGAAGCGCAGGATGTTGCCGATTTCGGCGCCGCGCCAGCGATAGATCGACTGATCATCGTCCCCGACGCAACAGATGTTCCCGGCGCCGCGGGCGAGCAGACGCAGCCACAGATACTGCGCCACATTGGTGTCCTGATATTCATCGACGAGAAGGTAGCGATAGCGGCGGTGATACTGCGCCAGCACATCGTCGTGGCGCTGCAATATCGTGATCATGTGCAGGAGCAGATCGCCGAAATCGCAGGCGTTGAGAATTCGGAGCCGCTCCTGATAGGTGGCATAGAGCGCGGCGCCGCGGCCGTTGGCGAAGCCGTGCGATTCCTCCGCCGGCACCGCATCGGGGGCGAGCGCCCGGTTCTTCCAGCGATCGACGAGTGCGGCAAGGACCCGTGCCGGCCAGCGCTTCTCGTCGAGATCGGCGGCCGCGACGATCTGTTTGAGGAGCCGGAGCCGATCGTCGCTGTCGAGAATCGTGAAATTCGATTTCAGACCGACGAGCTCG
>CAZAEP010000065.1:0-11232 GCA_964484045.1 uncultured Sphingomonadales bacterium
GAAAAAGAGCGCCGGCGGGGGGCGGGGCGTTCAGTGCGGGCGGCGGGCGGCGATCTCGGCGATCGTGGCGTCGATCAGCTCCGCCCCCTTCTCGCCTTCGAGCAGGTCCCGGATGAGATGCCGGGCGGCGGCCACGGCGAGCGTTGCCGCCTCGGCACGGATGGCGCCGAGCGCCTGTTCCCTGGCGCGCGCGATCTTCTGTTCGGCGGCGAGCCGACGGCGCTCGCTGATCTGCTCGATCTGCTTTTTCGCCTCCACAAGCAGCAGACGGGCATCTTCCTCGGCCTGTGCGATGATCGCCTCGGCATCCTGCACGGCCTGGCGCTGCTCGCGCTGAAGCTGCGCCAGAAGCTCCTGCGCCTCTTCCTTGAGGCTGCGCGCCTCCTCGAGTTCGCCGCGGATGCGCGCCGCACGAGCATCGAGCGCCTCTGCGATGAAGCGGTGCGCCCCGATCCAGACGAGAACGCCGACGAAGAGAAGAAAGGCGGCTGCCACCCAGCCTTCGGCGCCGAGACCGAGGAAGGTCTCGCCATGTTCAGCAGCCTGTCCGGCGGCCTCCTCCGCGGCCGCGGCGAAGGCTCCAATGAGGCCCGGCATGCTCATGCCTCCCTTGCCTGTGCCTGCATCGCCTCGCGAACCGCCTTCCTCGCGGCCGCGGCGGCGACCGCCTCGCCGACCAGCTTCTTCACCACCTCGCGACAGCTCTCGCTGGCCACGGCGTCGATCTCGCGCAGGGCGGCCGTCTTCTCCTGAGCGATCCGCGCCTGAGCCTCGCCCGTCTCGGCGGCCAGTCTGGCATCGAGCTCGGCGAGCCGCGCCTCGGTCTCCGCCCGCGCCTTTGCCGTCGCCTCGGCCACCGCCTTCGCCGCCGCCGCCCGCGCCTCGGCCAGAGTCGCCTCGCGGGCCTCGCGCACATGCTCGCTTTCGCGCTTGAGCGCTTCCGCCCGATCGAGATCGTCGGCGATCCGATCGACGCGCTCCTCGAGCACATTGGCGATGCGCGGCAGGGCAAGCCGCGACATCAGGAGATAGAAGATGCCGAAGCTGATGAGGAGCCAGACGAGCTGCGGCTCGACGACACCGGGATCGAATTGCGGCATGAGCAGCGCTCCGCGTCAGACCCGCATGCGTTCCTAGAGCTCGACGAAGAGCAGCATGAGGGCGATGAGGAAGGAGAAGATGCCGAGCGCCTCGGTCACCGCGAAGCCGAACATCAGATTGCCGCGCTGCTTGTCGGCCGCCGCCGGATTGCGCATGGCGCCCAGAAGGTAATTGCCGAAAATCAGGCCGAGGCCGACACCGGCCCCGCCCATGCCGACGGTCGCGAGGCCCGCACCGATCAATTTCGCCGCTTCAGCTTCCATGGAACGTCCTTTCCTGTGCTTGTCCCGTTTCGGAGTGGATGTCAGTGGTTGAGATTGACCGCGTCATTGAGATAGACGCAGGTGAGAATGGCGAAGACATAGGCTTGGATGACCGCGACCAGAAGCTCGAGTGCGGTCAGCGCCACGTTGAAGGCCAGCGGCAGAACCCCCATCACCGTAAAAATGCCGCCGGCGGCGCCGAGGCCGACAACGAAGCCGCCGAACACCTTGAGCAGGATATGTCCCGCCGTCATGTTGGCAAAGAGACGGACACTGTGGGTGATCGGCCGGGTGCAGAAAGAGATGACCTCCAGGATCACGATCAGCGGCAGAAATGCCAGCGGTGTCCCCGGGGCGACGAAAAGCGTGAAAAAGCGCAGTCCGTGACGGGCAAAGCCGATGACGATGACGCCGAGAAAAATCGCCGCGGCGAAGGCGAAGGTGACGGCGAGATGGCTCGTCACGGTAAACGCTCCCGGGATGAGACCGGTGACATTGGCGCCGAGAATGAACATGAAAAGCGCGAAGACGAAGGGGAAATAGGCGCGCCCCTCGGACCCGACATTGTCCCGCACCATGGAGGCGACGAATTCGTATGACAGCTCCGCCATCGACTGCCAGCGCCCGGGCACCAGCGCCCCGCGGCGCATGCCGCCCATGAGGAAAACCGTCACCGCGGTGATGACGATCATCATCCAGATCGCGGCATTGGTGATCGAGGCGTCGATGCCGGCGATCTCCAAGGGCACCATGCGCACGATTTCGAACTGTTCGAGAGGATTTGCCACCGTCCGGTCCCTGCCCCGCTCACTCTTTCCCGTCGGCCCGCCCGGAGCCGCCTGCCTGTGCCTTCAGCTCTCGTCCCGCCCGTCCTCGCCGCTTCGCCGCGCGACATCGGCGGCGATACGGATGACGTTGCGAATGCCCGCTCCGACCCCGAGAAGGACGAAGACGAGAAGCAACCAGGGCGCCGTCCCGAACCACTGATCAAGAGCCCAGCCGATCAGCCCGCCGGCGGCGACGCCCGTCACGATCTCGAGGCTCATCCGCATCGCCATGGCGAAGTCGCCTCGCGGTCCCGCCCCCCCGGCTTCGCGCGCGCGCTCCCGTTCCCGGGCGCGCTTCAGACGCTCCTCGAACGACACGGGCGACGGCGCTTTGTCCTTGTCATCCATCGCGATCTGTCGCTGAAGCGCCCGGCGCTGCCGACGGCCAAGACCTGCGCCCGACGACGGCGCAAACGACCGCCGCAAGGCAGCGGCACCATAGTGACTGCCCCAGAGCCTGTCAAGAAAGAGCGGGCATCTTGTAACCAATTGTACTACAAGACAAATTTCTTGCGCCGCCACCCGCATGAGGGCATCCACATCCCTCACCGCGCGCGGACCTTGACGTAACGCCCCGGGGCGTCCTCGATCGGCGGATAGCGGTCCGAGCCCGGACTGCGCGCCGGCACCCGGCGTCCGCTGCGGCGCCGGAGCCATCCGAGCCAATCGGGCCACCAGGAGCCCTTGTGCTCTCTCGCGCCCGCGAGGAAGCGCTCATAGCTCCTGGGCAGGCGCCCGGTCCGCGTCCAGTACCGGTACTTGTTCGCGGACGGTGGATTGACGACGCCGGCGATATGGCCCGAGCCCGCGAGCACGAAGCGTTTCGGTCCGGCGAGGATCTGCGTCATCCTGTAGACCGATTGCGGCGGCGCGATATGGTCTTCGCGCCCGGCCTGGATGTAGCTCGGGGTGCGCACCCGGCAGAGGTCGATCGGCTCGCCGGCAAGCCGCACCGCGCCGGGATTCACGAGCGCGTTCTCGATATACATGCATCGCAGATACTGCTCGTGCATCTTCGCCGGCTGATTGGTCGAATCGCCGTTCCAGTACAGGAGGTCGAAGGGCGGCGGATCCCTGCCGAGAAGATAGTTGTTGACCACCACCGACCAGATGAGGTCGTTCGCCCGCAGGAGATTGAAGGTCATGAACATGGCGTCGGCGTCGAGATAGCCCTTCTCGCGCATGCGCGCGGCGAGCATGTCGAGCTGCGCGGAATCGACGAAGACCTTGAGCTCGCCGGCCTCCGAAAAATCGACCTGCGTGGTGAGGAAGGTCGCCGCGTGCACGCGATCGGCCTCCCCTCTCGCATGAAGCCAGGCGAGCGTCGCCGCGAGCAGCGTGCCGGCGACGCAATAGCCGACGACATTCACGCCGTGCACGCCGGTGATCTCTTCCACCACATGAAGCGCTCTCACCTGACCCTCGAGCAGATAGTCGTCGAGACTCTTGTCGCGATAGCGTTCGTCGGGATTGACCCACGACACCATGAAGACGGTGAACCCCTGCGCGACGCACCATCTGACGAAGCTCTTCTCGGGCGTGAGATCGAGGATGTAGAACTTGTTGATCCACGGCGGATAGATGAGCAGCGGCCGTTCATGAACGGTTTCGGTGGCGGGCGCATATTGAATGAGCTGGAAGAGCTCGTTCTCGAACACCACCTTGCCCGGCGTGGTGGCGATGTTGCGGCCGACCTCGAAGGCGGTCTCGTCGGTCATCGAGAGCGCAAGCCTGCCCCTGCCGCGTTCGAGGTCCTGCAGGAGGTTGGCGAGACCGCGAACGAGATTCTCGCCGTGGCTCTCGATGGTTTCCCTGAGCACCTCGGGGTTGGTCAGCGGGTAATTGCTCGGTGAGAGCGCATCGACGATCTGGCGCGTATAGAAGGCGACCTTGCGGGCGTCGTCGGGGGCGAGCCCGCGTGCGTCCCGGACCAGCGCGTTCATGTGCCGGGCGGCGAGAAGATAGGCCTGTTTGAGGAAATCGAAGACCTGGTTCTCGCTCCATTCCGGCGCCCGGAAACGGCGGTCGCCCGGTGCCGGCTCGGCCACCGGCTCGGCCTCGGCGCCCATCATGCGCAGAGCGTTCTGCTGCCAGAGCCGGAGATAGTCCTGGTAGAACTGCCATTGCCGCTCGGCGAGTCGCGCCGGATCCTTCATGAGATCGGCGGTGAGGGCGAGGAAGGCCTCGCCGACGCCGAAGGGATCGAGAGCGGCCGCCCCTTCCGTTTCCTTCTGCTTCGCCAGCCATTCGGATACCAGCTTGTGGCTGGTCTCGGCCACTTTCGCCATATCCTCCGCCATTCGCCGCCACTCTTCGGGGCCCGGCATTTCGGGCATGGCCACGTTGACCGTCTCGTCCTTCTCTGACATCAGGGGGCTCCTCGGGCGACCCGTCACCGGTGGTGCAGGCGTCGCCCTATCTTTACGTCAGCTTGCGTCCCGACCGCAACGCGGCCCGTTCATCGGCCCGCCGCGTGACGCCGGGCCCGGCGCTTGCACCAAGGGGCGGAGGCGTTATGGTACGCGCATGCCGCGGCGACAGGACCCGACGAAGGAGCGGCCCGATGAACGACGAACAAGGAGTGCCGATGCAGCGCAAGAGCGTGCTCGATCGCGTTCTCGTGCTCGAGATGGTGCGGGTGACCGAGGCCGCCGCGATCGCGGCATCGGCGTGGAAGGGCATCGGCAACGAGCGGGAGGCCGACGCCGCCGCGGTCGCCGCCATGCGCGAGGCCTTCAACAAGCTCCATATCGAGGGCACCGTGGTCATCGGCGAAGGCGAGCGCGACGAGGCGCCGATGCTTTATATCGGTGAGAAGGTGGGGCTCGGCGGCCCGCCCGTCGACATCGCGCTCGACCCCCTGGAAGGCACCACGCTGACCGCCAAGATGGGCCCCAACGCGCTCGCCGTGCTGGCCATCGCCGAGCGCGGCAAACTTCTCAACGCGCCCGACGTCTATATGGACAAGATCGCGATCGGCGGCGGCTATCCCAAGGGTATCGTCGATCTCGACAGGAGCCCGAGCGCGAATGTGAAGGCGCTGGCCGAAGCCAAGGGCGTGCCGCCGCAGGATATCGTCGTCTGCGTGCTCGACCGCGTCCGCCACGAGAAGCTCATCGCCGAGTTGCGCAAGGTCGGTGCGGCGATCCAGCTCATCCCCGACGGCGACATCGCGGGCGTCATCGCCACCACCGAGCACGACACCGGGATCGACATGTATCTCGGCATCGGCGGTGCGCCGGAAGGCGTTCTCGCCGCGGCGGCGCTCAATTGCGTCGGCGGGCAGTTCCAGGGACGCCTCGTTTTCCGCAGCGACGAGGAACGCGAGCGCGCCCGCCACTGCGGCATCATCGACCTCGATCGCAAATACGAGCTCGAGGAGCTCGCGAGCGGCGACACCATTTTCGCCGCCACCGGCGTCACCGACGGAACGATGCTCAAGGGGGTCGCCAAGACTCCCGCGGGCTATCGCACCGAATCGGTGGTCATGCGCGCCTCGACGCGGACCGTGCGTTTCATTCGCAGTGACCACATCAAGCGGGAGGTGCGGCCGTCTTGACCGTCGAGATCGCTCCCGACACGGCGCTGGGCGTCACCCGCTCGCTCGCCGGCAGGCGCTGGCGTCTGCGTGTGCAGGAAGAGCGGCTGGCACAGCGCCTGGCACAGGAGTTCGATCTCGATCCCGTCGTGGGCCGCGTTCTCGCCGGGCGCGGCATCGCACCGGAGGACGTGCCCGGCTTTCTCGATCCCTCGCTGCGCGCGAGCCTCCCCGACCCCAGCGTGCTCAGGGACATGGATGCCGCCGCCGATCGCCTCGCGGCCGCCATCGTCGCCGGCGAAGAGGTCGCGGTCTTCGGCGACTACGACGTCGACGGCGCCACCTCGGCGGCCCTTCTGGGCCGTTTCTTCGCCGCCGTCGGCGGGCGCCTGCGTCTCTACATTCCCGATCGACTGAAAGAGGGTTACGGCCCCAATGCGCCGGCGCTCGAGCGTCTTGCGCGGGAGGGGGTCTCGCTCGTCGTCACGGTCGATTGCGGCACGCTCTCCTTCGCCCCCCTTGCCGCCGCCGCCGCGGTCGGTCTCGAGGTCATCGTCGTCGATCATCACAAGGCCGACGCGGCGCTGCCGCAAGCGCTGGCGGTCATCAATCCCAACCGCCTCGACGAGGACGGAGATCTCGGGGCCCTCGCCGCCGTCGGCGTCACCTTTCTCCTCGTCGTCGCCGTCAATCGCGCGCTGAGGGCGGCGGGCTGGTACGGGAAAGAGCGGCCCGAGCCGGACCTCCGGCACTGGCTCGACCTGGTGGCCCTCGGCACGGTGTGCGACGTGGTGCCGCTCACCGGCCTCAATCGCACGCTTGTGGCGCAGGGTCTCAAGGTGATGGCCCACCGTCGCAATGCGGGGCTCGCCGCACTTGCCGACGTGGCGCGGCTGTCCTCCGCCCCCGCGGCCTATCATCTCGGCTTTCTCCTCGGTCCCCGCGTCAATGCCGGCGGGCGCGTCGGGGAAGCCGATCTCGGCGCCCGCCTTCTGCTCAGTGACGATGCGGAGGAGGCGCGAGAACTGGCCGCGCGGCTCGACGCGCTCAACGCGGAGCGGCAGGCGCTGGAGGCGGAGGTCCTTGAAGCCGCGCTCGGCGGCGTCATCGCCGAGGTCGGGGACGGCGAGCCACATCCCCTCGTCTTCGCGGCCGGCCGGGGCTGGCATCCGGGTGTCATCGGTATCGTCGCCTCGCGGCTCGGTGAGCGCTACGGCCGCCCGAGCGTCGTCATCGCCATCGGCGAAGACGGCACCGCCAGAGGCTCGGCACGCTCGATCCCCGGTGTCGATATCGGCGCCGCGATCATCGATGCCGCCCACAGGAATCTCATCGAGCAGGGCGGCGGTCATGCCATGGCCGCCGGGCTGACGGCGCGTGTCGAACAGCTCGAAGGCCTGCGTGCCTTTCTCGCCGAACGCCTGGACACGAAAGTGACAGCCGCCCGCGCCGGACGCTGTCTCGACCTCGACGGTGCGCTCGGCGTCGGGGGATGCCGCGTCGAACTCGTCGAGGCGCTGGAGCGGCTCGCACCTTTCGGCGTCGGCAACCCGACCCCGCGCTTCGCCCTGCCCGATGTGACAATCGTTCGCGCCGACATCGTCGGCCAGGACCATGTGCGCCTCTTCCTCGCCGGCGGCGACGGGGCACGGCTCAAGGGCATCGCCTTCCGATCCGCCGACAGCGCGCTCGGACAGGCGCTTCTTGCCGGCGTCGGTCGCCGCTTCCATATTGCGGGCAGGCTCAAGCGCGACGATTGGGGGATCACGCCCAGGGTCGAGCTCCTGATCGACGACGCCGCGCACGCCTGAGCACGACATCACCCGCGACAGGCGCAAGCCTTGACGCCCCGGCGGGCCTATGCTTAGAGAGCGCCCACCCGCGCGCGACGGCCCCTTCGTCTAGCGGTCCAGGACGCCGCCCTCTCACGGCGGAAACACGGGTTCGAGTCCCGTAGGGGTCACCACATCCAGAAACGCCGCAGGGGCGTGCGGCGCAGCGTCGGGCCGCCTCCTGGCCTCCCACCCGCCCCGGAAGGCCCCGTCTCGACGCCATCGCGCTCATTCTTTGCCGGGATCGGTCATTTTTTTCGTAACGCCTCCGTGCTAGGGTCGTCTCTCCCTGCGAGCCCGCCGAAGAGCGGGTGCGGACCCGCCGTCTCGATCCATGGGGCGGCGCTCTTGCAGAAGGGACGGAAAGTTCGAGGATGACAAGCCGTCGCGGCAATCCCCTGTCACATTACGCGGCCATGCTCATGGCGGTGCTGGTCGTGCTTGTTGCGAGCACGCCGGGGCTGGCCGCAGCCAGCCTGTGCACCGGCGCCTGCGGGGGCATGGCGCATCCGGCCGCGGCGATCCCGGCGGCGGCTTCGCACCCCGACGGCGCCCTCAACGCGGACACGGGAACGCCACCCGCGAACTCCGGTTGCGTGCTGGACTGCTGCACGCTTTGCGCGCCGGTCCTCATCAGCGCTCCACATCTGCCTGCCGGTGAGCCTGTCGGGCTCGCTCTTTTCACCGTGCCGGCACGCTCGGCCGACAGTCTCCACGACGTCCCCACCCTGCCACCGCCACGCCCGCGCGCCTGACTCCCGTTCGCCGGCGGTGGGTCGCGAGACGACCCGCTGCCGTCTCGATGGAACGATCGTCCTGCGCGAGGCTTTTCAATGAAAATCCCATGTCTGATCGGCGCCGTCCTCGGCGTCGCCATCCACAGCCAGGCGGTTGCCGCAAGCGATGCGCCGCTGACGCTCGACGCGGCGGTCCGGCTCGCCCTCGAAGCCGACGACCCCTCGGTGCGGCAATTCGAGGAACAGGCGGCCGCCCTGGCCGAGAAAGCGGTCGCGGAGTCGCAGCTCCCCGACCCGCAACTCGGCATCACCATGATCAATCTGCCGACCAGCTTCTCCTTCACCCAGGAGAACATGACGCAGTTCCAGACCTCGCTCAGCCAGTCCTTCCCGGCCGGCAGGACGCTCGCCCTGCGCGGCGCCAGGCGCCGGGCCGAGAGTGCCGGCGCCCGCTATGCCGCGCGGCTGCGCGAACTCGAGATCGTTCGCGAGACGCGGCGCGCCTGGCTCGAGATGTACTACTGGGCCGCGGCCGAAGCGCAGATCCGGAAGAGCCGCGACGCGGTGGCCGATCTCGAGGGGGCGACACGCGCCGACTATTCCGCCGGGCGCGGCTCGAGCCAGGCGCTGATGCGCACGCGGCTCGAGCTTTCCCTGCTCGACGATCGCCTGATCGAGGCCCAGCGCCGGTTCGAGATCGCGCGGGCGAACCTTGCCCGCTTCATTGGCGAGACCGCGGCGCGCCGGGCTCTGCCGCAGGACATGCCCGTCCTCAAATACCCCGAAGCGCCGGAGGCCCTGCGGGCGCTTCTGCTCCGCCATCCGGCCGTGCGCATGACGGATTCGACGATCGAGGCGCGCAAGCGCGAGGTCGAGATCGCGGCCCAGCAGTACAAGCCCGACTGGGCGGTCCGGGCCGGCTATGGCGTGCGCGGTCGCACACCGACCGGCCGCAACCGCGACGATTTCATCACCGTCGGCATCTCGCTCGATGTGCCGCTGTTCACGGCCAAACGCCAGGACAAGGCGGTCGCGGCGGCCAAGCGCAGCCGACAGTCGGCGCAACTCGGTCGCGAGGCCACCCTGCTCGAGCTCAATCGTCAGCTCGAGCGCAGCTACGCCGCCTGGGCCCGCCTGAACGATCGCATCCGTCTCTATGAAGAGGCCGTGATCGAGCGTGCCGAGGGGACGACCGAGGCCTCGGTCATCTCCTACCGGAGCGGCGTCACCGATTTTCCCGAGCTCATCCGTGCCGAACTCGCCGAGCTCGACACCCGATTGCAACTCATTCGCCTGCGCGTGGATCGCGCCAAGACACAGGCGGACCTCTTGTTTCTGGAAGGAGAGAACTGATGCGGGGCTGGCTCTTGAAATCCATCCTGCTCCTGTCGCTGGGGGCCGCTGCCGGTTTTGCCGTGGCGCAAATCCTGTCCCCGGGCGACGAGCAGAGCGCTGCCGCGGCCAAGGACGACGGCAAGGGCGAACGAAAGATCCTCTACTGGCGCTCGCCGATGAACCCGAACTTTCGCAGCGACAAGCCGGGCAAGTCGCCCATGGGCATGGATCTGGTCCCGGTCTATGCCGACGAGGCGGATAGCGCGACGACCCCGGGGCTCCGCATCGACCCCGCCGTTCGCAACAATATCGGCGTCCGCACGGCCCCGGTCGAACGCGGCACGCTCGCGCGACGGGTGGAGACGGTGGGCTATGTCGTCTTCGACGACGACAAGGTTTCCGCCATTCATGTCCGCACGGCGGGGTGGATCGAGCGGCTCGACGCCGACACCGAGGGGGCCGTCGTGGAAAAGGGCCAGCCGCTCTTCCAGCTCTATTCGCGGCCCCTGGTCAGCGCCCAGGCGGAGTATCTGCAGGCGCTCGAGACCGGCCGCCCGCAGGTCATCGCGGCGGCGCGCGAGCGCCTGATCGCGCTCGGCATGACGGCAGACCAGATCGCCGATCTGAAAAAGACGCGTCGCGTGCGCCAGCGCCTCGATGCTCTCGCCCCCCAGGGCGGCATCGTCGCCGAGCTCAATGTGCGTCAGGGCGCCTATGTCCAGCCGGGCACGACGGTGATGAAACTCGCCGACCTCTCCACGGTCTGGGTCCTGGTCGACGTCTATGAGAACCAGGTCGACTGGATCAGGCCGGGCGAACGAGCGGTCATGACGCTGCCCTTCTTCCCCGGGAAGAAATGGATCGGTCGTGTCGATTACGTGTATCCGACCATTCACGAAGCGAGCCGCACGGGCCGCGTGCGGCTGGTCTTCGACAATCCCGATCTCGCGCTCCGCCCCAATATGTACGCGAATGTCAGAATCGAGGTCGATCCACGCGAGGGCGTGCTGATCATCCCCACCGAAGCATTGATCCGCACCGGCGCATCGGACCGCGTGATCCTGGCGATGGACGACGGACGCTTCCGACCGGCGCAGGTACGCGCGGGCATCGAATCCGGTGGCCGGATCGAGATCCTCGATGGCCTCGCCGAAGGCGAGCGAGTCGTCACGTCGGCCCAGTTCCTTCTCGACTCCGAGGCGAGCTTCGAAGCCAGCATGATGCGCATGCTCGGCGCCGGGACGTCCGAAGACGGGGCGGCGGACATGGACATGGAGACGCCCCATGATTGAGGCCATCATCCGCTGGTCGGTGGCGAATCGCTTCATCGTGCTGATTCTCACCGTCTTTCTCGCCGCCGGCGGGCTCTATGCGCTCAGCCGCACGCCGCTCGACGCCATCCCCGACCTTTCCGACGTGCAGGTGATCATCAAGACCACCTATCCCGGGCAGGCGCCGCAGGTGGTCGAGGACCAGGTCACCTATCCGCTCGCCACCGCCATGCTCGCGGTGCCCGGCGCGGTGACGGTGCGCGGCTATTCCTTCTTCAACGATTCCTACGTCTACATCATCTTCGAGGACGGCACCGACCTCTACTGG
>CAZAEP010000066.1:0-1812 GCA_964484045.1 uncultured Sphingomonadales bacterium
AATCCCGAGGCGCGGGTGTGCGTGAAGCTCGTCTCCGCCGCCGGCATCGGCACCATCGCCGCCGGCGTCGCCAAGGCGCATGCCGACGTGATCCTGGTCTCGGGGCATTCCGGCGGCACCGGCGCGAGTCCCCTGAGCTCGATCAAATACGCCGGCACGCCGTGGGAGATCGGGCTTGCCGAGGTCAATCAGGTGCTCACCCTCAACCGTCTGCGCCACCGCGTGCGCCTGCGCGTCGACGGCGGCATCAAGACCGGACGCGACGTTGTCATCGCCGCTCTTCTCGGCGCCGAGGAATTCGGCATCGGCACCGCGGCGCTCGTCGCCATGGGCTGCCTCATGGTGCGGCAATGCCATTCCAACACCTGCCCCGTGGGCATCTGCACGCAGGACGAACGGCTGCGCGAGAAATTCGCCGGCAGCCCGGAGAAGGTGATCAATCTCATGACCTTCATCGCCGAGGAGGTGCGCGAGATCCTCGCCACCCTCGGCGCCCGCACGCTCGACGAGATCGTCGGCCGCACCGATCTCCTGAAACAGGTGAGCCGGGGCGACGCGCGCCTCGACGATCTCGATCTCAACCCCATTCTGGTGCAGGTCGACGCCGAGGACGCGGAGCGGATCTGCAACATCGTCGGCCGCAACGAGGTCCCCGACAGCCTCGATGCGCGCATGCTCGAGGACGCGAAACCGGTCTTCGCGCGCGGCGAGAAGATGCAGCTCTCCTACGCCGTGCGCAACATCCACCGCGCCGTGGGCACCCGCTTTTCCGCCCATATCGTGCGCCGCTTCGGCCCCGAAGGGCTGGCACCGGGGCATGTCACGGTGCAGCTCAAGGGCTCGGCCGGGCAGTCGCTCGGAGCCTTCGCTGTGCGCGGTCTCAAGCTCGTCGTCTTCGGTGATGCCAACGACTATGTCGGCAAGGGGCTTTCGGGCGGCACCATCGTCGTGCGGCCGCCGGCGCGCTCGCCGCTGATGCCGCACACGGCGCAGAACACGATCATCGGCAACACCGTGCTCTACGGTGCCACCGCGGGCGCGCTCTACGCCGCAGGACAGGCGGGCGAGCGCTTCGCGGTGCGCAATTCCGGCGCCGATGTCGTGGTCGAGGGCTGCGGCGCAAACGGCTGCGAGTACATGACCGGCGGCACCGCCGTCATTCTGGGACCGGTGGGGGACAATTTCGCCGCCGGGATGACCGGCGGCATGGCCTTCGTCCATGATCCCGCCGGCGACTTCGAGACCCATCTGAACACCGACAGCGTGATCGCCGTGCGCATCCGCTCCGCCCATTGGGCAGGCGAACTGCGGCGCCTGATCGAGGCGCATGTGGCGGAAACCGACAGCCCGCACGCGGCACAGCTCCTTGCGCACTGGAACGAGACTCTCGAGCGCATGTGGCAGGTGGTCCCCAGGGAGATGCTCTCGCGGCTCGCCCACCCGCTCGACGATGCCGAGACCGAGGCCCGCGAACGCGCCTGACCCGCGATCGATCGGGACCGTGCGCGCCTGCCGCGGCGCGGAGCCGCCGGTCACGCCGGCGGGTGACGACGGGGGATGTGTCGGGTTGCGATAGAGCCGTGAAAAGGTCCGTCATTCGCCGGCTTGGCCGGCGAATCCATGGTCGCGCCGGGCGCCCTGCCCGCCGGTGGACCCGCCGGTCACGCCGGCGGGTGACGACGGGGGATGTGTCGGGTTGCGGCAGAGCCGCGAAAAGGTCCGTCATTCGCCGCCTTGAGCGGCGAATCCATGGTCGTGCCGGGCGCCCTGCCCGCCGGTGGACCCGCCGGTCACGCCGGCGGGTGACGACGG
>CAZAEP010000066.1:1912-11212 GCA_964484045.1 uncultured Sphingomonadales bacterium
AGAGCCGTGAAAAGGTCCGTCATTCGCCGCCTTGAGCGGCGAATCCATGGTCGCGCCGGGCGCCCTGTCCGCCGGTGGACCCGCCGGTCACGCCGGCGGGTGACGAAGGAGGGGCCGGCGGGTGACGAAAGAACGGAGTCGAGGGGTGACGGAGGAGGGCGGGGGGCGGAAGGGACGCGCGATGGACGCGAGCCTCGGGATCACGGCGCGCCGGCGCGGGCGATATAGGCGTCGATGCGGCGTTCGAGGACGGGCAGCGGCAGCGAACCGTTCTCGAGCACGGCGTCATGAAAGGCCCGGATGTCGAAGCGCGATCCGAGGACCTTTTCGGCCTTGGCCCGAAGCTCGCGAATCCGGATCTCGCCGATCTTGTAGCCGAGGGCCTGGCCGGGCCAGGAAATATAGCGGTCGATTTCGGTTGCGACATTGTGCGCGCTCAAGGCCGTATTGTTCTTCAGGAAGGCGATCGCCTCGTCCCGCGTCCAGCCCATGGCGTGGATGCCGGTATCGACGACGAGGCGCGCCGCGCGCCACATCTCGTAGCTCAGGCGGCCGAATTCCTCATAGGGCGTCCCGTAGATCCCCATCTCCGCGCCGAGCCGCTCGCTGTAGAGCCCCCAGCCCTCGCCGAAGGCGACGACATAGAGCGCTTTCCTGAATTCCGGGACACCTTCGATCTCGTCGGCGAGCGCCACCTGCAGATGATGCCCCGGCACCGCTTCATGGAGCGTGAGCGCCGGCAGCGCATAGAGCGGCCGCTTGTCGAGCGCGTAGGTGTTGACCATGTAAAGCCCGCCGCGCACGCCCGGGATCGCCGGCCAGTAGCGCCCGGTGGTGTAATTGGGGGCGATCTCCGGCGGCACCGCGCGCACGCCATAAGGCATGCGCGGCAGCTTGCCGAAGAAGGCCGGGAGCCTGCCGTCGATGGTCTTGGCGATCCACGCCGCGCGGCGCAGCAGCTCCTCGGGCGTCCTGGCGTAAAAACGCGGGTCGCGACGCAGGAAGGCGAGGAATTCGGCGAAGCTGCCCGCAAAACCGGTCTTCCCGATCACCGCCTCCATCTCGGCCCGGATACGCGCGACCTCGTGCCGACCCAGGATGTGGATGGACTCGGCGTCGAGATCGAGAGTGGTGAAGCGGCGGATGCGCATGTGGTAGAAGGCCGCGCCGTCGGGCAGGTCGCCGGCGCCGATGCTCGACCGTGCCGCGGGCATGTAGTCCCCGGTGAAGAAGCGATAAAGCCGCCGGTAGGCGGGCAGCACGCTCTCCTTCAGAATGCGCCTTCCTTCGGTAAGAATCCGGGACCGCGCCACCTCCGGAACGGATGCCGGCATGTTGCGAAACGGCCCGAAGAAGGGGCTTTGCTCCGGTTCGTCTACGGCGAGCGCGGCGAAGGTCGGCGCAACGCCCGGGAGGATCGCCCGCGGCATGGTGAAGCCCTCGCGCATGCCGAGGCGCATATTGGCGATGTTCTGGTCGAGATAGCGCGGAAGCGCGGCGAGCCGCCGGAGATAGATCTCATAGTCGGCGGCATTGCGGAAGCGCATCGCCTCGATGACGAACACGGGCTCGGTATGAAAGCCCGAATCGGAGAGGAAGGGAATGCGCCAGGTGCGGAAACGCGCCTCGGCGATGCGCCCGTCGAGATCGAAGGCGAAAAGATCGGCGTTCAGACGGTCCGCCTCGTCGAGCGCCGTGCGCGGGATCGCGTCGAGACGCGCGCGAAACGCCGCGAGCGCCTTGAGCCGTGCCGCCTGCGCCTCGGCCGAGACGTCGGGCAGGCGATCGTCGTGATCATGGATGCCGCGCATGCTTGCGGCAAGCGGATCGGTGGCCATCCGCCACTGCCACTCCTCGGCAAAGAGGGCGTGGAGATCGTCCACCGGACCGGCATGGGCCGCAAGGCTGCCGATCGAGATGAAGAGGATTGCCAGAACCGACCGCATCGCCCGCTCCCGTCTTTTCCGCACCAAGCCTGTCGAGAAGACGCGAGAAGCGGGCGGCAGGTCAAGCGGCGTCGGCGTCGCCCACCGGCATCAGCCCTTCATTCTCGTCCGAGGCCCCGCCCCCGGCGGAGGCGGCGCCGGCAGGAGCGACGTCCTGACCGTCATGATAGGCGGCCGAGACACCGGTGGCGAAGGCGATGAACATGTCGGCGGCATGCTGCGCCTCGGCATCGCTCATGGCGCGCGTCGTGGCCTCGAGACGCATCTCGTCACCGTCGGGCTCGCGCGCGGTGACGACCTCCTTCAGCTCGAAGAATTGCGTCGCCAGCGGCGGCGTCAGATCCGCTTCGGGATCGATATGCATGATCTGCCGCTTGAAGGCGTTGCAGAGCCGCTCCTGAATCGACCCCGTCTCGCGGACCATGATGGTGAGCCCCAACAGGCATTTCTCGTAGGCGCGCATGATCGCCATCGTCTCGTCCTCGTCGCGTTCTGTCCCGCCCCGCCTCCCGCAATTGATGGGACAAGGACCTTAACAAAAAGCGAAAAGCGGCCGATTTTGCGCCTTTCTCCACCGTTTCCGTCGCTCCGCGCGCCGCCATGGCGCGTGCATGCGGCGCGGCGGCGATCAGGATTTCTTAACCGGAGGGCGGCAACATATGCGGCATGATCGTCGGCACCGCAGCCGCGCCGACGGCACCGCCGCCAGGCGCCCGGTCCCGGTCGCCGCTCGCCATCGCCGCGCGGCGCGATGTCGCGCGCGCCCCGACGGCCGCCGGAAGCACCGGCCCCGCACGGGCCGGCGTCTCCCGCCCGGGGAGCCTCGCTCTTCTGGCGCCGGGCTCGGTGCTCGTCCTGCAGCGGGCGGACGATGCCGATGCCGGGAGCGGACAAGGCGCGCAGGAGGCGCGGCGCGAGACGCCGCCGAACGGCGTGCGCCTGCCGGGCCAGCTTACCAAGGAGGAACAGGCGCAGGTCGCCGCGCTCAAGGCGCGCGATCGCGAGGTGCGTGCCCATGAGGGAGCGCATCGGGCCGCCGGCGGCGAGCTTACCGGCCCCCCGCATTTCGAGTTCGAGACCGGCCCCGACGGACGGCAATATGCGGTCGGCGGCGAGGTCTCGATCGACCGCAGCCCGGAACCCGGCGATCCCGAGGCGACGATCGCCAAGCTCGAACGCGTCATCCGCGCCGCGCTCGCACCCGCCGAGCCCTCGCCGCAGGATCGTGCGGTCGCGGCCCAGGCCCAGGCCGACCTTCTCCAGGCCCGCGCCGACGCGGCGCGGCAGTCGCGCGAGGAAAAGGCGGGGACGGCATAGAGCGCCGCCCCATGCCCGATATGTCCCCGCGATAAAGAACGGGGCGAGCCAGGCCCGCCCCGCTTGGCTCGTCCGCGTCCGGACTTCAGGCGAAATGGCTCGCCGACAGCATGCCGAAGAACATCGGGATCGAGAGCAGCGTATTGATGCGCGAGAACATCTTCGCCGTCGCCGCCGCCTTCGGCTTGGCGTCCGCATCGGCCTCGACGAGGCCGAGCGCGACCTTCTGGTTCGGCCAGATGACGAACCAGACATTGAACCACATGATGATGCCGAACCACATGCCGAAACCCAGCAGCGTCAGGTTGAGACTGCCCTCGCCCGCGCCGAGCTTCAGCACATCCCAGATATAGCCGTTGAGCCAGGCGAGCCAGAGCCCGAAGACGATCGTCGCCATCGCCCCCCAGCGGAACCAGAACAGCGCCCTGGGCGCGATGTGCCTGGAGACCGCCGGCTTCTGCTCGTCGGGAATCTCGCCCATCACCGGGACCTGGACGAAATTGAAATACCACAGGAGCCCGATCCACATGACGCCCGAAAGCACGTGCAGCCAGCGGACGTAGAAGGCCAAACTGCCGAAATCGACGTCCATATCCCTACTCCCCCTTCACCTTGTCGGTCATTTCCTCGACGGCTCCCTGGGCACCGCCGCCATCGCCCGCGATGATCGGTGCGACGAAGAGCACGATCACGGTGAGCACGAGGCCGGCGATCACCGTCATCTGCAGTGAATCAGTGATCTTCTTCATCTTGGTCTTCTCCCTTGCTTGCCCCGCGCCCGCCGCGCGGGCCGGGGTCTGCGGCGGCAAGACTAGCATCTGACGCCATGGCGTCAAATGGTCGCATCCCGTTCGGAATCAGAAGAGTCGTTCCTGCCTTGGCGACTCGCGCCGCGGCGGCGCCCGACGACGGGGGCGGCGCGGAGCCGGCGCCCCCTCGACGACGAGCCCCTTGCGCCCGTCATCGAGCTCGGCCGTCACGTGCATGCCCGCGGTCAGTGCCGCCGCGCGGGTCACCGGCGCGCCGTCGTCGTCGCGCAGGACCGCATAGCCGCGGGCGAGAACGGCGCGGTAGCTCATCGACTCGAGAAGCCGTCCGGCGGCCGCGAGCCGTTGCCGCGCATCGGCGAGACGTTGTCGCATCGCGGGGTCGAGGCGGCGAAACAGGTCCTCCGCCCGGCGGCGCTCGAAGGCGAGGCGCTGTTTGAGCCGCGGCGGGGCGAGCGCGCCCTCGAGACGATGAAGTTCGGCGCGGCGATCGCGCACCAGCGCCCGGAGCGCCAGCGGCAGGCGGGCCGCGAGCTCGTCGAGGCGTTGCCGTGCAAGCGCGAGCAGATCGCGCGGCCGCGGCAGGGCGCGGGCGAGACCCGCGACGCGCTCGCGCAGACGGGCGACGAACCGGGCCCACGCACTGAGCCGGCGCCCCTCGAGCTCGGCGAGACGCGCAAGCAGTTCGGCGCGCACCGGCACCGCCATCTCGGCCGCCGCCGTGGGTGTCGGCGCCCGCCGGTCGGCGGCAAGGTCGATGAGCGTGGTGTCGGTCTCGTGCCCGACCGCCGAGATCACCGGAATCCGGCTTTCCGCCACCGCGCGCACCACGATCTCCTCGTTGAAGGCCCAGAGATCCTCGACCGAGCCGCCGCCGCGGGCGACGATCATGACGTCGGGCCGCGGAATCCGTCCCTCGTCGGCGAGACGGTTGAAGCCGGCGACGGCGGCGGCGATCCTGTCCGCCGCGCCTTCCCCCTGCACCGGCACCGGCCACAGCAGAAGATGGCGCGGAAAGCGGTCGGCGAGGCGGTGCAGGATATCGCGGATCACCGCCCCCGTGGGCGAGGTGACGACCGCGATCACCTCCGGCAGATAGGGCAGCGGGCGCTTGCGCGCGGCCTCGAAGAGCCCTTCCGCGGCGAGCTTCTTCTTGCGCGCCTCGAGAAGCGCCATCAGGGCGCCGGCGCCGGCGGGCTCCATGTGCTCGATGACGAGTTGATATTTCGAGCGCGCGGGATAGGTCGACAGCCGCCCCGTCGCCACCACCTCGAGACCGTCCTCGGGCTTGAAGGCGAGCCGCGCCGCGACCGGACGCCAGCAGACGCCGTCGAGCGCCGCCTTGTCGTCCTTGAGCGCACAATAGAGATGACCCGAACTGTGCCGCTTGACGCCCGACAGCTCGCCGCGCACGCGCACCAGCGCATATTCGCTCTCCACCGTGCGTCTGAGCGCGAAGGAGAGCTCGGAGACGGTGTATTCGTGGATATTGCCCGGGGTCCGCGCCATGCCTCTTCTTAGCCGCGAAGACGAGCCCGGATCAACGGCGCCGGTCGGTGACGGTGACAAGCCCGGTCCCGGCCGTTAAAAGCGGCCTCAACCGGGCGACGGAATGCAGGGGAACGCGCATGAACATCCTTCTCATCGGCAGCGGCGGGCGCGAGCACGCGCTGGCCTGGAAGATCGCGCAATCGCCGGTGATCGACCGGTTTTACGCGGCCCCCGGCAATGCCGGCATCGCCGGGCATGCCGAGTGCCTCGCCCTCGACCCCATGGACAGCCGCGCGGTGATCGACTTCTGCCGCAAGGCGGCGATCGACCTCGTCGTCGTCGGCCCCGAGGCGCCCCTCGTCGCCGGGCTCGTCGATGCGCTCGAGGCGGTCGGCATCGCCGCCGTCGGCCCCACCGCGGCCGCCGCGCGGCTCGAGGGGTCGAAGGGGTTCACCAAGGACCTCTGCGCCCGGCACGGCATCCCCACCGCCGCCTATGCGCGCTTCGACGATGCCGCCGCCGCCCGGGCCCATGTCCGCACGCAGAACCTGCCGATCGTGATCAAGGCCGACGGACTCGCCGCCGGCAAGGGCGTCATCATCGCCGAAAGCCGCGACGCGGCCGATGCCGCCATCGACGACATGCTCGGCGGCGGTTTCGGCGATGCCGGCCGCAGCCTCGTCATCGAGGAGTTCCTCGAAGGCGAGGAGGCGAGCTTGTTCGCCCTCGTCGCCGGCGAGAGCGTCCTGCCGCTCGCCGGGGCGCAAGACCACAAGCGGGCCTTCGACGGCGATCGCGGTCCCAATACCGGCGGCATGGGCGCCTATTCCCCCGCCCCGGTGCTCGACGCGGCGATGACGGCGCGCGTGATGGAGGAGATCATCCGTCCCACCGCCCGCGCCCTCGCGGCCGCCGGCACACCCTATCGCGGCGTCCTTTATGCCGGGCTCATGATCACGCCCCAAGGGCCGAAGCTCATCGAGTACAATGTCCGCTTCGGCGACCCCGAATGCCAGGCACTGATGATGCGGCTGGCGTCCGACCTCGTGCCGGCGCTCGCCGCCACCGCCGCCGGCGACCTCGGAGGCCTCACCCTCGAATGGCGCGACGGGGTCGCGCTCACCGTCGTCATGGCGAGCCGGGGTTATCCCGGAGCTCATGAGACGGGAAGCGTCATCCGCGGGCTCGAGGCACTCGCGGACGATCCCGACCTCGTCGTCTTCCACGCCGGCACCGCGCGCGATGCGGACGGCACGCTGCGCGCCGTCGGCGGACGGGTGCTCGCCGTCACCGCGCGCGCGCCGGACGTCGCCGCGGCGCGGGCGCGCGTCTATGACGCCATCGCCCGCATCGACTGGCCGCAAGGCTTCTGTCGCCGCGATATCGGCTGGCGCGCCCTCGAACGCGGGTCCTGACCCGTCTTCACAGCCGCTCCGCGTCCGCCCTGAGAGCGGCGATCATGTCGGCGACGGCCGGCAGATGCGACGCTTCGGCTTCGAGAATCGCCAGAAAGAGACGCTTCTTGATCGCCGTCGCGTCGACAAGCCCCGCCTTCACTGCCTCGGGCGCCGCGCTGACCACGATATCGACGAGACGCTCGGCCCCGGTGAGCCGCCCCCAGAGATAATCGTTCTCGCGGAAACGGCGCGAGAAGAAGGCGCCGAAATTGCCGAACTCCACGCCCTTGAGAATCTGTCGCGCGCCGCCTTTGCGCAGGGTATTGGCGTCGTCGACGGAGATGCGGTCGACCTTGATCTCGTCCAGCACCTCGAGATCGCGGCGCGGCGCCATTGGAAAGGTCAGCACGTCATAATAGGCGAAGCCGAGATAGGCGATCACCAGCTCGCGTGCCAGCGTCGGCTCGGGGCACGAGGCGCAGCATTCCGCGATCAGGCGATCGAGTGCGGCGTCCATCTCGGGAAGGTTCATCGACTTCGCCACCGCCTCGAGGCAGGCGGCGACCTTCAGGGCATCGACCTCCTCGCCGGCCACGGCCGCCGCCGGCATCTCGAACCCCCGGCCGGCGATGAACCCGGTCAGCCGCTCGGACTGCGTATACATCCGCGCCTTGATCCGGTCCACCCACAGGCGGCCCGCGCGCGTCGCCCTGTGGTCGGCCTCCTGATAGAGCTCGTTCAGACGCCGGATGAGAAAGCGCAGGCGGCGCAGGCGATAGCGCAGATCGAAATGGCGCAGGAAGACGATCCAGGAGATGCCGTCGGCGTGCTGCGCCTCGTCGGCGGGATCGGCGAGCGGTCGGATGCCCTGCCGCCGCGCCCACATCGCCACCAGACGCTCGGCTTCCGCGCGATCCTTGAGCCCGGTCAGACGCTCCAGCAGAAGCACCGCGTCCTCGAGCACCGAGATCACCTTGAGCCGGGCATAGCCGTCATAGGCGTAGGCCGCGTCGGCGGCCGCCTGCTCGTTCGCCGCATGCCGCCAGCGCGCCAGGCGCTCGGCGTCGGGCGGCGTGCTCAGACGCTCCCCGAGGGTCTCGCCGATCATGCGCATGACATTCGGCTTCACCGCATCGACGACCTGCCGCTGCAGGCCCACCCGCCGGTTGAAGTCGGCCAGCCATTCGAGGTCGTCGCGAATCGGCTGATTGCGCGGAATGTCCGAGAGCGCCCCCTTGATGGTCTTGAAGAATCCCGGCGCCTCGTGCGCCGTGGCGCGGCGGATTTCCGGATTGGGCTCGAGATAGACGAGGCGCCGGTCGACCTCGCGATGCGCGACATGGCTCTGCACCGCCTCGAGCGCCACCGAGATCGGCTTGTTCATCAGCACGCTGCCGTCGATGAAGGCGGCGGCCTCGGGGTCCTCTCCGGCCTCGCTCAATTCCTTGAACTGCTCGGCGACGAAACGCGCGCGCGATACCCAGCGGACGCCGCGGGCGGCGCAGACGGCGTCGATCTCGCCGAGCTGCGCCGGCGGAAAGGCGCCGGGATAGCTGCTCGTCGCCCGTGCCGCGAAGGCGAGCGAGGCGATGTCGTCCTCGCCAAGCCGGCTGTCATGGCTTCCGCCGCTGTGCCGGACATGGCGGAAATGCAGGATGAGCCGGTGCTCGCGCTCCTGGATCACCGGCGGATCGTGAAGCCGGATGGCCTGCCGGTGCCCCCAGAAATCCGTCGTCGTGACGAAGAGCTCGAGCGGCAGGCCGACCGGCAGGAGCGAGCGCTCGACGTCGCCCTCCTCACCCAGCGAAAGCAGGGCGTCGAGCATCAGCTCGCTCATGCGCGATCCCGAGAAGGGCGGCTCGAACCAGCGCGAGCGCATGAAGAGCGACAGCTTCTCGAGCACTTCCGGGTCCTCGCCCGCGGCGCCGAGCTTTTCCGCGCGGTGTCGTTGCCAACGCGCGAGAAGCCAGAAGAAGGGGCGCATGAAGGGTTTCGAGAGCGTCCCCGCACGGGCCTCGGGAGCGAGCAGTTCGGTGACATCGGCGAAATCGAGCCAGAATTCGCGATGACGATCGAGGCTGAGATCGAAGGCCAGCGCCCGCGCCAGCATGATGGCGTTGATGCCGCCCGCCGACGCCCCGGCGACGACATCGACGACGACGCGCAGCGACACGCTTTCGCCCATCGCCTGCAGGAGCGCGAAATAGACGTCCTCGGTATCGCGCTCGCCGCGATGGTCGACGGCATCGTCATAGCGGGCCCCGGCCCGCGCCGCCTTGTCCTCGATGGCATGATAGGCGCGCGAGGCGCGCACGAGCTTCAGGATCTCGCGGGTGATCCCGTGCATGTAGACGGCGAGCGAGACCCCGCCGTAGCACACCA
>CAZAEP010000067.1:0-11103 GCA_964484045.1 uncultured Sphingomonadales bacterium
AATCACACCTCGATGGGCGAGACCCGCGAGGCCGACGGCAAATGGCTGGTGTCCTTGAACAAGTTCTCCAAGGACCGGTTCCTCAATGTGGGGCCGCTCAAGCCCGAGAACGATCAGCTCATCGACATCTCGGGCGGCGGAATGGAGCTCGTGCACGACGGGCCGACCTATTGCGAGCCGCACGACTGCATCATCCTGCGCGCCGACATCCTCAATCCGATCTCGATCTTCCGTCGCGACGATCCCTATTTCGCGGTCGAACGGGAATGGGCGAAAGAGGACGGGGTCGATCTCGAGACCGCGGCCACGGTGGTGCGCAAGGGTCCGAACAAGGTCCGCGTCTACATGCACTCGGTGGCGCCGACCTTCTCGCTCAGCGAGTTCAAGGTGAAGGAAGGCGACGAGGTGACGATCATCATCACCAATATCGACAATGTGGAGGACCTCACCCACGGCTTCACGCTCGGCCGCCACGGCATCGCGCTCGAGATCGCACCGCAGGAGACGACCTCGGTGACCTTCGTCGCCGACCGGCCCGGCGTGCACTGGTATTATTGCCAGTTCTTCTGCCATGCGCTGCACATGGAGATGCGCGGGCGCATGCTGGTCGAGCCGCGCAAGGCCTGAGGGAGAGGCGGTTTGCGCCGATGCGTCAAAGCCCTGGCACTGGCGGCGGGGCTCGTCCTCGCCGCCGGCGCCGGCCACGCCCGGACGCGCGCGGTCAACCCCGGGACGTTCGCCACGGCGCTCGCCGCCGCCGAGCCGGGCGACGTTCTCACGCTCGCGCCCGGGCGCTATGTCGGCAATTTCCGCATCTCCGTGCCGCTGACGCTCAGCGGAGAGACGGGCACGGTGCTCGACGGCGCCGGCCACGGCCGCGTGCTCGAGGTCGCGGCTCCCGACGTCACGATCCGCGGCCTTGTCGTCACCGGCTCGGGCTCCTCGCTCGAGGCCGAGGACAGCGGCATCTTCCTCACCCCCGATGCGGTGCGCGCCGTGGTCGCGGGCAATCGGCTCGAGAACAATCTCATCGGCGTCTATGTCAAGGGCGCGCGCGACGCGCTTGTGGCCGACAACCGCATCCACGGGCGGCGCGATCCGCACATCAACGAGCGCGGCAACGGGGTGCAGGTGTGGAACGCGCCCGGCGCGGTGGTGCGGGGCAACGAATTCCGCTATGGCCGCGACGGCATCTTCACCACGACGAGCCACGACAACCGCTTTCTCGACAATCGCTTTTCCGACCTCCGCTTCGCCGTCCATTACATGTATACGCAGGACAGCGAGGTCGCCGGCAATCGCTCGCAGGGCAATCATGCCGGCTATGCGCTGATGTATTCGCGCCGCATCCATGTGCATGACAATCTCTCGCGCCGCGACCGCGATCACGGGATCCTTCTCAACTACGTGCTCGACTCCGAGATCGCGCGCAATGCGGTGGTCGACGGCGGCGGCAAATGCGTCTTCATCTACAACGCCAATATCAACCGTATCCTGGACAACTGGTTCGAGCATTGCCGCATCGGCATCCATTTCACCGCCGGCTCGGAGCGCAACATCGTCAGCGGCAACGCGTTCGTCGGCAATCGCGTGCAGGTGAAATACGTCGGCACGCGCTATCTCGACTGGTCCCATCGCGGTCGCGGCAATTACTGGAGCGACAATCCCGATTTCGATCTCGACGGCGACGGCATCGGCGACCGTCCCTATCGTCCGAACGGTCTCGTCGACCGGGTGCTGTGGGCGCATCCCGAGGCCAGGCTTCTGATGAAGAGCCCGGCGCTCGGTCTCCTGCGCGTGGCGCAGGAGCGGCTGCCGCTGCTCTATCCCGGCGGGGTCGTGGACACGGCGCCGCTGATGCGCCCGACCCGGCCGCCGATAATGCGGTCGGAGGCCCGGTCATGACCCCGGCGGCCCGGCTCGACGGCGTCGGCAAGCGCTATCGGGCGACGGTGGCGCTTCGCGACGTGACGCTCGACATCCCCGCCGGGCAGTGCCTGGCGCTGGTCGGCCACAATGGCTCGGGCAAGTCGACCCTGATCAAGATCCTGCTCGGCTTCGTCCGTCCCGACGGCGGGCGGGTCGAGGTTCTCGGGCGCCCCCCCGAAGGCCGCGCGAGCGCCCGGGCGGCGGGGCTCGTCGGCTATGTGCCCGAGAACGTGGCCTTCGATCCGGGCATGAGCGGGCGACAGGTGATGCGCTTTTACGCCCGGCTCAAGCGCGTGCCCGTCGCCGGGACCGCGGCCCTGCTCGAAGAGGTCGGGCTCGCCGGCGATGCCGATCGCCCGGTGCGGCAGTATTCCAAGGGCATGCGGCAGCGTCTGGGGTTGGCGCAGGCGCTTCTCGGCGCACCGCGGCTCCTGCTGCTCGACGAGCCGACGACCGGGCTCGACCCCGCCGGGCGGCGTCTCGTCTATGACATCGTGGCGCGGGAGAAACGCGCCGGTGCGGCGGTGCTTCTCTCCTCGCACGCGCTCGACGAGATCGAGAACGAGGTCGATCGCGTCGCCATGCTCGCACGCGGTCGCCTTCTCGCCGCTGGAACGCTGGCCGGGATCGCGGCACGGATTGACGCGCGCGCCCGCATCCGGGTCCACATCACGCCCTGCCACAGCGGCGAGGTGATGGCGGCATTGCCGCCCGGGGCCAGGGTCGAGGCGCTTTCGGATGCGCGACTCGTCATCACTTGCGCGAAGGCCGACAAGAAGGCCGTGCTCGGGGCCCTTCTCGCGCTCGGCGCCACGGTGCGGGATATCGAGGTGCCCGGACCGTCGCTGCACGCGCTCTATGCCGCCCTGGTGGCGAAGGAGGGACGATGACCGCCGCTCTCGTCATCGCCGCGCAGGAGATCATGAACGGCCTGCGCAACCGGTGGGTCCTCGGGGCCTGCCTGCTGATGATCCTCTTCTCGCTGGCGCTCGCCACGCTCGGCAGCGCTCCGGTCGGCATCGTCGGAGCCCGACCGGTCGCCGTGCTCGTCGTCAGTCTCGCCTCGCTGTCGACGCTGCTCGTACCGATGCTCGCACTGCTTCTCGCCCATGATGCGGTGGTGGGCGAGGCCGAGCGCGGCACGCTTCTTCTCACGCTCTCCTATCCCGTCAGCCGCCGCGCCTTCCTGCTCGGCAAGTTCATGGGGCATCTGGCGATTCTCACGCTCGCCATCGTCACCGGTTTTGCTGCCGCCGCGGCGCTCGTCCTGTGGCGGGGGGGCGCGTTCGACGGCGACGCCGGGGCGTTCGCGCAGCTCGTCCTGAGTGCGCTCCTGCTCGGCGCCGTCTTTCTCGCGCTCGGCTATGTGGGGTCGAGCGTGGTGCGCGAGCGGTCGACCGCCGCGGCGCTCGCGATCGGGCTCTGGCTGATCATCGTCCTCATCTACGACCTCGCCTTTCTCGCCCTTCTCGTCGACGCCGGCGAAATGCTTCCCGAGGGGCTGGTCGCCGCGGCGATCGCCGCCAATCCGGTGGACGCCTTCCGCCTCATCAATCTCGGCATGAACGAGGCGACGGCGCTCGTGTCGGGCATGGAGGCGGCGGGGCGTGCGGTCGGGCTGTCCGCCGCGACGCTCTATGGGGCGCTGATGGCCTGGCTTCTTGCCGCGCTCGGCCTCGCCTGGGTTCTCTTTCGCCGACGGGAGCTCTGAACCATGCGGCGCCCGGCAAGTCTTCTCGGTCTGATCCTGCTTGCCGCCTGCGGGGGTCCGGGCGGAGAGGAGGCGCCGCCGCCGGCGCCGCTGACGCGCGCGGCGACCGGCTATTATTGCGGCATGATCGTTGTCGATCACAAGGGCCCCAAGGCGCAGATCCACCTGCGCGGGCGACGCGAGCCGCTCTTCTTCACCTCGGTACGCGACGCCATCGCGTTCACCCGTCTGCCCGACGAGCCGCACGACATCGTCGCCTTCTATGTCCATGACATGGCGCGCGCGAAGAGCTGGGAGCATCCCGGCGATGCCGCCTGGACGGATGCCAAGACCGCCTATTACGTCATCGGCAGCGACCGCCGCGGCGGCATGGGGGCCCCCGAGGCGATTCCCTTCTCCGACGAAGACGCCGCCGCCGCCTTCGTCGCCGGACATGGCGGGCGCATCGTGCGGCTCGACGGGATCCCGCGCGACTATGTGCTCGGAAGCGGCGAGGACAGGCAGGGAGGCACGCCATGACCGACGCCCGACCGACGCGGCGAACGCTTCTCATCGCGGCGTGCGCCACCGCGCTCGCGGCGAGCCCGGCGGCCGCTCTTGCGCGCGCACCGCGGCTTTATCGCTGGCGCGGGACGGTGCTCGGCGGCGAAGCGACGCTGCTGCTCGGGACGCCGAGCGCCGAAGACGCCGAGCGGCTGGCGACACGCTGCCGGGCGGAGATCGCGCGTCTGGAGCGCATCTTCAGCCTTTACCGGGCGGATTCGGTGCTCGTGCGCCTCAATGCCGCCGGGCGCCTCGCCGATCCGCCGTCCGAAATGCGCGAACTGCTGGCGCTCTCCCGCCGGCTGTGGGAGGCGAGCGGCGGCGCCTTCGATCCCTCGATCCAGCCGCTCTGGCGCGCCTGGACGAAGGGCGGTCGCCGGGCGGACATCCGACACGCGCTCGCGCGGGTGGGGTTCGACAAGGTGCGCGTCGATGACGGCGAAGTTCGCTTCGCCGCGCCCGGCATGGGATTGAGCTTCAACGGCATCGCGCAGGGCTTCATCACCGACCGCGTCACCGCGCTTCTCGCCCGCGCCGGTCTCGGTCATGCGCTGGTCTCGCTCGGCGAGACCCGGGCGCTCGGGACCCGCCCCGACGGCGCCGCCTTCGAGGTGGCGATCGAGACCCCGGCGGCGCGCGCGTCGATGCCGCGGCTCGCGCTCGGGGACGGCGCGGCGCTGGCCGTCTCCGCCGCGGCGGCGACGGTCATCCCCGGCAGCGGCGGCGTCGCGCATCTTCTCGATCCGCGCACCGGCACGAGCCCCAAGCGCTATGACGCCGTCGCCGTCAAGGCGCCGACGGCCACGCTCGCCGACGGCCTGTCGACGGCCCTCAGCTTTCTTGCGCGCGGAGAGGCCGCGGCGCTGCTTGCGGCCCATCCGCGGACGACGGCGTGGCTTTTCGATCGCGACGGCATGCACCGGATCGGCGCCGACTGATCCTGCCCGTCATTGCTGCGGCCGCGAAGGAATAACGGTCGGGAGTCGCTTTCTTGCACTGCATGCAAGAAATTCGTAATTTTTTTCCAATAATGCCTTGACCTCGGATGAATCATCGATAGTCTGCCGCCCATGAGCATCGCAACGCATCAATTCGCAAGACCTCGTCCCGCGCGCCGCCGCCCTCGCGCGCCGGCGGCATTGGCGACGCCGCGGCGCGATTTCGATCGTCTCATTCCCGTACTCGTAACGGTGCTCCTTATCGGGGCGCAGAGCGGGGTGCTTGGCTGACGACGAGATTTCAGTGAACGCAAACGGGACCCCGCTTCGACCGCCGAAGCGGGGTTTTTTAATGACTTTCTTGATGACAGGGAGACGACATGACGAAGCCAGACGAGCGCCGCTATCCGAGCGAGGCCGTGCGCTCCCAGGCGCCGGCACGGGCGATGCTGCGCGCCACCGGGCTTGATGACGCGGCGCTCGATCGCCCCATGGTCGGCGTCGTCAGCACCTGGAGCGACGTCTCGCCGTGCAATCTGCATCTGCGCACGCTTGCCGAGCCCCTCAAGGACGGCATTCGCGCCGGCGGCGGCACGCCGGTGGAGTTCAACACCATCGCGGTCACCGACGGCATCGCCATGGGCACGCCGGGGATGAAGGCGTCGCTGATCAGCCGCGAGGTGATCGCCGATTCGATCGAGCTTGCGGTGCGCGGCCATTCGCTCGACGCGGTGGCGGTTCTCGTCGGCTGCGACAAGACCATCCCGGCCGCGGCGATGGCACTGGCGCGGCTCGATCTGCCGGGGATCATCCTCTATGGCGGCTCGATCCGGCCCGGGCGCCATGGCGACCGCTTCATCACCATTCAGGACGTCTTCGAGGCGGTGGGCGCCGCGGCCGCGGGACGGATCGACGACGCCGAGCTTGCGGCCATCGAGCGCGCCGCCTGTCCCGGAGCGGGGGCCTGCGGCGGACAGTTCACCGCCAACACCATGGCGATGGCGCTCAGCATGCTCGGGCTGTCGCCGATGGGCGCCAATGATCTCGCCGCCACCGACCCCGACAAGCCGGCCGCCGCCGCGCGCTGCGGCCGGATGCTGATGGAGCGCCTCGCCGAGGGCGTCTCGGCGCGCCGCTATCTGAGCGAGGAAAGCCTCGAGAACGCGGCCCGCATCGGCGCCGCCACCGCCGGTTCGACCAATCTCATCCTTCATATCCTCGCCATCGCGCGCGAGGCCGGGATCGATTTTTCCATCGACCGCTTCGATGCGATCTCCCGGCAGACGCCGGTGATCGCCGATCTGAAGCCGGCGGGGCGCTATACGGCGGTCGAGCTTTCCGATGCCGGCGGCACGGCGCTGATCGCAAAACGCCTGTTCGATGCCGGACTTCTCCACGACACCCCGACGGTCAGCGGACGCACCCTCGCCGCGGAGGTGGCCGGGGCCTATGAGCGTCCCGGCCAGAGCGTCGTGCGGCCGATCGACGATCCCGTAAAGCCGCAGGGCGGCTACGCCATCCTCTTCGGCTCGCTTGCGCCCGAGGGCTGCGTCCTCAAACGCGCTGGCGGCGGCCGCAGCCGTTTCGAGGGCCCGGCGCGGGTCTTCGATGGCGAGGAAGCGGCCTTTGCGGCGGTGCAGGCGGGCCGCATCCGCGCCGGCGATGTCGTCGTCATCCGCCAGGAAGGACCCCGGGGCGGGCCCGGCATGCGCGAGATGCTCGCGGTCACCGCCGCCATTCAGGGCCAGGGTCTCGGCGCCGACGTGGCGCTCATCACCGACGGCCGCTTCTCGGGCGCGACACACGGCTTCATGGTCGGCCATATCGCCCCCGAGGCGGCCGACGGCGGACCGATCGCGCTGGTCGAGGACGGCGACAGGATCACCATCGACGCCACCGCGCGGCGGATCGACGTCAATGCCGACCTCGAGGCCCGCCGCAAGACCTGGCGTGCACCCGCACGTCCCGCGCTCGGCGGCGCCTTCGAGAAATACGCCCGCCTCGTCGCCCCGGCGTCCGAAGGCGCGGTCACCATCACCACCCGATCCCCTGCTTTGAGCGAAGAGAAAAGGAACCGCACCCATGCAATTGCATCATGATGCCGATGTCGACAAAAGCGTGCTCGAGGGCAAGACCATCGCCGTCATCGGCTATGGCAGCCAGGGCCGGGCGCAGGCGCTCAATCTGAAGGACAGCGGCCACGAGGTCGTCGTCGGCCTGCGCCCCGGCGGCGAAAGCTGGCAGCGCGCGCGACAGGACGGGCACAAGGTGGCGAGCCCCGCGGACGCCGCCGCCGCGGGCGATCTCATCGCCATCCTGATTCCCGACATGGCGCAGGAAGCGCTCTACCGCGAGGCCATCGCGCCCGGGCTCGCCGCCGGCAAGACGCTTCTCTTCGCGCACGGCTTCACCATCCACTACGGGCGCATCGCGCCGCCGGCGGATGTCGACGTGGTGATGATCGCGCCCAAGGCGCCGGGCGATCTCGTGCGCCGCGAATTCGAGCGCGGGCGCGGGGTGCCCTGCCTGCTCGCGGTCCATCAGGACGCCTCGGGGCAGGCCAGGGCGCGGGCGCTCGCCTATGCGCACGGCCTCGGCGGCACCGCCGCGGGCGTCCTCGAGACGACCTTCGCCGAGGAGACCGAGACCGACCTCTTCGGCGAGCAGGCGGTGCTCTGCGGCGGCGTCACCGAGCTCGTCACCAAGGGTTTCGAGACCCTGGTCGAGGCCGGCTATCAGCCCGAGGTCGCCTATTTCGAGTGCCTGCACGAGCTCAAGCTGATCGTCGACCTGATGCAGGAGGGCGGGCTTGCCAAGATGCTCCGCTTCATCAGCGAGACCGCGAAATACGGCGATTTCACGAGCGGCCCGCGGGTCATCGACGCGCATGTGAAGGAGCGCATGCGCGAGGTCCTCGACGATATCCGCAATGGCAGCTTCGCCCGCGAATGGATCCTCGAGAATCAGGCCGGCCTGCCGCGCTACAGCGCGATGCTGCGCCGCGACCTCGAGCACCCGATCGAGAAGACCGGCGAGCGCCTGCGCGCCCGCATGGCCTGGCTCGATCCGGCCCACAATCAGAAAGCGGAAGCCTGAGCGATGACCGACGCCGCCACGAGCGCCGCCGCCGCAGCATCTCCCCGGACCGCCACCGGGGCGGAGATGCTCGTGCGCGCGCTCGAGGCGCAGGGCGTCGACTGCATCTTCGGCTATCCCGGCGGCGCCATCATGCCGGTCTATGACGCGCTCGTCGGCTCGCGGCTCACCCATATCCTGACCCGTCACGAGCAAGGCGCGATCTTCGCCGCCGACGGCTATGCGCGGGTGACCGGGCGCCCCGGCGTCACCCTCGCCACATCGGGCCCGGGGGCCACCAATCTCGTCACCGGGCTCGCCAATGCGCTGCTGGACAGCGTGCCGATCGTCGCCATCACCGGACAGGTGGCACGTCCCGTGATGGGCACCGACGCCTTCCAGGAGGTCGACACCTTCGGCATCACCCTGCCGGTGGTCAAGCACAGCTTCATCCTCACCGACCCCGACGCCATCCCGGAGACGATCGCCGAAGCCTTCGCCATCGCACGCTCGGGCCGGCCGGGTCCGGTGCTCCTCGACCTGCCGAAAGACGTCGCCATGGCCACGGTCGCCGAGCGCGCGGCGCCGAAAGCGCATCGCGTGCCCCTGCCCCTGCCCGAGCCGCAGGCGGTGGCCCGCGCCGCGGCCATGATCCGCGAGGCCCGGCGGCCGCTCGTCTATGCCGGCGGCGGCATCGCGCTGGCCGGCGCGACCGAGGCCTTCCGCGCCTTCATCAAGCGCACCGGCCTGCCGGTGGTCGCGACGCTCAAGGGCCTCGGCGCGCTTCCCACCGACGCACCGGCGTTCCTCGGGCTTCTGGGCATGCACGGCAACAAGGCGGCCAATCTCGCGGTCCAGCGCTCGGATCTGCTGATCGCCTGCGGCGCGCGCTTCGACGATCGCGCCACCGGCCGCGTCGACGGTTTCGCACCCGAGGCGCGCATCCTGCATCTCGATGCCGACCCGGCGGAGGTGGGCAAGATCAAGGCCGCGGATCTGGCCCTCGTCGGCGATCTCGGCCAAGCGCTCGCGGCGCTGCGGCCGGGCCCGCTCACCATCGCGTCGTGGCAGCAGGAGGTGGCGCGGCTCAAGCGGGTTCACGCCTGGCGCTACGACGCTCCGGGCGAGGGAGTCTATGCCCCGGCGCTGCTGCGCACGCTCTCCGAGGCCGCCGGCGACGACCTGATCGTCACCTGCGACGTCGGCCAGCACCAGATGTGGGCGGCGCAGCACTGCCGCTTCCCGCGCCCCGAGGCGCATCTCACCTCGGGCGGTCTCGGCGCCATGGGCTACGGCATCCCCGCCGGCATCGGCGCGCTTCATGCCGCGCCCGGCGCCCGCGTCGTCACGGTGACCGGCGACGGCTCGATCATGATGAACATCCAGGAACTGGCGACGCTCAATCGCTACCGCCTGCCGCTCAGGATCGTGCTGCTCGACAATCAGGCGCTCGGCATGGTGCGCCAGTGGCAGGAGCTCTTCTTCGAGGGGCGCCTGAGCGAGATCGATCTCGCCGACAACCCCGATTTCGCCGCGCTCGCCCGCGTCTTCGGGCTTGCGGCGCGGACCATCGAGCGCCGCGACGAGGTCGCCGACGCCATCGACTGGCTGCTGGGCACCGAGGGACCCGCCCTGCTGCATGTGAAGATCGATCCCCTGGCCAATGTCTGGCCGCTGGTGCCGCCGGGGTCCGACAATCACGAGATGCTTGAGGAGACGGACTGATGATGGAACGGTTTTCGGTTCTGATCGACGATTCCCAAGGCGCGCTGATGCGCGTCATCGGGACCATCGAGCGGCGCGGCTGGCGGGTCCAGGCGCTCGCCATGGCGCCGCACGGCAATCGCGGTTCGCGCCTCGAGCTCGAGGTCGCGCCGGCGCCCTGGCACCGCGGCGATGTCGCCGTGCTGGCCCGCCATCTGGAGAAGCTGATCCCGGTCGAGGCGGTCGAAAGGGACGGTCCCGGGGCCGGTGCCTGGAGCGACAGCTCGGCGGTGTCGGCGCCGTTGGCCCTCGGCGCTTGAGACGACGGCAGGAAACTGATGCAATATTCATTGTGCGGGAATGGGACCGGGTCGGGCAGCCGGTCGGGAGAAGGAGGCGGACGATGGCGATAACCGCAACCGAGTTCATCTGGATGAACGGCGAGCTCGTGCCCTGGGCCGAGGCCAGGGTGCATGTGCTCAGCCACGCGCTGCATTACGGCACCGCGGTGTTCGAGGGCATCCGCTCCTACGAGACCCCCTGGGGAGCGCGGCTCTTCCGTCTCAGGGATCATATCGACCGGCTCTATCATTCGGGCCGCGTCTACGGCATCGATCTGCCCTATTCGTGCGACGAGTTGCACGCCGCCTCGCGCCGCGTGGTGGCCGAGAACGGGCTGACGAGCGCCTATATCCGGCCGATCGCCTACAAGGGCTATGGCGGCATCGGGCTTCTCGGCCGCGCCAGTCCGGTGGAGGTGTCGATCGCCGCCTTTCCCTGGGGCGCCTATCTCGGCGAGGCCGGGCAGAAGGAAGGGATCGACGTCTGCGTCTCGAGCTGGCAGCGGGCGGCGCCCAATACCGTGCCGTCGGGGCTCAAGGCGGCGGGCAACTATCTCTCGAGCCTGCTCATCAGTCGCGAGGCGCATGAGCGCGGCTTCGCCGAGGGCATCGGGCTTTCGGTCGACGGTCTGGTCAGCGAGGGCGCGGGCGAGAATCTCTTTCTCGTCAAGGACGGCCGCCTGATGACGCCGCCGGCGGCGGCCTCGATCCTCGCCGGCATCACCCGCGACACCGTGATGACGCTGGCCCGGGATCTCGGCATCGAGGTCGCCGAGCAGCCGATCCCGCGCGAGATGCTCTACATCGCCGACGAAGCCTTCCTCACCGGCACCGCCGCCGAGGTGACCCCGGTCTGTTCGGC
>CAZAEP010000068.1:0-11067 GCA_964484045.1 uncultured Sphingomonadales bacterium
GCGCTGGTCGAGAAGCTCACCCCCGCCGGACGCATCGGCGAGCCGGACGACATTGCGGGCATCGCCGTCTTCCTCGCCTCCCCTGCCGCCCGCTTCGTCACCGGACAGAGCATCGTCGCCGACGGCGGCGTCACCATCGCCGACGTCTTCTGATAGGACGGCCGCTCCCCGCACGGGTGCGACGCGGCCCGTCCCCCGACGTCGTTCAGTCGCCGACGATGCGGCCTTCCTTCAGATGCAGCGTCCGATCCATGCGGCGTGCGAGCGCGGCATTGTGCGTGGCGATGAGCGCGGCCAGGGAGTGCTCGCGCGCGACCGCCACCAACAGATCGAGCACCCGGTCCGCCGTCGCCTCGTCGAGATTGCCCGTGGGCTCGTCGGCGAACAGGATCGCCGGCTCATTGGCCAATGCACGGGCGATGGCGACGCGCTGCTGCTCGCCGCCCGAGAGCTCGGCCGGACGATGCTCGAGGCGCTCGGCAAGTCCCATGCGATCGAGCAGCTCGCGGGCCCGCGCCGTCGCCGCGCCCGGCCCTGCACCGGCGATGCGCAGGGGCATGGCGACATTCTCGAGCGCCGTGAATTCCGGCAGCAGATGATGGAACTGATAGACGAAACCGATCCTCTCGCGCCGTACCCGCGTGCGCTCGCGTTCCGAGGCCTTGGCGAGCGGGCGTCCGGCGATGACGATCTCGCCGGCATCGGCCTGTTCGAGAAGGCCGGCGATATGAAGAAGCGTCGACTTGCCGGCGCCGGACTGCCCCATCAGCCCGACGATCTCTCCCGGGGCCACGCTGAGGCTCACGCCGTGCAGCACCTCGAGTCGCTTGGGGCCCTGGACATAGGTCTTTCGCACGTCCTTTATGCCGAGAACCGCGGTCATTCGTACCTCAGGACCTCGACCGGATCGAGCCGCGCCGCGCGCAGGCTCGGCGGCAGGGTGGCGAGCAGCGAGAGCACGAGCGCCATCATCACCGTAAGAATCACTTCTGCGGGGTCGAGGAGCGCCGGAATCTCGCTCAGGAACCGGATCTCGGGGTTCCACAGGTCGGTGCCGGTGAGCGCCTGCAGCGCGTTCTTGATGGACTCGATATTGAGGCAGAAGACGACCCCCAGCACCACCCCCAGCGCCGTGCCGATGACGCCGATGCTGGCACCGGCGATGACGAAGATGCGCAGGATCGCGCCCTGACTCGCGCCCATGGTGCGCAGGATGGCGACATCGCGCGCCTTGTCCTTCACCAGCATGATGAGGCTCGAGATGATGTTGAAGGCGGCGACGACGATGATCAGCGTCAGGATGAGGAACATCACATTGCGCTCGACATCAAGCGCCGAGACGAGATTGCGGTTGATCTGGCGCCAGCTCGTCACGACGCCGACATCGCGCACGGCTGAATCGAGCGCCGGCATGTAGCGCTCGATGGCTTCCGGATCGTCGACATAGATCTCGATATTGCTCACCGCGTCGCCGTAGCGGAAGAAGGCCTGCGCCTCGGAAAGCGGCATGCCGATAAAGGCGATGTCGAAGTCATAGACCCCGACCTCGACCGTCGCCGCGATCATGAAGGAGACGCCGCGCGGCAGGGAGCCCAGGGGCGTCGCGGTGAAGGTGGGGGCGAGAAGCGTGACGCTGTCGCCGGCGCCGACCCCGAGCGCGCGGGCAAGGCGGCTGCCGATGACGATCGTGCGCTCGTAATCGAGGCCGGAGAGATCGCCGCTGACGACGCGCATGGCGCCGTTCCTGGCCTCCATCAGTTCCGCGTCCGGCAGACCGCGCACGAAGGCCCCCGCAGCGGCCCCGTCGTGGATCGCCATCACCTGCGCGTGGATATAGGGCGTCACCTTCCTCACCCCGTCGATGCCTCTGAGCGCGTCGACGACCGGCACCCAGTTCTCCACTTTGCCGCCATAGGCGGAAACGATGGCGTGGCCGTTGAAACCCAGAAGCTTGGCGACGAGTTCCTGACGGAAGCCGTTCATCACCGACATGACGACGATGAGCGTCGCCACCCCGAGCATGATGCCGAGAAACGAGAAGCCGGCGATCACCGAGATGAAGCCGTCGGTGCGGCGCGCCTTCAGATAGCGCAAGGCCACCGACCATTCGAAACCGGCGAACGGACGTCTCATTGCCCGCGCCCGACGAGCCGGGCCACCGCTGCCTCGGGTGACAATTCCGCGCGAGCACCGCTGGCGCGATTCTTGAGCTCCACGACGCCGGCTCTGAGCCCGCGCGGGCCGACCATGAGCTGCCAGGGCAGTCCGATCAGGTCCATCTTGGCGAATTTCGCCCCGGCGCGCTCGTCGGTGTCGTCGTACAGCACCTCCAGACCGGCATTGGCGAGTTGCTCATAGAGCGCATCGGCCGCCGCCGCACAGGCCGCATCATCGGCGCGGAGATTGACGAGCGCCACGTCAAACGGCGCCACGCTCTCCGGCCAGACAATCCCGGACTCGTCGTGCGAGGCCTCGATGATGGCGCCGACAAGTCGCGATACGCCGATGCCGTATGATCCCATCTGCACGGTGATCGCCTCACCGTTCGGCCCCTGCACCACGGCGCCCATGGGCGCGGAATATTTGGTGCCGAAGAAGAAGATGTGTCCGACCTCGATGCCGCGCCCCGATACCAGTTCCCCGCGCGGCGCCGCATCGGGATCGTGCATCTCGTCGGTCGCGGCATAAAGCCGTGTCCACTGATCGACGATCGGCTGCAGATCCGCATCGTAATCGATGTCGGCACCGGGGATCTCGATCGCCTCGAAGCCGCGGTCGTAGTGAACGGCGCTCTCGCCGGTGGGGGCAAGCACGATGAATTCATGGCTCAGGTCGCCGCCGATGGGCCCGGTGTCGGCGCGCATCGGGATCGCGCGCAGACCCATGCGGGCGAAGGTGCGCAGGTACGCGACGAACATCTTGTTGTAGGAGTGCCGTGCGCCGGCCTCGTCGAGATCGAAGGAGTAATTGTCCTTCATGAGGAATTCGCGACCGCGCATGACCCCGAAGCGGGGCCGCACCTCGTCGCGGAACTTCCACTGGATCTGATAGAGATTCTTCGGCAGATCGCGATAGCTCCTGATCGTCTGCCGGAAGATGTCGGTCACCTGCTCCTCATGCGTCGGCCCGAAGAGCATCTCGCGCTCGTGACGATCGGTGATGCGCAGCATCTCGGGGCCGTAATCGTCATAACGCCCCGATTCGCGCCACAAGGATGCCTGCTGAATCGTCGGCATGAGGATCTCGAGAGCACCGGTCCGATCCTGCTCCTCGCGCACGATCCGTTCGACTCGCCGCAGCACGCGCAGTCCGAGCGGCAGCCAGTTGTAGATGCCCGCCGCCGCCTGACGGATCAAGCCGGCGCGAAGCATCAGCCGGTGCGAGACGATCTGCGCCTCGGCGGGTGTCTCTTTCATCGTGGGCAGAAAAAATCGGGACAGGCGCATCAGGCGGGACTTCCTTCCGAGGGACTCGCGGCCGCCCCCTTTTGCCAAAGTCCGGGGTGGTAGAGCAATCGCCTTTTCCACGCATGTGCAAGGATCGGGGATGGCGCATCTGTTGCATTCGCGCAACATTTTCCGAAAAGATGCATGAAGGTCCCTTGAATCCGCCGACTATCCCCGTGACAGAGCGCCTCGCCTTGCGTAACGTTTCCCTGCCGCGACGCTGAAGGCGCAACGAACGAACGCTGGACGCGGCCCAAGTTCGGGGAGGGGAAAACCGAAATTAGGAACAAGCCGGTTCTCGATCGGCATCGGTTCTTGATCCGCGTCTCGAGAATCAATTCTAGAGCAAGGTTCCCCGGGTACCTTGCTTTTTTCATGGATCGCAAGCAGAGGCGGCGGGGAGACCGCGAGGGCGGGCCCTAATCGACGAAAACCGCGAGATATCCGCCGGTTATCAGCTTGTAGAGAATGAGCCACACAACCGCCGCGATCAGCGTCGTCGCGCCCACCTTGCGCCAGATATGCGGCTTGACCGGGGCGCTCTCCGGCGTGCCGAGGACGACCCCCTCCTCGCTCTCGTTCTGCGCCCTGACGCCGACCGGCAGCGCCATCATGAAAACGAGCCACCACAGGACCGCATAGACCAGCACGCCGGTGACCCAGCCCATCATACTTCCTCCAGTTCGACGAGCGTTCCGAAGGCGTCCTTGGGGTGGAGAAAGAGCACCGGTCTGCCATGGGCGCCCGGTCGCGGCTCGCCATCTCCCAAAATACGCATGCCGGCGGCGACGAGGCGATCGCGGGCAGCGCGGATATCGGCGACCTCGTAACACAGATGGTGGATGCCGCCTTCCTTGTGGCGGGCAAGAAAGCCGGCGATCGGCGAATCGGCGCCGAGCGGATGCAGAAGCTCAAGCTTCGTGTTGCCGAGATCGACGAAAACGGTGCGCACCCCGTGCGCCGGCAGATCGAGCGGCGCGGAGACCCTGGCGCCGAAGACATCGCGATAGAGCGTCCGGGCAGCCTCCAGGTCGGGCACCGCGATGGCGACGTGATTGAGCCGTCCGATCATGCCTTTCGCGCCCCCTTCCGCTTCACTCATCGATGCCCTCCTCCTCGAAGCGCACGATCCGCACATCGACGATCGGATTCTTGTCCGTACGCTTGCGCAGGAGCCGCCGCACGGCCACTCGCAGGCGCTCGGCGAGCGCGGCATCGCGTGCCCGCGCGGCGGAATCCATGCGGGAGACGGTGTGCTCCAGCAGCGTGAGGATCTCGCCCTCGAGCTCGCTTCCGGGCTCGAGCGTCGGAATGCCATAGGTGATAATCTCGGGATCGCCCGGCAGGCTGCCGTCGGCGTCGATCATCACCACGATGGCGGCGAATCCGTCGCTCAGGATGCGCCGTCGCGCCGCGATGGCCTCGCTCGTCACCGGCACGATATGCGATCCGTCGAGCGCGAGGCGCCCCGACGGGACCTGATCGACGACCGCCACCGGACCGGGCGCGAGGCGGATGATATCGCCGTTCTGCGGTGCCAGCGCCTCGGGAACGCCGAGCTCGCGGGCGAAGCGTGCATGGCGTTTCAGATGCCGCGGCTCGCCATGGACGGGAATCGCAATCCTCGGCCGGATCCAGCGATACATCTTCTCGAGATCTTCCCGGCCGGGATGGCCCGAGACATGCACGAAAGCCTCGCGCTCGGTGATCACGTCCACGTCCTGAAGCGCGAGCCTGTTGACGAGCCGGCTGATCGAGAGCTCGTTTCCGGGAATGATCTTCGAGGAGAAGATGACGGTGTCGCCGGGCTCGAGGGAGAAATGGCGGTAGCTCCCCGCAGCCAGACGCGACAGGGCCGCCCGCGGTTCCCCCTGCGCGCCGGTACAGAGAACGAGGACCTTGTCGCGCGGCAGGGACCCGGCCTCCTCTTCCGGCACCATGTCCGGCAGATCGTGGAGATAGCCGGTCTTCCGCGCCGCCTCGACGACCCGCTTCATCGAGCGTCCGATGAGCACGAGCTTGCGCCCCTCCCGCTTGGCCACTTCGGCGATGGTCCGCAATCGCGCCACATTGGAGGCGAAGGTAGTGACGATCACCCGCCCCTCAAGCTCCGCAATGAGCTCGTGAAGGCCCTCCTTTACCGCCTGCTCGGACCCCGACGTGTGCGCCTGGAAGACGTTCGTCGAGTCGCCGATCATGGCGAGCACGCCGGCGTCGCCGATGGCGGTCAGCTCCTCGGGTGTCGAGGGAGCGCCGATCTGCGGTTCCTCGTCGAGCTTCCAGTCGCCGGTGTGAAATATCACGCCCCCGGGGGTTTCGATCTTGAGACCGTGGCCTTCGGGAATCGAATGTGCGAGCGGCACATAGGTGACACGGAAGCTGCCGGCTTCCAGCGAACCCGCGATCGGCACCTCATGGATCGTCGCGGCCTCGAGGAGCCCGGCTTCGGCGAGCTTGCCGCGCACGAGCTCGGCGGTGAACGGCGTCGCATAGATGGGACAGCGCAGGCGTGGCCAGAGATAGGGAACGGCGCCGATATGGTCCTCATGACCGTGCGTCAGCACCAGCGCCACGAGATCTTCGTGCCGCTCGGCGATGAAGCCGGGATCGGGGAAGATGAGATCGATGCCCGGCAGCCAGTCGTCGGCGAAGCTCATGCCGCAGTCGATCATCAGCCACTCGCCGCGACAGCCGAACAGATTCATGTTCATGCCGATCTCGTTCGATCCGCCGAGCGGACAGAACACCAGATCGTCTTCGCCGATACCGTCGATCGCCATCTTGCCGTTCAGTCCTTCCTGCCCGTATTGCGCCCGTACTTGCGATTGATCTCGTGAACAAGGCGGAGGCCGGTGATCGTGAGATCGAAATCGACATGGTCGATCGCGGCACTGTGCCCGGCGAAGATCTTCGCAAGACCGCCCGTCGCCACGACTTTCATCGCGGGTTCGATTTCCGCCCTGAGCCGAGCGACGATGCCGTCGACGAGCCCGACATAGCCCCAGAAAACGCCCGACTGCATGGCCTCCAGCGTGGAACGGCCGAGCACCGCGCCGTCCTGCGGCGCCTCGACGGCGATCCGCGGCAGCATCGCCGCAGCCTCGTGCAACGCCTTCAGAGAGAGATTGATCCCCGGGCTGATGACGCCGCCGAGATAGCTGCCCTCGGCATCGATGACGTCGAACGTCGTGGCGGTGCCGAAATCGACGATCACCAGCGGGCCGCCATAGAGCGCCTGCGCGGCCACCGCGTTCACAAGCCTGTCCGCCCCCACCTCGGCGGGATCGCGCACCTTGACCGCAACGCCGATTTCCACCCCGGGCTCACCGACGATCAGCGGCTCGACACGGAAGTAGCGGCGGCACAGGAGAACGAGATTGAACTGCCCCTGCGGCACCACGGTGGCGAGGATCGCCGCATCGACGCTGCCCCGCCCAAGCCCGGCGACGTCGAGAAGGGCCGCGATCCATACCATATATTCATCGGCGGTCCGGCGGTCATCGGTGGATATGCGCCATTTGCGGACGATCCGTTCCCCGTCGAGAAGGGCAAAGACCGTGTTCGTGTTTCCCTGATCGATCGCCAGCAGCATGGCCTCATCCTCCCCCGACAATTTCGACGTCGCCTGCGCTGATCCGCTCCAGCGTGCCGTCCGGGCGTTCGAGAAGAAGCGCCCCGTCAACATCGAGGTCGCACATCCGGCCATTTGTGGTCCGCCTCGCAAGTCGAACGGTGACCACTTCCCCAAGACCCATGGCGCGTGCTTTCCAGGCCTCGCGGATGGGCGCGAACCCGGCGCGCTCCCACACGCCGTAGCGACCCGAGAACGCCTCCGCCAGCGCGGCCCATGCCGCCTCAGGTCCGACTGTAACGCCGAAAGCACGAGAAATCGACGTCGCCGGCTGATCGAGTCCCTCGGGGTGATGCGCAAGATTGAGGCCGAAGCCGATCGCCAGCCAGTCCGCCTCGCCTTCGAGCAGAACACCGGCCAGCTTTCGCCCCTCGACGAGCAGGTCGTTCGGCCATTTGCACCGCAGGCGCACATTCTCCCCCACCAACTGCGCCACCGCATCATGCAGGGCGAGCGCCGCAACGAAGGAGAGCTGTGGCCGCTCCCGCATCCCGCGTCCGGGGACGAACAGGAAGGTGGCATGGAGGTTTCCCGCCTCCGACACCCATCGCCGGCCACGCCGGCCGCGTCCGGCGGTCTGCCTGTCGGCGCGTATCCACACAGGGCCGCGTACGCCGGATTGCGCACGCCGCCGGGCCTCGGCATTGGTGCTGTCGAGCACGGGAAAGGCAAGGCAGCGGGTTTCCGCCTCGCGCAAAGTCGCCTCCAATGGCACCTCTTAGAAGAGCGAGCGTGCCGCGTCAGCGGCGGCGAGCGTCAGGGGCCAGATCAGGAGCAGATGCAGCGGCGAATTCAGAAGCGCCGACACGCCTGCCACGAATTTCGTCCCGGGCGCGCTGAGCGGCAGCAGCGCCTCGCCCGGCGGATCGAAATACATCACCTTGACGATGCGCAGATAATAGACCGCAGCCACCACCGAGGTGATGAAGCCGACCACGGCGAGCCAGTAGAGCCCCGCCTTGACGACGGCGAGAAAGACGTAGAGCTTGGCGAAGAAGCCCGCGAGCAGCGGAATGCCGGCGAGCGAGAACATGAGGATCGCCATCGCCGCCGCCATCACGGGCCGGGTCTCGGCGAGGCCGGCGAGCGAAGCGATCTCTTCCGTCAGGCCGTCCTCGCGCCGCATGCCGAGAATGAGCGCGAAGGTGCCGGCCGTCATCACCATGTAGATCGCCATGTAGATGAGCACGCCCTCGACCCCGTCCACGGTGCCGGCGGCGAGACCGGTGAGCGCAAAGCCGACATGGGCGATCGCCGAGTAGGCCATCAGCCGCTTGATGTTCGTCTGCACCAGCGCGGCGAAGGCGCCGACGATCATCGAGGCGATGGACAGGAAGATCAGGATCTGCTGCCAGTCGGCGTGAAGCGCCGGGAACGGCACCATCATGACACGGACGAAAAGCGCCATCGCCGCCACCTTCGGCGCGGTCGCAAAGAGAGCGGTCACCGGTGTCGGTGCGCCTTCATAGACGTCCGGGGTCCACATGTGGAAGGGCACCGCGGAAACCTTGAAGGCGAGCCCGGCGATGAGGAAGACGAGCCCGACGAGCGGCCCCAGATGCGTGGCCGGCGCCCCGAATTCGATCTGCGCGAAGGCGGCAAAACGCGTCGTGCCGGTGAACCCGTAAAGGAGCGAGATGCCGTAGAGCATCATCCCCGAAGCCAGAGCACCGAGCACGAAGTATTTGAGCCCGGCCTCGCTCGAGCGGAGCTGATCGCGATGGAAGGCCGCCAGCACGTAGAGCGCCAGGCTCTGCAATTCGAGGCCGACATAGAGCGCGAGCAGATCGTTGGCCGAGATCATCATCAGCATGCCCAGCGTCGCGAGCAGGACAAGCACCGGATATTCGAAGCGCGCAATTCCGCGCTCGCGCAGATACGCGCCCGGCATCGCGAGCGCAAAGGCGGCGCCAAGGAGAACCAGCGTTTTCAGAAAGAGTGCGAAGCCGTCGCTGACGAACATGCCGCCAAAGCTCGTCGCAGGGCGCGGGACGAGCGCGATGAGGGCGAAGAAGGCGAGCAGGAGAAGACCCATCGAGAGCCCGTTCACGAGGGCGAAGCTGTCCTTCCTGCGAAAGCCGCCGAGAAGAAGGAGCGCCATCGCGCCGACGGCGAGGATGATCTCGGGGAAGATGGGCATGAGACTGGGCATCACTTGCTCGATCCTTCCTGCACGGGGAGAGAGGCCAGGGAGTTGCCGGACACGGCCTCGTGGGCCGCCACGGCCGCCTCATGCTGCTCCAGAAGCCGTTCGATCGAGGGGTTGATCGCGTCGAGGAAGGGCTTGGGGTAGAGCCCGAGCCAGAGAACCGCGAGCGCCAGTGGCACCATGATCGCCATCTCGCGCAAGGAGAGATCGGAGAACGTCTTGAGTTCCTCCTTGACCAGATCCCCGAAGATCACCCGGCGGTACATCCACAGCATGTAGGCCGCCCCCAGGATGACGCCGGTGGCGGCGATGAAGGCGAGCGTGCTCGAATAGTGATAGGCCCCCGCCAGCGAGAGGAACTCGCCGACGAAGCCGCTGGTGCCGGGAAGCCCCACCGAAGCCAGCATGAAGATCATGAACACCGTCGCATAGCGCGGCATGTTGTTGGCGAGCCCTCCATAGCGCGCAATCTCACGGCTGTGCAGGCGATCGTAGACCACACCGACGCAGAGGAAGAGCGCGCCCGAGACGACGCCGTGGCTGAGCATCTGGAAGACTCCGCCGGCCAGCCCTTGCGGGTTGAGGACGAAGAGGCCGATGGTGACGAAGCCCATATGCGCCACCGAGGAATAGGCGATCATCTTCTTCATGTCCTCCTGCGCCAGGGCGACAAGCGAGGTGTAGACGATGGCCACGAGCGAGAGGCCGAAGATGAGCCAGCCGAACTCCACGCTGGCCAGCGGGAACATCGGGATCGAGAAGCGGATGAACCCGTAGCCGCCCATCTTCAAAAGCACGCCGGCAAGGATCACCGAGCCTGCGGTCGGCGCCTCCACATGCGCATCCGGCAGCCAGGTGTGCACCGGCCACATCGGCATCTTGACCGCAAAGGAGGCGAAGAAAGCGAGCCACAGCCATTTCTGGACCTCGGGCGCGAAGTCGGTCTGCATCAGCGTCGGGATGTCGGCGGTGCCTGTCGTCGAATAGATGTAGAACACCGCGATCAGCATCAGCACCGAGCCGAGAAGCGTGTAGAGGAAGAACTTGAAGGCCGAATAGATGCGCCGCCGCCCGCCCCAGACGCCGATGATGAGGAACATCGGGATGAGGCCGCCCTCGAAGAAGATGTAGAAAAGCACGAGATCGAGCGCCGAGAAGACGCCGATCATCAGCGTCTCCATCAGGAGAAAGGCGATCATGTACTCGCGCACGCGGGTCTTGATGGAGGTCCAGCTCGCGAGGATGCACAGCGGCATGAGGAAGGCGGTGAGCACGATCAGGAACAGCGAGATGCCGTCAACGCCGAGCTTGTAGCGGATGCTCTCGCCGATCCAGGGATGATCCTCGACGAACTGGAAGCCGGCCTCGCCGACGTCGAAGAGGTGCCACAGGAAGAGCGCGAGCAGAAAGTTCACCAGCGTCGCATAGAGCGCCACATGGCGGATATTGCGCTCCGCCTGCTCCTTCTCGCCGCGAATGAAGAGGATCAGAAGCGCGCCGAAAAGCGGCACGATGAGGAGCGCAGACAGGATCGGCCAGTCGGGCATCGCTTACAGTCCTCCGCCGCTGAGCACGAAATAGGTGATGACGATGGCGATGCCGATGAGCATCGCGAACGCGTAATGGTAAAGATATCCGGTCTGAACGAGCCGGATGCGCCGCGCCGCCGCCATCACGACGGCCGCAATGCCGTCGGGCCCCAGGCCGTCGATGGTCTTCTCATCGCCGCCCTTCCAGAGGAAACGGCCGAGCCGGATCGCCGGACGCACGAAGGCCCAGTCATAAAGCTCGTCGAAATACCATTTGTTGAGGAGGAAACGGTAGGCGCCCGAGAAGGTGCG
>CAZAEP010000069.1:0-10974 GCA_964484045.1 uncultured Sphingomonadales bacterium
GACCCTCTCCTCGTCATCTGAGCGAAATTGTACACCAACAATGATCGCTTGCGCCATAGGCAGTCCTTCTTGTCGCGCATAGGCTCCCGCTCCATGGGCTGGAAAAGCACCGTATCGGCACGGACGCGGCACCTGATCGCGAGGGGAGGACGAGACATGACGGCAGGAAACAAGAGACCGTATCGAAACGCCCGGCATCTCGGAGCGGCCGCCGGGTTGGTCTCCGTGATGGCGCTGGAGCTCGCTGCCGGTGCGGCGCTGGCGCAGGAGAAGGACGCCGGGGCGCAGGCCGGCGGCGGGACGGCGACCACGATCGAGGAGATCGTGGTCACGGCGCGGCGACGCAGCGAGAATCTGCAGGACGTGCCGGTCTCGGTGTCGGCTTTCAGTGACAATCAGCTCAAGGACCTGCAGGCCGACGACATCACCGGCTTTCAGTACGCCGTGCCCAATCTCTATCTCGAGCGCGGCGACGCCAACAATGCGGTGATCTTCCTGCGCGGCATCGGTCAGAACGATTCGCTCGCCTTCGTCGAATCCGGCGTCGCGGTCTATGTCGACGACGTCTTCATATCGCGCACGCAGGCCGCCTTTCTCGACCTTTTCGATGTCGAGCGCATCGAGGTTCTGCGCGGGCCGCAGGGCACCCTTTATGGCCGCAATTCACCCGGCGGTGCGGTCAAGTTCATCTCCAAGGCACCGCCCGAGACGTTCGAGGCCTATCTCGAGGCCGGCGGCGGGCGGTTCGGTTTTCTCACGCTCAAGGGCAGCGTCGGCGGGCCGCTCAACGATGACACCTTGCGCGGCAAGCTCGCCTTCTCGGCGATCAATCACGACGGTTTCGCGAAGAACAGCTTCACCGGCAAGCGCGACGGCGACACCGCCTCTCTCGCCTGGCGCGGCAGCCTGCTCTACACGCCGCGCGATGATCTCACCATCCGGCTGACCTCCGACGGCAAGATCGACCGGCCCAAGACCTCGCGCAGCCCGGTGCGCGAGACCACGCTGGTCGCCTTTCCCGACCCCTTCGGGGCACCGACGACGCCGTCCGTCTTTCCGCCCAATAGGGACAATTTCATCGTCGAGACCAATGCCAACGGTCTCAACGATCTGACGAGCTACGGCTTCACGCTGAGGGCGGACTGGGACTTTGCGCCCGACTGGTCGCTGCAGTCGATCACCGCCTTCCGCAAGATGGACTACGACCTCATTCTCGATACCGACGGCTCGCCCCTGCCGGTGCTCGATGTCGTGCTGTTCCAGAACCAGAAGCAGTTGAGCGAGGAGCTGCGCGCGAGCTATGACGCCGGACGCGGCCTCACCTTCACCGGCGGGCTCTTCTATTTCCACGATTTCGACGTCACGCTCTCGGGCTTCGATCTGAGCGCGGCCGGCGTCTTCGGCTTTCCCGTCGTGCTCTTCGGCTTTCCCACGAGCCAGCTTGCCGACACCCGGCAGCGGACCGATTCGGTCGCCGTCTTCGGCGACGCCACAATCGATCTCGCCGAGCGTCTGAGCCTTGAGCTCGGCCTTCGTTATACCTATGACGAGAAACGCTCGCGCCGGCGCTTCGAGAACTTCTTCGATCCCGCGCTGCGCGTCGCACAGAACTTCCCGCCCTTCCTGCAGGGTGTCGGGACGCCGGGTCCCGCCTTCTCGGGCAAGATCGACTTCGACGCCTTCACGCCGCGCATCGCTCTTTCCTATCAGGCACGGGAAAACGTCCTCTACTACGCTTCGGTCGCACGCGGCTTCAAGAGCGGCGGCTTCGACGGACGGGCCAACAATCCCTTCGCCTTCCAGCCCTTCGCGCCGGAAAAGGTGTGGACCTTCGAGGGCGGCGCCAAATCGAGCTGGCTCGGCAATCGGCTGACCGCGAACGTCGCCTATTTCTACAGCCGCTACCGCGATCTGCAGGTCACCTCCTTCGGCCAGGATCCCGAGACCGGATTCTTCCAGAGTCTCTTTACCAATGCCGCGGCGGCACGCATCCAAGGGGTCGAGCTCGAGCTTGCGGCGCGGCCGGCCGACGGGCTTACGCTCAATGCCAGCGTCGGCTTCCTCGATGCCGAATACAAGTCCTTCGAAACGCTCGTCGGCGGCGTGCCCACCGATGTCAGCGATCGCCGACTGATCAATTCGCCGAAATGGAATGCCAGTCTCGGCGCCACCTATGAGCGGCCGGTCGGCGGAACGCGCGTCGCCGTTTTCCATGTCGACGGCGCCTATCGCGGTGATGTCGCCAACGAGATCACCGATTCCCCGGTTCTGGGCCAGGACTCCTATGTGCTCCTCAACGCCTTTGTATCGCTCAAATGGGCGGACGCGCGATGGGAGCTGCGCGCCGCGGGCCGGAATCTGACGGGACGCGAATATCGCGTGCAGGGCTTTAACCTGTCCGAATTTCCCGGCGTCCAGACGGCCTTCTTCGGGTCGCGACGGAGCTGGGATCTGCGCCTCTTCTACCGCTATTGAGCCGGACCGGGGGCATGGATCTCGATTCCGACACGGCCCGCCTTCTGGCGCGGCTCGAGGAGATGGGCAGCGGGACGGGACGCGACATGCGCGCGATCGACGCCCCCACCGCGCGCCGCGCGAGCGCCAAGATGTGGGAGCTTTTCCACGGCGGCACGGGGCCGGGTTGCCCGGTCGAACATCTCGGCATCTCCGGTCCCGGTGGCCGCATTCCGGTACGTCTCTACCGCCCGCCCGATGCGGAACGGCGGGCCGGGCTGCCGCTCGTGGTCTTCCTTCACGGCGGCGGCTGGGCGATGGGCGATCTCGACGCCTATGAACCGCTCGTCGGGGACCTTTGCGCCCAGAGCGGTACGGCGTTTCTGGCGGTCGACTATCGCCTTGCCCCCGAGCACCCCTTTCCCGCCGGCCTCGAGGACAGCCTCGCCGCCCTCGAATGGGCGGCGGCGCACGGGCCGGCGATCGGCGTCGATCCGGCACGCATCGCGGTCATGGGCGACAGCGCCGGCGGCAATCTCGCCACCGTCGCCGCGCGCCGTCTGCACACGACCGGCAGACTCAAGCTCGCCGCGCAATTCCTGCTCTATCCGGTGCTCGACGTGGCGAGCCCGCATGACGCCTATCCCTCGCGGCTAACGCACGGCGGCGGCGACTATCTCCTTGCCCGCACCGATATCGAGGTGACAACCGCCTGGTACACGCAAGGCCGCGCCGACCCCGCCGATCCCGATATCTCGCCGCTGCGCGCCGCGGATCTGTCTTGCCTGCCGCCGACGGTGATCGTCGTCGGCGGCCATGATCCGCTTCTCGACGAGGCCCGGCGCTATGCCGAACGGCTCGCCGCGGCCGGGGTCGCGTGCGAATTCAGATGCTTCGAGAGCACCATCCACGCCTTTCTCTCCTTCGGCGATCTCGAGATCGCCCGCCGCGGTCGCGCCTGGGTCGCCGCGCGGGTGGCGAAGTATTCGGGAACGGCAGGGAAAGGACTCAACACAGAGGGGAGGTAGTCATGTCCAGGAAATCCGCTATCTGGTATTTTCATCTGATGCGCATTTTCTTAGCGGCGGCGCTGGGACTTGCGGGCCTCATGGCCGGCGCGGCGACGGGTGAGGCCGCGCCCCTCACTCTCGAGCAGAGTTTCACCAGCAACATCGCCAATGGCTGGGTCAGGGTCGAGCGCTGGCGTGACATGAACCCGGCCTTTGTCCAGGAGACCTTTCCCAGCGATGGCCGCGGCGATCATACCGGCCAGCGCGTGACCTTCTTCGGAGGAGATGCAACGCCACACTCCTCGCGCTTCCTGCTCTATTACGCGCCGGGTTGGAACAGCAATCCCAATTTCACGCCGGTGCTCCTCGTTCACGGGGCGATTCAGGACGCCGATCTTGCCTGGGCCAACCCCAACGAAGCCGGGCCGCATGGCTGCGGGCGGCTGTCCTGCCCATCGACGGGGCTGATGCAGGATTTGTCGGCGGACGGCTTCAAGGTCTTCGCCATCTCCTTTCCCCACAAGAACGGTGACGGCTATTTCTGGTCCGAACAGATCGCCGATGCGATCGAGGTCATCAAGAGCCGCACGGGCGCGAGCGAAGTCGACATCGTCTCCTGGTCGAAGGGGGCGCAGAATGCACGCATGTATGTTTCCTCGGTGACGAAAACCTGGGGGACCGCCTATCGCGGCGATGTGCGGCGGCTGATCATGCTTGGCGGGCCCAACAACGGGTTCGACTGGGGCTTTCGCCACGGCTGGACCCTGACGTTCGGGGTCTATCCCGAATGCGGCGGCCTCCTGAATGGCCCTGCCCCTCACGACTGGATCGTCTGTTTCGGCGTCTGGTGGAACGGACCCGAGTGGTCCTATGAGTCGGCGTTCTTTCCGGGCTCGGCGCAAATGCTCAAGCGCTGGGATTCCGTCTATACACCGGCGACATTGGAACAGGACTGGTGGACCACCTATTATGGCGGCTGGGGGTTTTACACTCACTCCAAGGGAATCGACGCCTTTCTCGGGCAGTCGCTGGTCGACACCATTCGTGCCGCCGGGACACCACTCGATGTACGGGTTCACAATCTTTGCGGCAGCAGCGCGGATCTTTCGGCCCTGCACAATGAGCATACCGGACCGTCGGACGGCATCGTTTTCATCGCCAGTTGCGATGATTCAACCGGCATCGCCAATTCTGGCGGCTCGGCGGTGATCCCGGTCAACCACCTCGAACTGGGCTGGGATACGCCGGCGGTTACCCAGATCAAGGCTTGGCTCAACGCGCCTTGACGAAGCCTTGCGCCGAGGGGGAGACCGCGGAGAGCGCGCCAGACGCGGTCAACATCCGTGCTCCATGCGGCGCAGCGGCAGGGGGATCGTCACGGAGCGGGTCAGACCCGAGCGCGGCGAGTCCGACCTCCCCCGCGGTCCGGCATCACGATGCCAGCGATCGTCGACGGGCAGCGCCGTCGCCGTTTTCCGTGCAATCACCACGAAGAGTTGATGCTGCTCCCGGCCTCTTATACGCTTGTCCGCAATGATGCGGTCGCTCGACAGGACCCGACCGTCGGTGGTCATCGCCGGTTTCGCACTCAGCGCGCTCGGAGTCGTGCGCTCGCTTGCGCGGCACGGCATACGCTGTTGGGTTCTTTCCCGGAATGCGCGGAACCTGGCGCTGGCGACACGCTTTGCGACATCCCGCCTCGTGGCCTCGCTGGACGCGGACAGCCTCGCGGCGCATCTCCGGGAGATCGCCGATCGCGCCGGCGCCGCGCCCGTCATCCTGCCCACCGAGGACCTTCTCGTCCGGCTTCTCTCGGAGAACCGCAGGACGCTCGGATACGGCCTGTCCGGGCTGCTGCCGGACGCGGACGTGCTTGACCGGCTCATGGACAAGGCGGCGCTCGGACCCTGCTTCACGCGTGCCGGCATCGGCGTGCCGCGGACGGTGACCGTCTCCGTCACCGACAATCCGGCGCCGCTTGAGGGACTGCACTACCCGGCAATCCTCAAACCGGGCACGAAGCCGCCCGGTTTCCTGCGCCGCTTCCGCAAGGCCTATATCGTTCATTCGGCCGCTGAAGCGCTCGAACTGATGCGAAAAATGAGCGTGTTGGTGCCGCGGGCCGTGGTGCAGGAATACATTCCCGGTCCGGACACGGAAATCTTCTTCTGCCTCGCGGTCGCCGAGCGGGGCGGCAGGCTCGTGCGGAGCTTCGTCGGCCGCAAGCTCGCAAGCTGGCCGGTGGGGACCGGCAACACCGTGGCCTGTGTTCCGGCGCCGGCCGACGTCGCCGAAAGGATCCGCGCCCTGACGGAATGTTTCTTCCGCGCAAACGGCTTCTTCGGCATCGGCAGCGTGGAGTTCAAACGGGCGCCTTCGGGAGAGATCTTCGGCATCGAGCCCACGGTGTGCCGGGTCAATGCGCAGTCCGAGATCGCGGTCCTCAACGGCGTCGATCTGCCTCTTGCCTGGTACGCCTTTGCCACCGGGCAGGACGCGCCGCCGCCGCGCGAGGTGCCGCCACGGGGCTGGCTCGACCCGCTCCTGCGCGCGCATCTGGCGATGGCGGGCGGTTGGAAGCCGCCGCCGAAAGGGTTGCCTCCGCTTCACGACGCTCTCTGGCGGTGGACGGATCCCGGCCCCTGGCTCGCCTATCACCGGCGGCGTTGGCGCCATGCGCCCCGGGCCCTGTGCCGGCATCTCCGGCGCTTTCCTGGCCGCCCCTGACCGGCGTCCTCCCTTGGCTCACCGGCGCTGGAGCCGGACGTCAGGGGCGGCGTGAGGTGCGGCGCGCCCGTCGAGGGCGGGAAAGACCCCGCCATCCACCGGCAGCGCCGGCTGAACGCCCGTTTGCGAGATCAACCGATTTCGCGCTTGCTGCGCCGAGACTGTCCGAAATCGGACACCGGTGTTCGAAATCGTGCGATTCAGTATTGGCGAGATGGAGCAACAGCCTTGAAAGTCCTTGCTTTTCCATCCGGCACAAAGATTGCTTTTCCCGGCACGTCATCGCAAACGATCGCCGGTAGAGATAGAGGGTCGCCAAATGATACTGTCCCTGAAACTCGGCCTACGCACCGTGGCGCGGAATTTCTGGCTCACCGCCATCAATCTGCTCGGACTTGCCATCGCGATGGCCGCGGCGTTCGTGATCGGTCTCTTCGTGCTGAATGAAACCTCCTATGATCGCTGGATTCCGCATGCCGACGAGCTCTATCTCGCGACAACGACATGGCATCTCGCGGGACGGGATCCGGTTCTTCTGGGTCCCGGACCGAATCCGCTCAAGTCCTTGGTCGAGAAGAACTATCCGGAGGTGCGCGCGGTCACGCGCCTGTTCTCCCGCAACCTGTTGTTGCGCGTGGACGGCGACGTCACGCCGCGCGGCGCGCGCATCGCTTTCGTCGATACGAATTTCTTCGATCTCTTCGACCTGCCGGTACGCAGCGGCTCGCCCGGCGCGGCTCTGGCGGACCTGCGCGCGCTCGTGCTGACGGAAGAAGCGGCACAAAGACTCCTCGGCACGAAGGACGCCTTGGGGCGGACGATCCGTATGACCATCGCCGGCAGGGAATATGTCTATCGCGTCCGGGCCGTGCTCGCGGACCTGCCGTCGAATACGCACCTCTCAAGCCAGATCTTCGCACGCCTCGAAGAGAGCGATTTCCACGAGCCGAACACCTTCGCCTCCTGGGGCAATGTCGGACCCCTGATCTATCTGCGGCTCGCGCCGGACACCGACATCGCCGACCTCGAGGCGCGGATAAACGAAGAGGTCGCGCGCCGCGTTCGCGCACAGATCGGCGCGGAGTACGGCTTTTCCGCCGAGATCTCGTTGCTGCCCCTGCCGCAGATTCATTTTGCCGCCAAGGAGCGTCGGGGAATCAGCGCGACGCCGCCCGGCGATCCGATGCTTCTCCTCGCCCTTTCTCTGATCGCCTTGCTGGTCCTCGTCATGGCAGTGGTCAACTACGTCAATCTCGCCACTGCGATCGCCATGCGACGGACGCGCGAGGTGGCCTTGAGACGCGTCTTCGGCGCTTCGCGGAGCGAGCTTGCGCGCGGCTATTTCGCCGAGTCGATCCTCACCGTCGCCCTCGCCGGCGTACTCGCCGTCGCCATTGTGCAGATGGTGCTGCCGCGCGTCGGCGATGTCATCGGGATGGATTTTGCGACCGCCAGCGTCTGGTCCACACGCGGGCTTCTGCTGGTCGCCGGTCTGACGCTCCTGACCGGATTGGCCGCCGGCACCTATCCGGCGCTGCTGATGGCACGCTTTCGCCCGTCGCGTCTGTTCGCCGATGCCGGCGCCGCCGGATGGGGCGGCAACCACTGGCTGCGCACCGGTTTCGTTCTTCTGCAGTTCGCGGTCTCGACCGGGCTCATAGCCTCGACGACGATCATCCTGGAACAGGCGCGGCATCTGCGTCGGGCGAATCTGGGCTACGACCCCAAGGGACTGATCGTCGTCGGGAGTCTCGGCAACGACCGGGTCAGGGCCGTCCGGCAGACGCTTCTCGAACGCATCGCCGCGCTGCCCGGCGTCACCTCGGCGGCGATGTCCTGGAATGCGCCGGGAGCGACGAGCGGCGTGAAGTCCGAGACGCTGCGCCATCCCGGCGAGGGACAGACGTTCAAGGTCACGGTCGAGCAGGTCGAGGTCGATTTCGGCTTTTTCGAGACCCTCGGCGTCCGACCGCTCGCCGGCCGTCTGCTCACGCGCAAGATCGCGGCGGACGACACGTCCATGGGGGCCGGCTCCGGAAGGCCCGTCAACATCCTCTTGAATGCGGCCGCCGTGCGCGCCCTGGGATTTCAGAGCCCACAGGCCGCGATCGACAAGGAGGTGCGCTTCCCAAGAGGCAATGCGCCCGCCCGTATCGTCGGCGTGGTGCCGAATATGCGCTTCGGCCCGATCCTCGGCGAGCCGCCGCGGCCCACATATTACCTGTATGCACCGGAGGGCTTCCATCTGGCCACGATCCGCTATCGCGGCCTCGCGCCCGCGCAGGCGATGGCCGCGATCGGGGACGTATGGCGGGAGTTGCTCCCCGAGGTGCCGTTCCACGCCTTCCATGTGGACGAGCGGCTGGCCACCCTCACCGCATCCGAACAGGCGCAAGGGCGGATACTCGCCGTCTTCGCCGCGCTCGCCGTCGCCCTTGCCGCGGTCGGCATCTACGGCATCGCCGCCTTCTCGGCACAGCGGCGTGCGCGCGAAATGGCGCTGCGGCGCGTTTTCGGCGCCTCGACGCCACAACTGCTCAACCGTATCCTCGGGCATCATCTCGCACTCGTTGCCGCCGGCGGCCTGATCGGAGCGACGACGGCCTCCCTCGTCAGTGCGCGCTGGCTCGCGCAATATCCCGAGCGGATCGCGCATACAGCCACGCCATATCTCATGGCGCTCGTGCTGGCCGCGCTCGTCGCGCTCGGTGTGGTGGCGACGGAGGCGGTCCGCGTCGCCCGCATCGCGCCGGCGCAGGCGCTGCGGGAGGAGTGATGCGGCCCCATTCGCTCCGAAGTGCTCCGAGGACGGTGTCCGTGGCGGCGATGGCCGGATGTCAGGCGCGGTGGGCCGCGGTCGGGGGTGCGCGTCTGCGCCCCCCGCCGGCCTGGCCGTTTCCGGCGCCGCGCCGCCGCCGTTTGCGAGCGCCGTTTTTCGTACCCCGCGAACGGGACGCGGAAGGCACCGCCGGCGACCGCGGCGGGGCGCTCTCGAAGCCACCGCCGGCCGCTTCGACTTGACGATCGAGCGGAGCGCCGATGAGGCGTTCGATATCGCGCAGGAGCCCGCGCTCGCTCGGATCACAGAGCGAAATCGCGACCCCGGCGCGTCCGGCGCGGGCCGTCCGCCCGATGCGGTGGACATAGGATTCGGCGACATGCGGCATCTCGAAATTGACGACATGGCTGATATCGTCGATGTCGATGCCGCGGGCCGCGACGTCGGTGGCGACGAGGACCACCGTCCGTCCGGAGCGGAAGGCGTGAAGCGCCCGTTCGCGCTGGCCCTGGCTCTTGTCGCCATGGATCGTGCCGGCGGCGAGCCCGGCCTTTTTGAGATGCAGATGCAGCTTGTCGGCGCCGCGTTTGGTGCGTGTGAAGACGATCGCCCGGGTCACCTCGCCATCGCCCAGAAGTGCGGTCAGAACGCGGCGTTTCGCCGCCTTCTCGACATCGATCACGCGCTGCACGATGCGCGCCACCGGCGTCGCCGCCGGCGCCACCGTGATCTCCACCGGACGGCTCTGGAAATCACGGGCGAGCGCCCGGATCGCCTTCGGCATGGTTGCCGACATGAGCACGGTCTGGCGCACCTTCGGCAAGGTCGCGAGGATGCGACGGATCGGCGGCAGGAAGCCGAGATCGAGCATCTGATCGGCCTCGTCGAGGACCACCGCAGTGGTCTCCTGAAGGCGGATGGCGCCCGTGTTCATGTGATCGAGCAGGCGGCCGGGCGTGGCGACCACGATATCGACACCCGCCGCGAGGGCGCGGATCTGCGGACCCGGCCGGGCCCCGCCGACGATCACCGCCACCGAGGGTCGCAGGAAGCGGCCGTAATTGCGGATGGCATCGGCGATCTGGCTTGCCAGCTCGCGCGTCGGCGTGAGGATCAGAGCGCCGCAGGCGCGCCCGGCGGGGCGTTGGCGTCGACCCGTGAGTCGGTCAAGCAGCGGCAGCACGAAGGCGGCGGTCTTGCCGGTGCCCGTCTGTGCGATGCCGAGAACGTCATCACCGGCCAGCAGGGGCGGAATGGCGCGCGCCTGGATGGGGGTGGGTGTGGTGTAGCCTTCGGCGGCAAGGGCGCGAAGGAGAGGCTCGGCAAGGCCGAGCGTGGAAAACTGTTTCAAGGGAGTTCTTTCGTCGGCCGTCGGCCGGCCGGACCCGAAAGGGCAGCGGCGCACGACGGCGTTTTCTGTTCTGGAAGCTTGCGTAGATCAGCCGCCGGGATGGATGTGCCCGAGGGCACGCGTCACGCCAGGGATCATTGCGATCGGAAGGGATCGTCAAGACCGATGGCCTGATGCCGGGTGCCGCTGATGATGTGATCATCTTCTACGCGGGCGCCGACGGCCGCACAGGACCATGATTGCGCGGCGATAGCAAGCGAAATCGTCCCGGCGCAACGCCGCACGGGCGATCTTGCCGGCATTCCAACCCTTGCCGCGGGCAGGACAACGCCCGCCGACCCGGAGGATGGGCGGGGACGTGAACGCTCCGGGACACAGGGGGACGCAGGGGGGATGCAGGGGGGATGCAGGTGGAGCCTTGTCCCGAATGCAGGAAGCACGCCTCCGGTCTCCGGGCCGGCGGCGTCGATGCCGTGGCAGAAGAGTTCGCTGCCGGAAGCGCGTCCACGACCTGTCATCTTGCTGCCTTTTGCGGACGCCTTCTGGGGGTGTCCGAATCGTCCGTGTAAGTAGCGCCATGGGCGACACGCTTTCCGGCCTCAATGCACTGAGGCCGGAAAGCGATCCTCGAACAGGATCGCAAACGGCGCCAT